>CADBKG010000018.1 GCA_902795215.1 uncultured Erysipelotrichaceae bacterium | reverse complement strand
AATAGATTCACTAAATAATGTGTTATTTGAAGCAACTGTATCACCAGAAGTTTATGAAAAACTAAATATAACAGATTATATAAATGATGAATACTTTGAAATAGAAGATAATGATAATAAAATAGAATGGAACCTTAGAGACAACTCGTTTATAACAGGAAGCGAAGATACACTTACTATCAAACTAAAACTAAAAGATGAATATAAAGATGTGAAAGGACTATATCCAACTAATAAAAAACTAGATATAGATTATCAAATAAGTGGAAATAATAAAACAAAATCAAGCACAGATACACCAATACTAAAAAATAATTATGATGTTTATTATGATGTAAACACGCCTACAGAATGTAATTTAGAAGAAATAGAAAGTGAAAATCACTTTGTATTTGATAAAGTAACTAAAAAAGATACAACTCTTTCTTGCTTGGGCTATGAATTTAAGGGATGGAATATTGAAGAGAATGTAACTAAAATAAATGATGATACATTTATAATGCCTGAAAGTGATGTTCATATCCGTGCAATATGGACAAGACAATCTATTAATAAATCAATGAATGGAAATCTGCATGAAAAAACAACGCTTTATAAAGAAATTGCTAGTCTGTCTAACCAAATCAGCTATTTAAAATTATACACTGGAGAACATCAAGATTCTTATAATATCGATGGTAATGAAAAAATATACTATTTTTATGCAAATAATCAATCAGTAATTCAAACAATTAATCAAATGAACAATGTAATATTTGGTGGATTTTGTTGGCAAATACTTAGAACTACAGATACAGGAGGGGTAAAACTTTTATATAACGGAATTCCAAATAGTCAAGGTGTTTGTGATAATAATGGAGGAAATAGTTCATTATCCCAAAATAGTCAATTTAATTTAGCCAATAATTCTATTGCATATCTTGGATATAAATATAATAATGTTTATAAACAG
Source organism: uncultured Erysipelotrichaceae bacterium (assembly GCA_902795215.1). Taxonomy (GTDB): domain Bacteria; phylum Bacillota_I; class Bacilli_A; order RF39; family UBA660; genus RUG11867. Next base: position 22,798 of record CADBKG010000018.1, on the reverse strand, counting down.
ACAAGTAAAAACACATCACCTTCTACAACTGTTTTTTCAAGAACAACAATTAATAAAAGTCATTACTATGCAAACACTTATGAATATAATCAAAGTGCTGCCAACAGATATAAATTATATAATGACCCTGATACCGATGGAGATGATAGGTTTACTGCACAGGAATGCATAGCAAACGGGAATTGTAACGAGGTGCTTACAGGAACGTATACATTTTCAAATACTAATCCTGATTATAATACAACCACAATAAGATATGTAGTAGGAGTATCAGGGGAATATGTATATTATATAGAACTAAAAAATGGTGAAACAATTGATGATGTTAATCCTATCTTCTATATAGGAAATACATATGAAAAACAAGACGGAAAGTATACCATAAAAAACAATGATGAAACATCAATAGTTGCAACTCCAAAAACTGAGTGGTTTTCAGGATATAATGAGTATAATAACAAATATATATGTATAGGACAAAACCCATGTAACAATCCAATATTTACGATATCAACCACATTACAATCATATAATTCTGAGAATATAGATGATAATTATATATATGGAAATGATTTTGATTATTTATTAAATGAAGAAACTGGTGAATATGAATATGTTTTAAAAGATACTGAAGTTGCAAACAAAATGCAATTTTGGGATTGGCATAATAAATATACACAAATAGATAAAAACCATTATACGTGTTTTAATAAAACAGGAAAGTGTACAGAATTATATTATATATATTACTGGTATAATCCGACAATATACTATTATATCTTACATGAAGGAAAAAGTATTAATGATATAATTTATGAAATGATGTATTCTCAGGGTGTAAATAATAATGATTCGACAATAAAGACTTATATAGAAAATTGGTTTGAATCTAATATGATTAATAATTCTCAATATTTAGAAGACACTATATTTTGTAATGACAGAACTATAGAGAAAATGGGAGGATTAAATCCTAATGGTGGAACTATAAGACAAGCGGTTATATTTACAGAATATATTACTTCAAAGGACTTGCTGTGTAAAAATGAAACAGATAAATTTAGTGTTAATAACGAAATAGCAAAATTAAAATATCCAATAGGCTTAATTACTTGGGAAGAAAAGCAAATGATGGGAAACCTTCAATATTCCTATAACAACTCTGAAGCATGGACAATGACACCACGTCAGAACGAAACAATCTATTATGCAAGAGCAAATGATAATTTGAATTCTGGTAGTCCAACTAGTTCAAAAGCGGTTCGTCCAGTAGTATCCCTTAAACCAGGCACAGAATACATTAATGGCGATGGAAGCAAGAATAATCCATATATCATTGATACAAGTGAAGTAGATAATCCTTAAAAAGGCAACTTTGTTGCTTTTTTTGTATTATTAAAAAGTTATAATTTGTATTTTGATATATTTGAGGTATAATATTGATAAGAAATGAGTGGTTCTATGAATCTAGTAGTAAATGGACATAGTGTATACCTAATGGCTATAACAAGCTTTTTAGTTAGTTTAATACTTGTTCCAATATGTAAGAAAGTCTCTGTGCATGTAAATGCACTTGATATACCTAATAAAAGAAAAGTACATACTAAACCTATGCCTAGGCTAGGTGGACTTGCTATCTTTTTATCATTTTTAATTAATTATATGATATTTGGGCAACCAACTACTCAGATGTTATCAATAATAATAGCTTCATTTATTATAATATTATTTGGAATAGTTGATGATATTAATCCGCTTAAAGCTAGATATAAACTTATAGGACAGCTAATCGCTAGTATAATAATAGTGTTTTATGGTGGTATTGTTTTAAAAGATGCATATATCTTTAATTATTATCTTGATTTTGGTGGTCTTGCACCATATGTAACATTATTTTTCATACTTGCATGCATTAATATAATTAACTTAATAGATGGATTAGATGGTCTTGCTGGAGGTATCTCTTCTATATACTTTTTAACTATTGCTATAATGGCTATACTTACTAATAGAATAGGTGGATTAGATATAATCCTAAGTATTATTATGCTTGGTGCAACGTTAGGATTCTTAGTATTTAATTTCCCTCCAGCATCTATATTTATGGGAGATTCTGGTAGTCAATTCTTAGGTTTTATGATTGCAATTATATCATTACTTGGATTTAAGAACATTACATTTAAAAGTTTCTTAATACCACTTATTATACTTGCAATACCTATATTCGATACATTATTTGCGATACTTAGAAGAACATTAAAAGGAGAACCAATAGGATCACCTGATAAAGAACATTTTCATCATCAATTGCTTAAACTTAAGTTTTCAACTAAAACATCTATAGTTCTAATATACTTAATTAATCTTGCCTTTGCGGCAGTATCTATATTTATAACAATTGGTGATAATAAAATAGCATCATATATTTATATTGCTTTAATAGTATTACTTTTGTTTGTAGTTATTAAAACAGATATATTATTTGAACACAAGAAAATCAAGGAGAAGAAATGACAGAGAATAAACACAAAATATTTAACAAATTATTAATCCTTTTGCCATTTATAGATGTTATTACAAGTTTTACAGTTAGAAATTTTAATATGCCTGTAACTCTTGGTATTGTAGTTAAAGCTTTGATATTACTATATTTTTTAGTATATATCTTTTTTATAACAGGTTCTAAATATAAAAGTGTAAGTAAGAAATATATTATAATACTGGGAATATATTTTGTGCTTTATTTTGCAATGAAAACAGTACTTTTAAAAGAAGGGTTTTTATTTCAGGAAATATCTTATCTTGCTAAGTTTGCGTTTTTTCCTGTTATGTTTTTTGCATTTTTATGTTTTTATAATGATAGTGGATTTGATAAAAAAGAGATTAATAAAGTTTTATTTATAACTATTATTTTATATGCAATTTTATTGTTTGTTCCATTTATTACAAACACTGCATATAATACATATACAAATAAGAAAAATGGATTTGTAGGATGGTTCTTTTCTGGGAATGAGATATCATCTATAGTTACACTTTTATTTCCATTTATATATAAACTAATGGATAACAAGAAAGTTCTTGGGTTTATACTCATTTTACCAGTTATTTATATACTTAGTAGAATAGGGACTAAAGTATCATTCTTTGGACTAGTGATAGTTGGATTTATTATGCTTATAAAGAAATTATTTGAAGATAAGAAAATAACTAAAGATGTAATTGCGTATTTTTTAGTTTTTATAAGTGTAATATTTATAATGTATAATGGATATAGTTTAAATAATTTAGAAAAAAATATACAAAATGAAAGAAAAGAACATAGGAAATTTAAGATTAATTATGATTCTAAATGGGTAAAACTACAAACTCTTGCTTTAGCACTTTTAAGTAATAGAGATGAATACTTACTTGATACAATGGATATATATAAAGAGAATTATGATTTGTATACATTCTTATTTGGACTTGGTTTTAGTGATACAAGTAAGATAAATAATGATAGAGTAGAAAAACTTGTTGAGATAGATATAATCGATATTTATTATCATATGGGTATACTTGCATGTGCTTTAGTCGTATTTCCATTTTTATACCTTTGGTTTACAACAATTAGATATCTATTAAGAAATAAGATTAGTGCTGAAATGATATTTTATAATCTAATGGTATTATTATCTCTTGCAATATCATGTATAAGTGGGCATATTTTAATTGGGCCTGCAGTATCTATATACGTTGCTTTATATATGGCGTATGCTATGAATGAAGCAGGTGCGTTTAGAAAGAAAAATATCGATAGCAAAAAAGTAGAAATATTATCATTACATTTAGGTTTTGGAGGCGCAGAAAGAAGCACTATAAGTATTGCTAATATGCTTAGTAAAAACTATGATGTTGAAATTTTGACTTTGTATAAAACTGTAGATACAATACCATATCTTTTAAACGATAATGTTAAAGTTAAATATTTATGTAATTATGTACCTAAGAAAAAAGAGTTTATAAATGCATTAAAGAAGTTTAATTTAATTAAAGTATTTAAAATAGGTATAGAATCTATTAAAATATTACATCTTAAATATATAGGTTTAAGAAATATTGTAAGTTATAGTAATGCAAGATATATTATTTCAACTAGAGAAAGTTTTAGTGAAATTCTAAGTAACTATGGAAGAGTTAATGCTAAGAAGATAGGTATAGAGCATAATTTTGATATAAGCGAAAAATTTATTAATAGAGTTAATAAGAAACTTACTAATTTAGATTTATTTGTTACAGTATCTAAAACTGCTTATGAAGTATATAAACATAATTTAAAGATTAATGTTAAATGCATTCCAAATAGTGTTGATTATGAATATACAGCGAAGTCTAAATTAAATAAAAGTTTAATATCTGTTGGTAGACTTGAAAAAGAAAAGGGAATGTTAGAACTTATTGATGTATTTAAGTTAGTTCATGACAAAGATAAAAGAATTAAACTTGAAATATATGGCGATGGCAGTGAAAAACGCGCCATTGAAAATAAGATTAAAAAATATGATCTTGAAAAATATGTAACACTTTATGGTTTTAAAGCTAGTGATGAAATAAATGAAAGCTATAAAAAAGCTGGATTATATGTTATGTGTTCTTTAAAGGAATCATTTGGAATAGTGCTTCTTGAAGCGATGAGTTCTGGTATACCTGTAATTGCCTATGAAAATATTACAGGAGCTAAGGAGCTGGTTAAAAACAATAAAAATGGGTTCTTAATTCCAAATAGAGATAAGAACTTAATGGCAGATAAGATAATAGAATATATGAATAAAAAAGATAAAAAGAAATATCAAGAAGAAGCAATTAAAACTTCTAATTTATATACTTTTGAAACCGTTCAAAAAAGATGGTTAAAAGAAATATCGGAGCTTTAATATGAGAGAAATGTTTGAAAGAATCTATACAGGTTCTAGTGAGGATTATTATAAAAAACTTAAAAAATATGTGGATAAAGGGACTAAAAAGTTTATTTTAACTGCTAATCCGGAGATGCTTTATATTGCAAAAGATAATAAGGTATTAAAAGATGCAATCATGAATAAAGAAAATGATGTTGTCTCTGATGGTATTGCTATTAAAAAGATGGCTAAATACTATGGAATTGATATTAAAGAAAGAATTCCAGGATGTGATATTGCTAATCTGCTACTTAATTATGGCGCTAAAAAGAAAAAGAGTATATACCTTTTTGGCGCTGAAGAAGAAGTAGTTAAAACCCTTGCAGATTTAACTAAAACTAAATATAAAGGATTAAAACTACTTGGATATACAAATGGTTATATAAAAGATAAAGAAAAAGAGTTTGAAAAAGTAGTAAAACTAAATCCTGATATATGCCTTGTAGCGCTTGGTATACCAATGCAAGAAGAATTAATAATAAGTGGTATAAAGAATGCTAAAAAAGGAATATATGTTGGTGTAGGTGGAAGTTTTGATGTTTTAAGTGGAACAAAAAAGCGTGCACCAAAGGTATTTATAAAATTAAATTTAGAGTGGCTATATAGAATTTTTAAAGAGCCAAAAAGATTAAAAAGGTTCTATAAATACAATATTAAGTTTTGTCAAGATGTAATTAAAGATTCAAAGAAGGCAAAGAAGTAATCTTTGCTTTTTCTTTTGGTAGAAACTTTATTTGTTTTATGCTATTATATATATGCAAAGTTTTTTTGAAAGGGACTTACTTATGAAAAAAATATTAACACTTATTGTTGATGGAATTGGATTTAACGATGGCGATGAAGGGAACGCTTTTAAAACCGCAAAGACTGAGACTTTTGATAAGATATTTAATGAATATCCTTTTGCAAAATTAGAAGCTAGTGGTGTAGCGATAGGCCTTAGTGAAAATCAACCAGGGAACAGTACTATTGGTTATGAAACTATTACTTCTGGTCAAAAGCTAAGACAAAAAAGCTCTTATGCGACTGATTTTACAGATATAGATAGTCTTGCTACAAATACACCTATTAAAAATATGCTTGAGCATATAAAGGAAAAAGATAAAACCCTTCATATAATGGGATTAATGAGTGATGGAGGAGTTAATTCTAATATTAAAGATACTATCAATGTAATCAATTTTTTAAAAACACAAAATATAAAAATGGTTGTTGATTTTATTTCTGACGGGAAAGATGTTGAAACAAAAAGTGCACTTAGATATATTAGAGAAATAGAAGAAACAGGTGTTCCTATTGCAACTATATGTGGTAGATATTATGCTATGGATTCTGAAGAAAAATGGGATAGAACTAAAATATATTATGATTTAATTAGAAATGGTGTAGGATTAAAAGTAGAAGAAATAGAAATAGCTCTTAAAAATTGTTATATGAGAAATATAACAGATGAATACTTGCCACCAATTATTTTAAAAGAAAATACCCATTTGCAAGATGGTGACGCTATTCTTTGGATGAATTATGAAGGTGAAAAGTCAAAACAAATTCTTATAGCATTAACTAATGCCCCAAAAGTAACAGAATTTGAAACAAAGAATATTTATAATCTTAAAACACTTTTATTATATCCAGTAGATTCAAATGTTGATGGAATAGTTTTAATCCATGAAGATGAAGATCTTTCTGATAACATTGGTTCGTACATAAGTAAGCTAGATTTGTCTCAGGCAAGAATCGCTGATGAAGAATATTATGATTATATAACATATTATTTTAATGGAAAGTCAAACAAAAAGCTTCCTAAATGTAATAACTTCCAAATAAGTGTTCCAAAAACTGAAGAAAATAGAGAAGCTAAAATACTAGAAGAAACTACAAAACAGATTATTAAATGTATGGAAAAAGATACTGATTTTATTGTGGCATCTCTTAATGAAATAGATAAAAGTGGACATACAGGAGATTTTGAAAAAACAAAATTGATGATTGAATATACTGATGCTTGTTTAAATAAAATAATGGCAAGTGCAGAAATGAATTTTTATAAAGTTGTAATAATATCCACTCATGGTAATTCAGAAGAAATGTCTTATGAAGAAAATAAACCAAAGAGAATTAATACAACAAATAGAGTACCATTTTTAATAACTGATAAAAATATTAGACTTGATAATGGAACTTTAATAAATGTTGCACCAACATTGCTTTCATATATGGATCTTGCTGTTCCAGAAAGCATGAAGCATGCAAAAATATTAATTAAGGAATAAGGTGATAAGATGACTAATAAAGATTTGGCGAATCTAATATTCCCAGATATTGATTTAACTATAGAGGATTTAGAAAAAAAATATCCAAAAAGAGATTTAAAAGAAGGTGCAAAGGTAACAAGAATTGCTCCTAGTCCAACAGGTTTTATGCATATAGGTAATTTTATGCAATTAGTTATAGATTACGTAATGGCTAAAAATTCAGGCGGAGTATTTATGCTTAGAATTGAAGATACCGATCAAGCAAGACTTGTTGATGGTGCAATTGATGTAATTTATAATACTTTGGATCAATATGGACTTATCGCAGATGAATATGAAAAAGATGGTAAAATTGTTGGAAATTATGGTCCTTATGTACAAAGTGAAAGAAAAGAGCTTTATCATGTATTTCTAAAACATTTAATTGAAATAGGAAGAGCATATCCATGTTTTTGTTCTAAAGAAGAAACGGATGCAGTTGCAGAGATTCAGAAAAAAGAGGGGCTTAGAACTGGATACTATGGAAGGTATGCTAAATGTAGAAACCTAAGTATAGATGAAGCTTATGAAAAAATCAAAAATGGTGAAGAATACGTAATTAGATTTAAATCTAGTGGTAATTTTAATAAGAAATTTAAGTTTGACGATGCAAAATTTGGAACTATTGAACTACCTGAAAATGATGAAGATATAGTTATAATGAAAGCATCAACAAAACTTCCAACATATCATTTCGCACATGTAGTTGATGATTATTTAATGAAGACTACACATGTTGTTCGTGGTGAAGAATGGCTTTCATCAGTTCCAAAACATATAGATATGTTTAATGCATTTGGTTTCAAACCACCTAAATATGTTCATACTTCATTAATACTTAAAAAAGATGGCGATTCTGTAAGAAAAATTTCTAAAAGAAAAGACCCTGAAGCCTTAATGACATTTTATGTAGAAAAGGGATATCCAAGCAAAGCTGTTATTGATTCTGTTATGACAATTGCTAATTCAAACTATGAAGAATGGAGAACAGGTCATCCAGATAATCCATTCACAGACTTTGAATTTAGCCCTAAAAAGATTAGTAAATCAGGTGCGTTCTTTGATATGGATAAACTTGATAATATATCTAAAAACATTATTAGCCGTATGAATAAAGATGAACTTTATGAAGAGCTTTATAAATGGGCAGAAACTTATGATAAAGAATTTGCAAAACTAGTTAAAGAAAACAAAGATTATACTATATCTATTTTAAATATCGAAAGAGAACAAAAGAAACCTAGAAAAGATTATGTTTGTTATTCTGATGTTAAAGAAAAGGTTTGGTATATGTTTGATGAGTTATATGAAAATCATGAAAAAGTATATGAATTTCAAAATATAAAAGATGAAAAAGAAATAGATAGTATAGTAAATACATATTTTGATAAATATTATGATGAAAATGATGATAAAGAAACATGGTTTGAAAAAATTAAAGACTTATCAGAAGAATTTGGATATGCAAGAGAAGTAAAAGAATACAAAGAAAATCCTGAAAAATATAAAGGTCATGTTGGGGATGTTTCAACAGTGATTAGAGTTAGAGTAACAACTAGAAGCATGACTCCAGATTTATATGAAATACTAAGAATTCTTGGAAAAGAAAGAATATTAAAAAGACTAGGTTAAATCTAGTTTTTTTGTTGACAAAAATAATAAAAAAGAGTAGTATATAAAACCAAGGAAGGTTGAATTATGGAAAAAATATTAAACTTTTTAAACATTAATCCTTATGGAACTAGACAAGAAACTTTAGAAAAGTTAAATTCAATTGAAGTATTAAATAATGAAATTATTAATAGAATATATGCTGAAGTAATAGGGTTACATGGTTCATCACTTGAATTTGAATTAACTGTTCTTGAATTTGTTTATTATCATAAATTTGTTAAACCAGCATTGAGACAAGCAGAAGATTTGTCTCGTGAAGAAGGAAAGGCTACAATTAAAAAAGCTATATCTGCTTTTTATAATGCCTTTAAGGTTGAAGTAAATGATATAAATGAAAACATCGATTCTATAAGCTGTATAAATGATTTTGGTGATGAGCAAGATAAAGAAATATGGGAAAAATATATGGCTCCACAAAAGGTTAAAACATTAACTTATGATAACAATAATAAACAATAGTTGACAAAGTATTCTAAATATGTTAATATACTCCCTCGTAAAGGGGGATTTTTTTATGGAAATCGAAAAAGATTTAGCTAAACAAGCTATGATGTTTCTTAATAATACAAATGCATTAAATGATGAAATTGCGAATGATAATATTATTAAGAGATTTAATTTATTAAGTACTGACGAAAAAATTGCAGTATTAGATTTATTTATTAAAAATCCATCAAAATATCCTTATTTTGATAGATTATCTACGTCATTGTTTGAAGCTTTTAGAATTTCTCAATTGTTAAAAAATGATCGTAATTATTTAATAGAAGGAAAAACATATAATGATTTAATGGATTTATATAATTTTATGTCTATTTATAACAAAAAACAAGAAGCTGCGATTATCTATAAAGAAATGGAAAAAAGAGTAACAAATAATCCAGTTAAGCACTAATATTTTAGTGCTTTTTTCTTGCTTAGAACTATAAAAAATTATATAATATTCATTGGTGATTAAAATGAATAAGGATATAATAAATAAGCTTGGCGAGGAGCTAAATATAAAGGATTCTCAAATAGAAGCTACACTTAAATTATTAGAGGAAGGTGCAACTATTCCATTCATTGCTAGATATAGAAAAGAAGTAACAGGAAATCTTGATGAAACTACTATAAAAGCTATAAGTGATGAATATAATTATGAGTTAAATCTTCTTGATAAAAAGGAAAAAACTATTAATTTAATTGATGAAAAAGGATTGCTTACAGAAGATGTTAGAAAAGCAATACTTGAGTGTAAAAAACTAGTAGAAGTAGATGAAATCTATAAACCATTTAAAGAAGGAAAAAAGACTAAAGCAAGTAAAGCTATTGAGCTAGGTCTTGAACCACTTGCAAAAATAATGATGTCTTTTCCAACTAATGGAGATATAGATACCCTTGTATCAAAATATGATATGCCTAAAGAAGAAGCTATTGAAAATGCTGAATATATAATCAGCGAATGGATAAGCAATAATACTTTTTATAAAGGAAGTACTCAAAAGTATATATTTAATACTGGAGAAATAGTTACTAAAAAGAAAAAAGATGCTGAAGATGAAAAGCATGTATATGAAATGTATTATGACTTTAAGGATCATATTAAAAGTATTAAAAATTATAGAGTACTTGCAATAAATAGAGGAGAAAAAGAAAAAATATTATCAGTTAAACTTAGCTATGATAACGATGCAATTTACTCTTATTTAAGAAGTAAGATTATTAAAAATGAAGCTTCTTTTGTTACTCCTTATGTAGAAGATGCTATTAAAGACTCTTTAAAGAGATTAATGCTTCCTTCAATTGAAAGATTAATTAGAAGTGAATTAACAAGTGAAAGTGAAAAGAAAGCGATTGAAACATTTAGTACAAATCTAGAAAATGTTCTTATGACTAGTCCTATTAAGGGTTCTAGAGTACTAGGATTTGACCCTGCATTTAGAACAGGTTGTAAGCTTGCAGTACTCGATGAAAATGGTAATGTTTTAGATATAGCGGTTATTTATCCAAATGAACCTAAAAAAGACATAGAAGGTTCTAAAAAGATAGTTCTTGATTTAATAAATAAATATAATATAGATATAGTAGCTATTGGAAATGGAACAGCATCACATGAATCTCAAGAATTTATAATTGATACTATAAAAGGAACAAAGGTTAAATATACAGTTGTTAGTGAGGCAGGGGCAAGTGTATATTCTGCATCAAAAGAAGCAATTAAAGAATTCCCTGATTTGACTGTAGAAAAACGTAGTGCTATTTCAATTGGTAGAAGACTACAAGATCCGCTTTCAGAACTTGTTAAAATAGATCCTAAATCAATAGGAGTAGGAGAATACCAACATGATGTTAACCAAAAAGATCTTGGTGAAGCCCTTGATTTTACAGTTATGAAAGTTGTTAATGAAGTTGGTGTTAATGTTAATACTGCATCACCAAATATTTTAAATTATATATCTGGAATGACTAAATCTATAATTAATAAAATAGTTAAATATAAGGAAAAACATATATTTAAAAATAGGGATGAATTAAAAAAAGCAGGGCTTACTGATAAAGCTTATGAACAAGCGATAGGGTTTTTAAGAATAACAGATGGGGATAATGTTTTAGATAAAACAAGAATTCATCCGGAGAGTTATGAAGCAGTAAATAAGCTTTTAAAATCCTTAAATTTAAAACTTGAAGATTTAGGAAAAAATGAGTTTACAAGTGCATTAAAAAGTGTTAACATAAAAAACCTAAGCAAGGAAATAGAAATAGATGAATATACTTTAAAAGACATAGTAGATGAACTCATTTCTCCTGCAAAAGATATAAGAGAAGATATAAATACACCAGTGCTTAGAACAGATATTTTAAAACTTGAAGATTTAAAACCAGGAATGCATTTAGTTGGTACAGTTAGAAATGTTACATCTTTTGGGGCATTTATAGATATAGGTATGCATGATGATGGTTTTGTTCATATAAGTAAGATGTCTAATGAATTTGTTAAAAATCCAAATGATGTTGTTAATGCCGGTGATATAGTTGATTGCTATGTCCTAGAAGTTTTAAAGGATAAAGAGAAGGTTGCTTTAACACTTATTAAAAGTTAGGAGTGCCTATGAAAAGATTTATAAAATGTTTTTTAGTTTATTATTTAATGATAATCTATTTAGAAGTATTATTTAAACTTATAGCATTTGAAAATATTAATTTAGAAGATATGGTTTTTACTTTAATATTTTCTTTAATGTATGCTATGTGGTTATCTATAATAAATACTTTCTTAAATCAAAAACAAAGATTTTATGTTAATTTAATAAATTTAATAATTATTACTTTTATATTTTTAAGTGAAGAATTTAGTTATTTAATACTTGGTTCAACATTTTCTATATATTCACTTAATCTTGCAGGACAAGCATTTGATTTTGCAAGATTTATACTTATGGCATTCAAAAAACATTTTATAAAAATAATCTTAACACTAGTTCCTGTTATTTTATATATTATACATCATAAAAATCTGGATTTTGAAGAAAAACCAGACAAGTTATTAAAATATATTTACATGTTTATAGGGATATATTTAGTTACTTTATTATCGCTTTGTTATAAACAAAATGAAACGTATTCACCATATGATTTATATTTTGAAACACACGCACCAAGTATAACTAGCAAAAAACTTGGATTACTAACAGAAGTTAGGCTAGATTTAAAAAGATATTTATTTGGTTTTAATCCTACTATAAGGGTAGAAAAAAATAATTTAAAAAGAGATAGATCCCTTGAGTATAATGAAATAGATTTAAATTTTAATACTGGAGAAGCTACTAAATATATTAGTGATTATTTATCTAATGTGTTTCCTACTAATAAAAACAAACACACAGGGGAATTTAAAGGGAAAAATATTATTTATATTCTTGCAGAAGGATTTAACTCTATCGCAGTTGATAAAGAATTAACACCAACTCTTTATAAACTAGTTAATTCTGGTTATAAGTTTGAAAATTATTATTCACCTATGTTTATGAGCACTACTGGTGGGGAGTATCAATTTAATTTAAGCTTAATTCCTACTGAAGAAGCTTTAACTAAATGGAAAAATGGCGGATTAAATCTTCCGTATACAATTGGTAATGTATTTAAAAAAGAAGGCTATAATGTCTATGCATACCATAACTGGACTTATTCTTATTATAAAAGAGATAATACAATGCCAGAGATGGGATATGAAAATTATATTGCCTGCGGGAATGGCTTAGAACAAAAAATGGATTGTAATTTATGGCCAACAAGTGATGTAGAAATGATAAATGCAAGCGTTGATGATTATATAAATGATGATAAATTCGCAGTATATTATGTAACTTTAAGTGGTCATCAAGAATATAATTTTGAAGGTAATGAAATGGCTATTAAAAATCAAAAATATGTTGAGAATTTACCATATTCAGAAGAAATAAAGGCGTATCTTGCGTCACAAAAAGAGCTTGATAAAGCACTAAAAAAGCTAATTAAAAAATTAGAAAAAGCTAAGAAATTAGATGATACCGTTATAGTTTTATCAGGAGATCATTATCCATATTCTTTAAGTGCAGAAACTATAAATGAAATAAGTACTTATAAAAGAGATGAAACATTTGAAGTCAATAATAGTAATTTAATTATATATAATCCTAGTGTTAAAAAGGAAAGTGTTAAAAAACTTGCTTCATCAGTAGATGTTTTACCAACAATCTTAAATATGTACGGTATTAAGTTCGATTCTAGACTACTAATGGGGAAAGATATTTTTTCTAATCACGATTCACTTGTAATATTTTCAGATTACTCTTGGATTAGTGAAAAAGGAAGATTTAATGCTACAACAGGTATATTTACTAAAAAAGATGAGAATACTAATATAGAAGAAGATTATGTATCAAGAATAAATAACGAAGTACAAGCAAGATTAAAGGTAAGTACAGGTATTATTGATAAAAACTATTATGATATATTATTTAATGCTAACAAATAAGTTAGTATTAAATTTTTATGTATATTAGCACTCTATATTGACAAGTGCTAATTTTTGAGTATAATGGATAATGAATGGGGTGATTAATATGTATAATCAAAACGAAGAAGAAAATGAAAATGTACTTGAAAAGTATGGTAGAAATATTACAGAAGATGCTAAAAAGAAAGCGCAAGACCCTATAATAGGTAGGGATGAAGAAGTAAGAAGTATTACAAGAATACTATCTAGAAAAAACAAAAATAATCCTGTACTTATTGGGGAACCTGGTGTTGGTAAAACTGCTATTGTGGAAGGACTTGCTCAAAGAATAGTAAAAGGGGATGTGCCTGAAAGTTTAAAAAATAAAACTATTTGGGAGCTTGATATGGCTTCCCTTATTGCAGGTGCAAAATATCGTGGTGAATTTGAAGAGCGATTAAAAAAAGTTTTAAATGAAGTTAAAAAATCAGAAGGGGAAATAATCATGTTTATTGATGAGCTTCATTTAATAGTTGGTTCAGGTGCAATTGAAGGTGCAATGGATACTTCTAATATACTTAAACCAATGCTTGCAAGAGGAGAAATTCATGTAATAGGTGCGACAACTTTAAACGAATATAGAAAATATATTGAAAAAGATGGTGCATTGGAAAGAAGATTTCAAAAAGTAATAGTAAAAGAACCAACTGTAGAAGATACAATTACTATACTTAGAGGTTTAAAAGAAAGATATGAAATACATCATGGTGTAACTATTAAAGATAGCGCTCTTGTATCGGCAGCAACTTTATCTAATAGATATATAACTGATAGATTCTTGCCAGATAAAGCAATTGATTTAGTTGATGAAGCATGCGCAAGTATAAAAGTTCAAATGGATTCAGTGCCAGAAAACCTTGATAACTTAAGAAGAAAAATAATGAAACTTGAAATAGAAAAAGAAGCTATAAAAAAAGAAAAAGATGATATTTCTAAACATAGACTTGAAGAAATAGATGCAACTCTTTTAAAACTCAATGAAGAAGAAAAAGATATGCAATCAAAGTGGAGTTATGAAAAAGAAATAAGTGATGATATTACTTTTAAGAAAAAAGAAATTGAACATAATAAATTTATGCTTGAACAAGCGAAAAGCAAATATGACTATGAACTTGCAGCTAAAATAGAACATGGAATATTACCAAAACTTGAAAAAGAACTTCAAGAATTAAATAAAAAGGATCCAAATAAGTTACTTAGTGACATTGTTAAAAGTGAAGATATTGCAGAAGTTATTTCTAAATATACAGGTATTCCACTATCTAAACTTGTTAGTTCTGAAAAAGAAAAATTGATTAACTTAGAAGCTAATTTAAAAACAAAAGTAATGGGTCAAGATGAAGCAATTAAACTTGTCAGTGACTCTATAATAAGATCAAGGGCAGGTATTAAAGATCCAAATAGACCTATAGGATCATTTATATTTTTAGGTCCAACAGGAGTTGGTAAAACAGAAATTGCAAAAGCCCTTGCAGAAGAATTATTTGATGACAAAAAACATATGATAAGAATCGATATGAGCGAATATATGGAAAAATTCTCTGTTTCTAGGCTTATAGGTGCCCCTCCAGGATATGTAGGATACGAAGAAGGGGGAGAACTAACGGAAAGAGTTAGACGTAATCCATATAGCATAGTGTTATTTGACGAAGTAGAAAAAGCTCATCCAGAAGTATTAAATTTACTACTTCAAATACTTGATGATGGTAGATGCACAGATTCAAATGGAAGAACTGTTGATTTTAAAAATACAATAATCATTATGACATCTAATATAGGAAGCGAATATATATTAGAAGGAAATAAAGAAAAAGTTCTTGAAAATCTACATAAATACTTTAAACCTGAATTCATTAATAGAGTTGATGATGTAATATTATTTAATAAATTATCTAAAGATACATTGTATTTAATCTTAGATAAGATTATTAAAGATATAGAAATAAGGTTAAAAGATAAAATGATTAAATTAGAATTAACAAAAGACGCTAAAGATTATTTTATAGATAATGGATTTAGTGATGATTTTGGTGCAAGACCACTTAAAAGACTTGTTAGTCATAAGTTAGAAACCCTTATCGCTAAAAGCATAATAGATAATACAATTAAACCAAATTGCACTATTACAATTGATTATGACAAAGAAAAAGAAGATATTGTCTTAAGATAATATCTTCTTATTTTTTATTAATGAAAATGTCATAATCAACATAAGTTAATTTAGAACTATCATCTATATGATAAATTTGTTTTATGAAATATTCACTATTACCTTCAAATTCACTTTGCCATAAATATTCTCCATTTGGTATTTTAAATAATAAGATTTCATTAGAACACATATTAATTGTTTTTAAATAATTTAATCTTTTATTGTAATAATAACTAATATTACCATATATATTAAAATAACAAAAAGTTAATATACTAGAGATTAATAGTATCATATAATCAACTTTTTTAGATGTTAATATATAGTTTGTTTCTTTGCATATTGTAAACAAAAGAATAATCTCTAATATATAGATCATTAATAGATTTCTTGGTCCTATTGGAGTAACAATAAATAATGGTGCTAAAATACCAATGATAACAAGTATTATATTCAATATATTAGTTTTATCCTTATATGCTTTAATAATTATAGTAATAAAACTAATTATAAATATAATTGATAATAATATGTTTAAATATAAAATATAATTAAATTTTGCTTCTAGTAAAAATATATTAGAAATTAATACATAAGTTAAGTAAATTAAAGAATAATTATATAATATTGAATATATTTTATCTTCAGTTTTCTTATAATATTTATTTGTAACAGCAAGCATTATTATAAATAGTAGTGCAGAACCTTCTATTACATAATTCTTAATAACTAATCCATAATTACTCATTATTCTATGAAAAATGCCTCTTTTATCAGCTATATTTCTATAATTGTCACCACCATTAAATATATTTATATATACGGGATGGGAAAACATTATATATGTACCAATTAAAACCCCAATAAGACCTATAATTAAATTATAATTAATTTTGTGATTTTTTATGTAATAAATAACGTTTAAAGACAAGAATAATAGTACCATGAAAACAGTTAGATTCTCTACAAACAAACAACTAAAAATAGAAACAATAAATAAAATTAAGCTTTTTATATTTAATTTATTAACATGCCACATCTTTTGAACTAGAATAATAGTTAATAACAAAAAAAGCGTAGAAAATCCATAATTGGCAAATCCACTTGCCCAAACAATGCTTTGTTTTAACATATTGATTGGCATAATTAATAAAAAGAATAATATATATCTATATTTAATTTTAAAAATATGATGAATTATAAGAATAATTGTTGATAACGTTAAACTTATTAACAAAGATTTTAAAACCATGTTTTTAGTTATAATTATAGTCAATATATTTCCTAGATATCTACCATTCAAACTTAAATCGCGCGAAAAAGTTTTAACAGTATCAACAGATAAGGAATTTAGTCCCCATGCGATATCATCTCCAGAATACGGAAATAGCAAGCATAATAAAAATATTATGGTAAAAATTATAAAAATTCTATATTTATTAACTGTTTTCATTGTAGCCCCCTATAATAAATATAGCATATATTTTCCCATTTAGTAAAGAATAATAGATAAAATATTTACTATGTGTTAAAATAAATATGGTGAAGGATATGTCTAAAGTTAAAAAAATATTAAAAAATAAAAAAATTCAAGCGTTTATGCTTTCTTTTTTCGTTGGATTAATAGTAAACTTGCCAAACACTATTTTAGGTGGAGGAATATTTTCATTAATAGCAGATTTGAATGTTCAAGAAATTCCTTTTAATATGTATGTAAATGAAGCTATTAAAAATGGTAATGTTTTATGGACATGGAGCAACGAACTTGGTAGCAATTTTATTGGTACGTTTAGTTTTTATAACTTATTTAGTCCCTTTAATATAATTGGTTATATTTTTCCAAGTGATTGGTTTAAATATTTATTAGGACCAATATTTATTTTAAAGTATGCTGTTGCAGGTTTAACTTCTTATATGTTTATAGAAAGATATGTTAAAAATAAAAACTATGCTTTAATAGGGTCTTTATTATATGCCTTTTCTGGCTTCCAACTAAGCAATACATTATTCTATCATTTTCATGATGTAGTCGCGTTTTTCCCTCTTATGTTATATGGTTTAGATAGATTGATATATGATAATAAAAAAGGAGTATTTTTAATTTCTTGTACTCTGTGTTTATTTACAAACTGGTTCTTTTTTGTAGGCGAAGTAGTTTTTGCAGTAATATATTTTTTAATTAAGGTTATTACCAAAGATTATAAAGTTACTTTTAAAAAATTTTTACAAATTCTATTTGAAGGTTTTGTAGGAGTTGGTATAGCGGCGATTGCTTTAATACCAACCATATATTTTACACTAGGGAACCCAAGGCTTACTGGTGGATGGACACTAAGAGATATGATTATATATAATGATAGAGGAATTTATTTAGGAATAATAAAATCATTTATACTTCCTGCGGAACCAATGAATCCAAGAGCGATTCTTTACCCATCATATTTTAATAGTCTAGATATTTATTTGCCATTATTTGGAATAGTTTTTATAATACCTTATATAATCAAAAATAAAAAATCATGGGTAACTCTACTTTTAATAACTTCAATTATATTTATGTTTATTCCCATTTTAAATAATATATTCTTTGCCTTAAGAGATACATATTATGCAAGATGGTTTTATATGCCAATACTAATTATGAGTTTAGCTTCTGCTTTAACATTAGACAAAGAATATAAGATAAGAAGCGGTGTAATAGGTACAATTATTGGATATATATTATTTATGTGCGGTTTTATTTATGGAACTAGAACTTTGAATCAAATTGTATTTAATAAAACTTATCTTATATATATGATAATTGGTTCTGTTGCTTCTTTGATAATAGTAATGCTTATAAATATTATTAAAAACAAAAATATTAGAATAATAACATATATATTATCTATAGTAATATTCACTGGTATATGGGGCAATTATATGATTTATACATATAAAAGAAATTCTTTTAAAACATATGATTATTATGTTACTTATTTAGATTATGAAGATAATGGAAAATTTGATAATACAAGGACAAATGGTTCTGCTTATTGTGAGTTTAACTATGGGTATGTAGATTATACAAACAATATTAAATCATTTAACTCAAATATAAATGGAAGTAATTTCAAATTCTATTGGAGTATAGATTATTTTAGGGGAGTTTCAACAAATATTGATCCTGATGATAAACCATTGAATGATTACTTAGGCGTCAAATACATTATTGACTGTGGTGGTAATGAATTAGAAAAAATAGGATATAAATACGATAGTGAAATCTCTAATACAAAAGTATATTATAATCCTAACTATAAAGAATTTGGTTTTGCACTAAATGATTATATTTTAAATTCTGATTTTGAAAAGCTTTCTTTAGATAAAAAGAAGAAAACTTTAAATAATAAAATAATATTAAATAATAAACAAATTAAAAAATATAAGCATTTATTTAATAATGTGAAACCAAAATATAAATATAATAATTTTAAATTTATAAAAAACGGTTTTTCTTCAAATATTTATTCTAATAAAGAAACACTTGCTATATATACAATTCCATATGATAAAGGATGGACAGCGACTATAGATGGTAAAAAAGTTAAAATTGAAGATGTGGACAATGGTATGATGGCAATAAAACTTAACAAAGGTAAAAACAACATTAAGTTTAACTATGTACCACAGGGATTAAAAGAAGGAATTATAATATCTATCTTATCTTTAATAATATTTGTTTATTATTCATTAAAAAAGCACGTTTAATACGTGCTTTATTTCTTAATGGAGCTATTTAAGTTATTTACAACTTTTCCATCACAATCAGGAATTAACACATACTTGTATCAATTTCTATATACCTATTACCATAATTTCTAAAAAAATCCAAGCAATATGACAAAAAAATATAAATTCATGATATAATTATATAAGATAGGATATGCAATAAAGTAATATTTATGGGAGTGGGTTTAATATGAATAATAGTTTAATAGATATAATTATGGGAAAAGAAAGAAAAAGATACAATCAAATTATTCAATTAATAGATCAAAAAAATTATAGAGCATTATTTGATATGGATAGAAATCACAGTTTTGGTTTGTCTAATCAAGAATATATAAATCGTATTTTAGATAGAATTGAACAAGAAGTTTTAAATAATCCAGAATTTATAATACAGATGAATCAATCATATTATCATAGAGCTAGTCATTTTAATGAAATTGCTATTAAATCAAATCCTAAAATTATTGAAGATTTTATAGAGCAAAATATTTTGGGAGCCGATAAATTAATATCAATGGCTTTAGACAATGGATATATCCCATCAAATGATTATATCAATAGTCATCTTAGCTCATTTTCTAGTGCTGAAGTTATGGGAAAATTAGTTGATGGAGGATATAGACCAACTAATGAAATGATGGAAAGTTATAGTTATATGCGTATTTTTTCAAATGAAAAATTATTTATAAAAGCATTAGATTGGGGATTTGTTCCATCATTGAATTATATTACTAAAACAAATTTATTAAGTAATCCTAATTTAGTTGATAAAATACTTGATACTATCGAACTTACACCAGATGTTATTAATAGTCAGATTTTTTTTGGTAATGCAAAAGCACAACAAAAGATTATAAGTGAAAGACCAGATTTGCTTTTAGGAATGAATTCTAGTAGTCCTGCTTTTGAACAATTTTGGATTGAAGCATTTAAGCATGGATATGTACCAGAAGAGGCATTAGATAATTACTATATAAATGAAAATTTTTTGCTTTTTTCTAAAGTAATTAAACAGAAACCAGAAATGGTTAAGTATTGTAAAATATCTGATGAAAATGTTAGAGAAAAAATAGATGAACTTGCTTTATGTATGGGATATGTACCAACACTTATGGATGTTCAAAGCAGTGAATATATAAGAAAAAGTCCAAAGTTAATGGGAGCAATAATTCTTAAACGACCAGAAACTATTAAATATATTGAATTAATTAATGTAGATGGTGTTCATCCTGCTTATCAACGTGAAAAAAACTTTGCTTTTTTTACTAATCTATGTATACTAGCACTTGACAATGGATATATACCTACAGAGGAAGATTTAATTCAGCATCCAATTTTAGCTAATAATTTTGAAATAATGAAAATATTAATTCAAAATAATCCTGAACTAATTAATTCAATTAATGAATATACACCAAAAAAAGAGGAATTATTACAAATAGCATTAAATAATGGCTTTAATGGTACTATTAATATTAAATCAAAAAATACATCAAGTTTTATGTTAAGAGAACCAGATTCTTTATTATCAACTGAAACTGCAATAATGTATCAATTAGATAAAGGGCAACAATTAAATAATAGTATTCAATATGGCAATAATTATAGTATTAACCTTTATAATTATTTAATCAGCAAAGGCTATCAAACAAAGGATATTATTAATTTGTTTAATGGCAACTTTGAAACAATGAAAGAAATTATATCTAAAAGCCCAGAATATATAACTATTTTAAGTAAAGACTTATCAAGAAAAGAAATTGATGAATTAGGTTTACTTGCTATTCAAGGTGGTTATGTTCCAAAAATTGATGATGAAATATTTGGTTACGGATCTGAAACTGCAAAAATAATGGTTAGAACCTATCCAAGTTATTTAGAAAAAGTACATTTAATAGATCGTGTTGGACTTTTTAGTGTTAAACCATGTGAAGCATATGATGAAATATGTAAAATTTCTGCTGATGCAGGATTCTTGCCAGATGTTGAAAAAATGGGGGATGGTTATGGTGGTTCAACGACAACTGTCTATAATAGTAGTTATGACATTATGAAAAAAGCCATACCTTTAAAACCAGATTTAATCGAATCATGTAGTGTTGCAGACAAAGAACAATATGATGAATTATGTAGATTAGCCATATCTTATGGCTATGAGGCAACAAGTGAATATGCATTAACTCACTGGGGAAGTAAGATGTGTTCTAATTATGATATCATGGCAAGATTCATTGTTAATCATCCTAACTTCTTATTAAATGTTGAAATAACAAATTCAGATGAGATGTTAAAATTAATTGATATAGCAATAAATTCTGGATTAGAACTTAATCGTTTAAATCAAAATCAGTTGCTTCAATTATTCTTATCTGTTGATGAAACTAAATGGCCTAATTACTTAGATACTAATACTATTGATTCTTTGCAAAAGGCAAAAACATTGTATGCTAATAATGATGAGATTTCTAAGACAGTAAACCCAAGATTTTTGTCAGATGAAATAACTAGTCATTTTACAAAGGCTCAAGTTGAAATATTATCTTGTTATCCAAAGTTACAAGAAAAAATATTAAATTTATCTCCTAATAGTTCTGGAGCTAAAATAATTTATGAATTAGTAGATAAATATAAGGATAATTTAGAGTGGATTCCTATTTTAGAAAAATCTTTAGATAATATAAATTCTTCTGAATATGCTAATTTACTTTCATCAATAAATGGTAAAGAATTATCATCAGATGAAAAAGAAAATTTAATGTATTTATTAATGACAAATAATCATTTAGATATTTCTAGTTTTGAAGAATTAAAAAATATAGATTCTGTAAGAGATAATTATATAAATATGCTTATAGAAAGAAATACTCTAGGTAGTTTAAAAACTGCTTATTTTGAAAAGACTTTTGGTATTGATTTAGCAACAGCTATTAATTTAGTAAATTTATAT
>CADBKG010000017.1 GCA_902795215.1 uncultured Erysipelotrichaceae bacterium | reverse complement strand
TTCATTAGGTTGTATAACACTTTCATCACTTCCTTTCTAATTTCAAATTTTTGTGTTTCTTTTTTCCAACCCCTCTATTATTATTATTCAAGATAGATTCCATTTTTCTTAATTTTTTTTTAAAAAAGTGCTTATTTTTTTGATATTTCACTTTTTGATGTACAAAAGTAATTTATTGCATAAAAAAAGAAGGATTATTTTTTCCTTCTAATTAACATATAACTACATGTTCCTATTACACCAAGAAGCGCAACACTTACAACCACTACCCAAGCTTTAATCTTGCTTCCAGTGATTGGTACTTTTATAGTCATTTTATCAATCTTTTCAGGTATTGTTTCTTTTTCTACGATAAGTTTTAAATTATAAATAATATGTCCTTCATCAGTGGTCGCAGATATTGTAACTAATCCTTCTTTGATTCCTTTAATCAATTCATTATCAATGTTTACAATGCCTTCATTATCGAGTTGCCAAGATATTTCACTACCAGTTCTGTATTTAAATAGCTCTAATAGGTTCATGGTTTCCCCTACTTTTAATGTTTTTTCTTCATCAAAATGAATATAACTATTTACTTTATCCTTTAATTCTTCTCTACCATATAAATCAACAACGCCACCATATTGAAACACATTTTCTTCACTTGGGAATTGGTTGTTTGCTTCATTTTCTGATAACTTTGAATACTTTATATTTTTATAAAAATCACAATTATAACAATCTGCTTTTACTTCATTATCATTTGATGAAAAGTTATAATTAGATAATAAAGATAGTTTAGTATTGTATATATTTACTATTCCATTGTTACTTATCATAAAAAAGTTTGAATTATTAATTTGAGTATTTTTACACCCATTAATATAAACAACAATATTTGAATCACTTATAGTGGCGCTTGATTTTTCTGATAATCCCAAAGAATCAAGAGTGGAAAACATTATATATTCTGCATTCGAGTTATTTATCTCTAAATTATCTGCATATATCATGGTTAGGTGAAGATTGTTATCAATATGTTGAAGGCTCATATCTTCATTATTTTCTATATTATCTTTTTTTATATTATTAATTTTTACTTCATTTCCTAAAAAAATTAAACTGAAATTTTCCTGGGATGTTGATATATTAATTAAAGATAAATTGCTTATATCTATCTTATTTGCGTCAATTTGTAAAGCAAAATGCTTTATAATATTATTATTACCATTTATTGTAAAACTGTTTATTCGATCTATATTACTAACTCCACTAGCATTTATTCCATAGTTTTTAACGTTGTCATTATTACCGAGGGTATATTCGTTATTATCTTTAAAATTAATTATTATATCTTGTCCATTAAATTCATTATTGTCATTCATTTCCTGTAATATATCCATTACAGTTTCAAATTCAGAATATTCACATCCACTTTTACAAATGTTATATTCAAGTGTTTCTGCATTAACTAATACAGGGACTAATAATAATGTTATTAAAGTATATAAGTATTTTCTCATAGTATCCTACATTCTAATTATAGTATACCTTATTAGTTTAAAGTTAGTCAATTAAAAAAGCACTATTTAATGTAGTGCTTTACTGTTTTTTAGTTCTTTTCTTTTTTCTTTATAATATTCTAATTCATTATTTAGTTTTTCTATTTCTTCTTGGTTGCTTGGATCTGTAAGAGTTAAAAGAACTTCTAATTGGAATATTATTCTTGAATTTAAATATGTTGATTCTGCTTTTCCTAAACTTTCTGCATAATCTTCTAATGCTTTATATTCATTTAATGCTCTTTTTGTATTTGCAATTAAAAACTCATTTCTTTCCATGTTTACCTCCCTGTTTTTTAGCATTTATACATAAATCTATTCCATTTTCTAAATCAGCTATATAACTATCCATATATGAGTTTATGTATTCATTTTCACAATTATTAAGTAACCCTTGAATTTCGTTACCATCTTTTAAATCACTAATGATAGTATAATGAGGATTATTTTTATATGGATTATCTGAAACAATGTTGGCAGCATCTCTCGCTTTCTTTTTAAAATCAATTAAAGAGTCTAGTACATATACGGCTGCATCATAGCCTATATTAATTGCAGAAGGCAAAATATCTTTATATACATTAAAAGCTTCTTCATACTTATTTATTATATCAAAATAATGTTCTCTTTCCCCTGAATCCATAGTTACTCCTTATATATATATTTTATCATCTTTTTTATATAAAGGTGATATATCTTTTGGTTTCATTAGTTCTTCATTTAATATTATTTTATTACTTGCTACTGACTTTTTAGCTTGTATAATTCTTTGATTAGACGATCCTCTAAATGGTAGATCTAGACTTCTTTTATCGATTTCAAATAAACCATCTACTAAAATATCGATATTTGAAAGTAATTCTTTACCTTTAGGCATCTTAAGTATTTCTTCGTATGTAAAACCTGAATAACACCATATATTTAAATCTTTACGATTTTTATTGATATACTTTGCTAACTCTAAAACTGCATCTATTTGATATAGTGGGTCTCCTCCTGAAAAAGTTATACCTGTTTGACCTTCAAGAGAATCTATTTGTTTTTTTAGAGTATCTAAATCTTCTTCAAATCCGCCTTTAAAATCATGTGTTAAGGGATTATGACAAAAAGGACAGGCATGGGCACACCCTTGGGTCCAAATCACTGTCCTTATGCCTTCACCATCAACTACACTATCGGATTGTAATGGTGCGGCGAGTCTAATAGTCATTATTTTTTCTTAGCTTCTTTTTTTTCGTTTTCTAAACCCACCATTGAGTGTTTAACTCTATCAGCTTCTTCAGCTTTCTTTCCATCATTGAATCTGTCCACAGTACCTACAAGGTATCCTGTAATTCTTCTAATTCTTTCGAATTTTACTCCTTCTCCTACTAGTGTTTTGTCGCTTTTCATTTTCATCATCCTTTCTATATTTATTCAGTGCATGAACAAGTCACGCTAGCGATTTCACATTGTTTTTCTTTAAATCTTTCAATTGGTATACCCTCTAATTCTTTTCTGCCACAACCCGGACATACATCACCAATTACTCCTGTATATCCACAAACTGGGTCTCTATCAACTGGGTGGTTGATTGCTGCATATCCCATCTTAGCATCATGCATTTTTCTAACTATTGCTTCAAAAGCCTCTAAGTTATTTGCAGTATCTCCATCAAGTTCAATATAAGAAATATGTCCTGCATTAGTAAGTGCATGATATGGGCCCTCGATTTCCAATTTATCTACTATTGAAATATCATAATATACTGGCACATGGAATGAATTTGTATAATAATCTCTATCCGTTACACCTTCTATTTTTCCATATATTGATCTATCTATTTTAGTAAATCTACCTGATAAACCTTCGGCAGGTGTTGCAAGTAATGTAAAATTAAGTTTATATTTATTAGAATATTCATCTTCTTTTTCTCTCATATGTTTAATGATTTCATATCCTAATTTTCTTGCTTCTTCTGATTCACCATGGTGACTTCCAATTAGTGCTTTTAAGCATTCTGCAAGTCCTATAAAACCAGTTGATAAAGTACCATTTCTAAGTATAGGTGTTATATCATCATTATCAGAAAGTTCCTTTGAATCTATCCAAACACCTTGTCCAAATAAGAATGGGAAGTTATATTTCTTTTTAGAACATTGAATTTTAAATCTTTCTAAGAGTTGATCTTTTACTAAATCCATAAGCTCATCTAGTTCTTTATAAAAGCCTTCAATATCTGGTTCATCATTTTTTAGTATTCCGTGTTTAATACCAAGTCTAACTAAGTTTATTGATGTAAATGATAAGTTACCTCTTCCTGGAGTAATTTCTTTATCAGGATTAGCAACATTACCCATAACTCTTGTACGACATCCCATATAACATACTTCTGTTTTATAATCACCTTTTTTATAATATTGTTTATTAAATGGTGAATCCAAAAATGAGAAGTTTGGAAATAATCTTTTACTAGAAACTTTGCAAGCTAGTTTAAACATATCATAGTTTGGATCTTTTTCGTTATAATTAACGCCTTCTTTTAATTTAAATATACTTACAGGGAAGATAGGTGTTTCTCCATGTCCAAGTCCTGCATCAAGTGAATATAAGTAATTTTTTATTACCATTCTACCTTCAGGAGTAGTATCTGTACCAAAGTTTATACTAGAGAATGGTACTTGCGCTCCTGCACGAGAATGCATTGTATTTAAATTATGAATAAATGCTTCCATAGCTTGATATGTCATTCTATCAGTTTTCTTATATGCTATATCGTATGCTTTTTTAAATGCTTTTTCTAAATCTTTATTTGATTTATAGTATTTATCAAAGTCTTTAATTTTTATATCAATTGTTTTAATCTTATCGATATCTTCTATTATATTATCTAAATCAACTTTTTTAATTTCTAATAAGTCAACATATTCACTTATTGCTTGTTTGAAATTCTTTTTAAATGATTTTATTACACCTGGAGCCATATAGTAATCAAATGCTGGAACGCTTTGACCACCATGTTGATCATTTTGATTTGATTGAATTGCAATTGCTGCAAGGCTTGCATATGAGCCAATACTGTTTGGTGTTCTTAAATAGCCATGTCCAGTAGAAAATCCATCTTTAAATAAATTATCTAAATCGATTTGACAACATGTAGTGGTTCCCATTGGTAAAAAGTCCATGTCATGTATGTGAATTTGTCCAGAATCATGTGCTTCCGCAAATCGTTCTTCCATCATGTAGCTTTTTGCAAATTCTTTTGATAATGTACTACCATATTGAAGCATAGTTCCCATTGCTGTATTACCATCAATATTGGCATTTTCTCTTTTAGAATCTTCTTCTCTTGCCGTTTTTAGTGAAAGAGATTCAATTGCTTTTGTTAGTTTGTGTTGCCTATTAGCAAAAGCTTTTCTTGATTCATTTCTTCTATTTCTATAACTAGAAAAAGCTTCATATACATCTAGATAACCATTTTTCTTTAGTTCACTTTCAATTAGGTCCTGGATTTCTTCTATTGGTATTTCACTATCTGGTTCATAATTTTTTTCTATATCGTATGTAACAGCTAGAAATATTTTATTATGATCTTCTTCAGTATAAACTGTATTAGAAATTGCACCACCAAAACCTTTTCGTATTGCAATTGCTATTTTTTCCCCATTATATTCAGCTTTTTTTCCATCTCTTTTTACAACTTTCATTTTATTCCTCCCTATCTTTATGATACGTCAAGTATAACATATTAAAGAAAATAAAAAAGTTGCAATTGCAACAAAACGTTATTTTTTAATAAATTTTATTTTTCGCCTTCCTCAAGCATCGATATAATGCTTATTCCATACCCACTTGAAGGGTTTGAAACAACCACATGTGTAACTGCGCCAACAAGCTTTCCATCTTGGATTATAGGCGATCCGCTCATGCCTTGAACTATACCACCAGTCTTTTCAAGAAGGTTTACATCTGTTATGTCAAAGTATATATTTTTGGTATTATTATTCTTATCTAATTTTGTAATATTTATTTCATATTCTTTCTTTTCTTCACCATTTAATACAGTATAAATAAAAGCTTTTCCTGTCTTTATTTCATTTATACTTCCTATTGGTATAGCTAGCGAGGAATCAATGTCTTTAGTGTATTTACCATATATACCATTTATTGTATTTTTATTTATATCACCAAATATATCATCTTTATAAAATCTTGCATTCTTACCACCAGGTGTTCCTCTAACACTTCTATCAATTCCAGTAACATAACTTCTAAATATATTACCAGTTTTAACTTCTATTGTTTCTTTAGAATTAGTTTCAACTATTTCATGTCCAAGTGCACCATATATATGTGAGATAGGATCTATATAGGAGAGCGTACCAATACCTGTTATTTCATCTTTAATATATAAACCTGTTTTATAAGTGTCTTCATCATAAATAAGTGGTAAACTTATATTAATTTTATTATCGTTTCTTTTAACTAGAATATTTACTTTATTTTCATGCATATTATCTTTTATAGCTTCTACAAGCTCTTCGTTAGTATTTACAATAGTATTTTCTACTTCAAGAACTCTATCCCCTACTTTAATATTAGGGGTACCTTTATTTAAATTACCATTAATTTTATAAAATCCTACTACAAGTATACCTTCGCTTTTAATGTTAATACCAATATTTTCCCCACCAGGAATTATATAATCAGAATAAGCATACACATCACTAATTGATAATATACACATCAAAAAATATATTATAAGTTTTAACTGCTTCATAATTATTCACTTCCATATTTATTATGTTTAGTTTAACTTATAATATATTGTCAGTTTTTACCATTATTCCTCTGGAACTTCAAAATCTTCTAATGTTCCATTTTCTTTTAGAATTTTGTTAATCTTTTCAGTAGCGTTATTTAGTTTATCACCACATATTTTAGCAAGTTTCATACCTTCTGTATATTTTTCTATTGATTCATCTAATGTACAATTTCCACTTTCTAATTCTTTTACAATGGTTTCTAATTTAGTAATAGCTTCTTCAAAACTTTTTTCTTCTTTAGCCATAAATTACTCCTTTTCTAATTTTTTAGTATTTAATACTTTAGCATTAATTATTCCATCATATACTCTAACATCAATTAGATCTTCTTTTTTAATATCTTTATATGATTTAATACTTTTATCGTTGATACTTGCAACTGAATATCCTTTTTTAAGTATTCCTAGAGGATTAAGTAATTCTAATTTACTAAGCATTAAATCATAATTTTTTGCTTTTTTATTAATTAATTCCAATGGATTAGTAAGTATATATGATTTTATTATACTTTCATATTTATTTTGACTAATCTTAACTTTATTTTTAAGATTAGAATTGAGTTTATCTATAAATGAACTTAGTTTTTGCTCTTTTATTTCATATATACTCATTGGATTTTTAAGGATATATGAATTTTCAAGGGCATCTAATCTTTTTTTGTATAAGTTTATTTTATTATTTATATTTTCATTTAATCTTATTTTAAGTGTATCTATATTTTTAAATACATCACTCATATTAGGTACTGCCATTTCAGCGGCGCCTGTAGGAGTAGGTGCTCTTAGATCTGCTACAAAGTCTGCAATTGTAAAATCAACTTCATGTCCAACTGCGCTTATTATAGGAATTTTAGAAGCATATATTGCTCTTGCAACTATTTCTTCGTTAAATGCCCATAAATCTTCAATAGATCCACCACCACGTCCAACTATTAGTACATCTAAATCATAATCTTGCGCTAAAGTTATATTTTTAACTATACTTTCTTTAGCTGTTTCCCCTTGAACTAAAGCTGGAAATAAAATTGTTTCACATATTGGATATCTTCTTTTAATAGTAGAGAGTATATCCCTTATAGCTGCCCCTGTAGGTGCAGTTACTATTCCAATTCGTTTTGGATATTTTGGTATAGGTCTTTTATGGGCTTTATCAAATAAGCCTTCTTCAGCAAGTTTCTTTTTTAATTTTTCATACGCTATATATAAAGCTCCTATACCATCAGGTATCATTTTATTAACTATTATTTGATATTTACCAGTAGCTTCATAAACTGTAACTTTACCTTCTACAAAGACCTTTGTTCCTTCTTTTGGTTCAAAGTTAAGACTTGCAACATCTCTTGCAAACATAATTGCACCAATTACGCTTGTTTCATCTTTTAAACTAAAATATAGATGTCCCCTTGAATGAAGTTTAGAATTACTTATTTCACCTTTTAAATATACATGTTCAAGGTGAGGATCCACTTCAAACTTTCTCTTTAAATAATTATTTAGTTGTCCTACACTAATATAATTAGCCATTATAAGTTATCCTTCATATATTTATCAAGTACTGCATTAATCATTTTTCTAACTGAATCATCAGAATACTTCTTAGCAAGCTCTACAGCTTCATTTATAACAACTACATTTGGAGTATCTGTATAAATAAGTTCATAAAGACTCATTCTAAGAATTGCAGCGCCAGTCTTATCAAGTCTGTCAATTTTCCAACTAGATAAATATTTATCAGCAATTTCATTTAATTCATTATAATATGTATTAACTCCATATACTATTTCTTTAACAAATTCATTATCTATTTCTAAATTTTCTTTTATAACGTCATCTACGTTATATTCCATTTTATTTTGTTTATACATATCTATTTGATATAAAATGGTCATAATTTTAATTCTAAGTTCACTTCTTTTTAGTTGCATAATCTTCTCCTCTTTATTTATATTATTATAACAAATATATTAGTTATTTACTAGTCAAAAAAAAGACGCTTTTGCGTCTTAGCTTACTGATAATACTTTAACAGCATAAGATCCATTAGGGCTTTCAACATTTACTATTTCTCCAACTTTTTTACCAAGTATAGCATTTCCTATTGGAGATTCATTTGAAATTTTATTTTCAAACGGATTAGCTTCTAATGATCCAACTATCTTATACTCTTCTTCATCATCGTCATCATCTACATAAGCAATTTTTACAGTAGAACCAAGACCTACAACCCCTTCTTCTTTTTTCTCATCTATTATTTTAGCATGATCCAACATGTATTCTAGCTCTTTAATTCTTCCTTCGATTTCAGCTTGGTCATTTCTGGCTGCATCATAATCTGCATTTTCAGATAAATCACCTTGCGCTCTTGCATCTTTTAATGCTTCAATTACTTTTGGTCTTTCAACTAGTTTAAGATGGTTTAATTCTTCTTCTAGTTTTAAAAATCCCTCACTAGTTAATAAGCATTCATCTTTTTTTGGCATAAAAATCAAAACCTTTCTGTTCTTTGAATAAAAAATCAACCTATCAATTAGGTCCAATTAATAATACTACATTTGCATGTTTTTGTCAACATTTTTTACATGCATCATGGACCAAGGTTCCACCTCGAATGGAACTTTTATTTTAACTATTTCTTTTGGATGATTACAAACCTCTTTGTTGTTTCCTTCTTCGTCTAATATTTCTTCTATTTTAAATGTTTTATCTTCTGTATTTGGACCAAATATATTAACAGTTTGACCTAGTTTAAAATTATTTCTTACTTCTAATTTAATATATCCATTATCATGCTCAAGTGCAAGACCTAAAAAGTCTTGATTAGATTTTTCATCTCTTCCATTATTATAATATTGTCCTTCATCCAATGGTAAGCCATTAAAGAATTGTGGAACAGATTCTCTATTAGCTACTCTATTTATTATATTGGTTGCATAGTTAATATATTCATCATTTAATGTTTTTGTTTCTATTTTTTTAAATACACTTTTATAAGTATGAAGTACTGTTGCAATATAATATATAGAACGCATTCTTCCCTCTATTTTAAATGAATTTATTCCTGCTTCTATCATACTAGCAATATTAGTAATCATATTTAAGTCTTTACTCATCATTTCAAATGGCTCATCATATTTACATTTAAAACTAAACCTACATACTTGAGCACATCCACCACGATTAGAATCTCTATTAGTAACATAATTACTCATTACGCATCTTCCAGAAAAACTAGTGCACATTGCACCTTGAATAAATGCTTCTAAATCTATGTTTGTCTCTTTTTTAATTCTTTCGATATCTTCTTTTGATGCTTCTCTAGCAAGCACAATTCTTTTAACTCCTTTATCAATGTAATATTTTGCTTTTCTAGAGTTTAATGTGCTATCTTGGGTGCTTAAATGAACCTCTAAATTTATATTATATTTATTTATTGTGTCTATAACAACCATATCACTAACTATTACAGCATCTATCCCTATTTTAGCAAGATCTTCTAAGTACTTTTTTAATCCATCTAAATTTTCATTATGAAAAACAATATTTACTGTAACATATAATTTTTTGCCATTTTCATGGCATATTCTTACTGCTTCTTTAATACCATCAATATCAAAGTTAGTCGCATTAGCACGAAGGCCATAATCTTTTCCGCCTATATATATAGCATCAGCGCCATACATACATGCTATTTTAAGTCTTTCAATATCGCCTGCAGGAGATAGGAGTTCTATCATTTCTTCTCACCTACCTTATAATAAGTTTTGGTATATAAAAACCCTTCACTAGTGCCTTCTATTTCTTTTCCATCGATAACATCTTTCACTTGATTATAATCCATAAAATTAGTATCGACTAAATAATATTTAATTTTACTATCATCAATATCAGGAAGTGCTTTTCTATAATCAACAAATTCTTTATTAAATACACTAGTACCCCATTTATTTTCAACTAAGTCAAATACTTTGTTAAATGTTTCATCTTTAATTTCAAGACTATCTTCAAATTCTTTTCCATAAAATCTATCATAATTAGAAACAAGCCTTCTTCTAGAGTACATTATCATTGGTTTAAAGAATGTATTTAAGATTAATGGTTTAGAAGTTTCTTTTATAATTTTATTTATTTCTTCTAAAGTTATATCGCTAGAAATTACTAAACTATCTACATCCCTAAGCATTATATTAACGGTTTCATAGTTATTATTTAAATGATTTTCAAAAAGAATTACTTCGTATCCCTTTTCTTTTAAATATGAAAGCATACCAATATCTTCTATTATAAAACCACGTATATTATTTGGTATATGCATTTTTTCAAAATTATCTATATCTTCATCAGTAAGTAATCTATTAATTAAAACGTATATATTTCCATTAATATTATTAATTTCATCAAAAGTAAAATCACTATATCCTACACTATAATCTTTAAGCGGAAAAAGGAAGTTAGTAATCCCTAACTTCTTATATTTTTCTAAATCTTTAATATCACTTATATTAAGTATTATCTTATTTGTCTTCATTTTTAAAACTTAAACTAAGTCCATCGCCAATATCATAAAACTTAGTAGTATACTCCTTATTTTCTTTTAAGAATTCAATATAATCTTCTAGTTTTGCCACCATACTATTTAAATTTTTACTCAAATCGCCATTTCTGTTTCCAACAAGTCCGTGAAAGTTGATATTATCAGAAATAATAACTCCATTAGGCTTTAGGTAATTAGAAAATTTTTCAAAGTATTTTTTATACTGACTTTTAGCAGCATCAATAAATATTAAATCGTATTTTCTACCCACTAAATTAACATCAACTGCATCTTGAAAGACAACTTCTATTTTCTTTTCTAAATTACATTTTTTAACATTCTTAAGTGCTTCTAAATATCTTTTTTCATCCTTTTCGATAGTAGTTACTTCTACTTCTTCGTCTGCAGAAGCCATTAGAATAGCACTATATCCAATAGCAGTGCCTACTTCTAATATGTTTTTTACATGATTTAATTTAATATATTTCATAATAAATTTAATAGAATCTTTTTCTATAATTGGTACATTTTCTTCTTTGGCGTATTTTTCCATTTCTAATATTGTTTCTCTCATAATATTCACCTACATGGGAAATTATACCACAATTATATAAAAAAAGATAGTTAAAACTAGCATGCTTGAAATATATTAAAATAATGAGTATAATAATTGTCACATAAAAAAGGATGGTGATAATTATTAGAAAATTAAACGTATTTATTGATGAAACAGGTGATTTGGGTTTTTCAAAAAAATCATCAGATTTATATGGTGTATCATTCGCCTTTCATGATTCGGCAAATTTATTAAATAAACATGTCACTTACCTTAATACTAAATTAAAAAAACTTGGCTTTAATAACATGATTCATTGCGCGTTGCTTATCGCAAATAGAGATGAATATCATGTTTTTGACATAGATACTAGAAAGAATATTTTTAAAACTTTATTCAATTTTTCTAGAAAAATTGATGCAAAATACAAAACTATAATGATAAATAAAAAATATATAAATAATTCTAAAACATTAAAAGATAAACTAGGTATTGAAATAAAGCAACTAGTTGAAAATAATAAATCTTTTTTCGATAAATATGATAAAATAACAATATACTATGATAATGGTCAAGAATCTCTTGGTAAAATTCTTGATAAAGAATTTAGTATTTTTAATAGCTATAAACATATAATTGAATTTGACCATAAAAAATATAAATTATTTCAGGTGGCAGATATGCTTACTGTAATAGATAAATACGATTATAAATATAAAAATAAAATACAATTTTCAAAAGCAGAAAAATATTTTTTTAGTAATGATGAAATAAGAAAAATTCTTAAGGGGTTAAGTAAAAAAAGATTTTAATAATTGAAAAAGCAGTCAAAAGACTGCTTTTCAAGCGGCAAATATGCCAACACGGGTCAGGTCCAAAAGCAATACTTTGCAAATAGACCTGTAAAGATGTAATAAATACATCTCGTATAAATAGATTATAACAAATTAATTATTAATTGTAAATATCTATTTATTTATTATATTCAATTTAAACTATTTAGTTACCTCTTTTAAGAAATCTTTACTCTTTAAATATAACCCCGTATATCTATCATAATATTCAGTTAAAATTGTATTAATGTTATTAACTACTTCTTTACTTATTTTTAAATCTTTTATAGAATCTATTTCTACATAATAATATAATCTAAACATTTTTATAGTTTTAATATCATATATTATTTCATTAGTGTGACAGTCTTTACATATATATCCACCTTCATCACCATTTATAGTTATAATATTGTTTTTATTACCACATTTAATACAACTATCAAGATCTATTCCCACACCTAAATAATCAAGCATTTTAAGCTCGAAAATGTTTGTAATAATTAGTGGATCTAAACCTTCTTCTATTTTTTCAATAGAGCTTATTAGAAGTTTATATATATTTTTAGAATTATTCTGCTTAGAAGTTTGATAAGCAAGATCACAAATATATGTTAAATACCCTATTTTAACTATATCTGTTTTAATATTAGGAAGTGAGTTTGTAATATCTGCACTAATAAGAGTTGAAAGTTTACCTTCATGATAATATACATTAAATATGCCTATTGTAAATTTTTGAGTACTACTTCTAAGCTTGCTTTTCATTCTTTTGGCACCTTTAGCCATAATACCAATAATGCCTTCATCTTTAGTAAGTACATTTAATATCTTACTAGATTCACTATAAGGTGTTTCACTTAAGATTATACCTTCAAACTCTCTTATCATGCTTACTCCTTTCTTTCGATTTCTTTATATACCAAGTAATCTTCTATTTTCCCTGTCTTTTTAAATTTATCCCATGCTTCATTTTTTGTCATAAAAACCCCTCCATATATATGGTGGGATTATTAGTGCTTTTTTATTCATGAGAGTCAAAACCAAGCTCTTTAAGATATGCTTCTTTATCTTTCCAGCCTTCAACTACTTTGCAAAATAGCTCCAAATATACTTTTTTACCATAGTACATATCTTCTATTTCTCTTCTAGCTTTAGTTCCTATCTCTTTTAACTTACTACCATTTTTACCTATAACTATTCGTTTTTGAGACTCTCTTTCTACAATAATATCGACGTATGCTTCTACTAAATCAGGATATTCTTTTAAATGAGTAGTTACACATGTTATTGAATGTGGTACTTCATCACTAGTAAGTCTTAATACTTTTTCTCTAACTAACTCTGAAATCATAAAAGATGGTGTTAAATTAGTTATTTCATTTTTATCATAATATCTAATATTATCTTTTAAATATGGTTTTATTACTTTAATAAGTTCTTCAATATTATCATCTTTTAATGCACTTATTGGAACAATATCTGAAAAAGTAAATAAATCTTTATACTCTATTATTTTATTAAATAATTCCTCATTTGTAATTTTATCTATTTTATTTAAAACTAGTACTACTGGACATTTAGAATTTTTAAGTATATTCATTATAAATTTGTCCCCTCCACCAATACTAGTACTAGCATCAACTAAAAAGAGTATTACATCTATATCTTCAAGAACGCTTAAAGTTTCTTTACTTAAAATTTTACCAAGTTTTGATAAAGGTTTATTAACACCAGGAGTATCTATAAATATTATTTGAGTATCTTCTTCATTGTAAATACCTTCAACAAGGTTTCTTGTAGTTCCAGCGACATTACTAGTTATTGCAACTTTAGCATTAACTATTGAATTTAAAAGTGTACTTTTACCAACATTTGGTCTACCAACTATAGATACAAAACCACTTTTCATAATATCAACTCCCAAAGTAATTTTATCACAAGAAAAAAGATTAGTAAATAATCTAATCATTTTATCTTTTGCTTATTTAATTGTTTATTTATAGCAAGTCTTGCAGTTGCTGTTTTAGCATTTTCAAGCCACTCCTCATTTGGACCAAGTGCGTTTTCAGCGGTTACAAGTTCAACTATTGAATTTGGTGGTAAAGGACTAAATAAATCATCAGTAAAATGATTATTAACTAAAACCCCTACTAATTTGCAAGCTTCGCTTGGATTTGTCTTAAAAGCAAAATCTATAGCACTAGAAGAGTTTGGTAATATTAGTTTTCTGTGGCCACAATATACTACTTTTTGTTTTTGAAATAATTCTTCACTAGCAGCGTTCAAAAACATTTCGTTATCTATATTTTCAATATCGATATCTTTTAAACTTTTATAAAACTGAAATGATGTTTCCAAAGCTTGTATCATTTTATTTTTAGCTTCTCCACGATACAAATTCCAATATGAAGCAAGACCGTTAGAATTGTTTTTATCCATTTCTATAGTTCGAATTCTTGCTTGTACTAACTTATCTTTTTCACCAAATACAATTGTATTAAGACTTTGATATAAATTTTCTTTTGGATACGCTATATAATCTTTAACAGCGTTATAAGGATCATACAAACTATGAACGACTCCCATTGTTCTATAACAGTCATCAACTGTGTCATTCATTATTTTTATTGCTAAAAGGTCATATATATCTTCAAAACTTTTTCCTTCTTGTCTTTTCTTATAAATGCCATAAACATTTTTAATACGCGCTTTTACTTCTGCAGGTATTTCTTTATCATTAAGAGCATCTCTAATTTTGTTCATCATAATTTCTAAGAATTCATAATACTCATTAATAATCTTTTGTTGTTCTTCTAAGCACATTAAATATTTACCAACTTCTAATTCTTTAAAAGATAAATCTTCAAGTTCTGTTTTCCATTTAAACATGCCTAATTTATCTGCAATTGGAACAAATATTTTAAGTGTTTCTCTAGCCTTTTTTTCTCTTTTCTCTGGTTTCTTTTTATATTTTAATGTTCTCATATTATGTACTCTATCAGCAAGCTTAATCATCATTATTCTAGGATCATCAAATAAGCTTAATAACATTTTTCTAAGATTAGCATAGTTTAACTCATCTTTATCCATATAATCTATATTTGATATCTTAGTAACACCATCGACTAGATGAGCAATATCTTCATTAAATTCTCTTTTTATATCATCAAGGGTTGTATCTGTATCCTCAACAGTGTCATGTAAAAGGGCTGCGCATAATGTATGACAATCTACATGTTCTTCTGCAAGAATGTATGCAACCGTTAATGGGTGAGTTATGTATGGGGCGCCACTTTCTCTATATTTTCCTGCGTGTTTTTGTTCAGCAAATTTATATGCTTTTAATACCATTGGCAATGCTTCTGGATTATATGATTCAACTAATTCATAAAATTCTTTAAACGAAACATATTCTTTTTCTTCATTCATAACCTCACCTCCCTAAAACACAAAAACACAGATATTATTCTGTGTTAATTTTTATATAAGCATGAAAAAGGATTATGTTTAATGCAAATAATTGTTTTTATAAGCATTTTGACCATAAAATCCCCTCCCAAAAAGATTACTTTAATTCTACTCTTCTTTTAGGGGTATGTCAAGTTTATTTACCTTTTCAATTGCTTTTAAACTTTTCTTTGGCGTAGGTTGATCTTCAGGCATTGTTCCACCAAGTTCTTTAATCGTTTGTCTAATATTTTTTCCTACAACATAATGTGTATCAGTTGCTTTTATTTCGCTTTTGGTTTCTTGCTTCTCGAGAAGGTCTTCTGTTAGAGTAATTCTAAATACATTCGCACCTAATTCTGCACTATTCATATTATTTAAGATATCTTCTCTATATCTTAATCCTTTTCTTTTAGCAATATCATTTGCTGTTTCTCCGTTGTATAACCCTTTATAACCAGCATTAGTAAATCTATCAAAGTTTTTTACTCCTTTTTCTTTTGCAATTTTGTATAAAACCTTATTGCCATCTCTAGTCTGTTTTCTTCTATATAGTCTTTTTTCGTCTTCAGATAGTAACTTATATTCCTGTTCAGTTAGTTCCATTTTTCTTGTTTGAATGGCAAAATAAGTTTGCCCTAAAGCTACAGTTTCAATTTTTGGATTAGCATTTTGAACAATCAAATAACATGCATATCTACTTAGTTTATAGTCCAGTATTGCTTTTGTTGCAACACCGCTATTTACCATTTTGGTGCAAACACCAAAATGGTCAGAAATGCTATTATTACTCTGAGAACAAGCAATTTGCGCTTTTTCAATTACTGCCGAAAAATATCGCCATTCTTTATATCTAAGAATGTGTTGTAACTCTCTAGCAAACCAGTATTCTTTTCCTTCTTCATCAATATGTTTAATATTTTCAAACATATTATAACTAATTTCTAATTCATTCATTTTTTCTTCCTTTCTACTATGTAACATACTCTTTTAAAAAAACACCCTTTTTTTCACCCTCTATTATTTATTATACAAGATAGATTTCATTTTTCTCAAAAAAATACTTAATTTACTAAAATTTTAGTAATATTTTTTATAAATGCTATCAAAAATAATATTATTGCATAAAAAAAAGAAGGATTATTTTTTCCTTCTAATTAACATGCAAACACATGCACCAATTACTATAAGAAGTATTACACTAACTAGAATTATCCATGCTTCAATCTTACTTCCAGTGATAGGCACTTTTATTGTCATCTTATCTATCTTTTCAGGGATAGTTTCTTTTTCTACATTTAAATTAAGTGTATAAGTAGCAACATTATCTTTTGCTGTTGCAGTTATTTTAGTTGTTCCAGTCTTTAATCCAATAATTTTATTATTCTCTACTTTAGCTACAGTATTATCTTCAACTTCATAGATAATATTATCATTATTTTTCAATGTGCTAAATAATTCTGTAAAATTAGTATTTTCACCTACTTTTATAGTTTTTTCTTTATCAAAAAAGATATTTATTTTGGCTGTTGAATTATTACTGTTTATATCTGCATAGTTTACAAGCCAAGTGTCAGGTTCATATAACTTTTGAAAATCACCATTTGGAATAACTTGATTTATATTTTCAAAAGAATTAAGACTAACATAACTCAAACTATCCGTAACTGGATTATATACATTTATGATAGAATCCGCAGATTCTGCTGCATTTAATATTTTTCCAGATGTATTATAAATACTTAAATTTGATATTGGTGTATATATTCCTCCAAAATGTGAATTTTGTATTTTCCCTTGGCAAAACATAATTATTGCTATAGTCGATACATTTAAATTATCAAAATCAATATTTGAAATTGAATTACCAGATCCACCAAAATTTATACTAATATTATTGGATTGTATATTTTTTAACGTAAAATTACTACCATTTACATTAAAATTATAAAACTTACTGTCATTTGCTTCTGCTAATCCTACTGCATCTATTTTAAAAATTTCTGATTGATCTATTTTAATATTAGCAGCATTTGAAAAATCGTTATAATCTTTTACGGCTTGGATAATTCCTATTTTTGAGTTTTTAATATTAAGATTATCACTATATATCGCTAACCCAATTAAATTATTTACTTGAAGATTATCATTAATATTATCTGTCCAGTAATTTTCAAAATTAACATTATTAAAATTAACTTCCTTACTAAAAATCCTTAACCTTGTTCCATCTGATGAAGAAATTTTTGCATTATTTCCATTGAAAGTAAAAGATTTTAGATTAACATAGTTACTATTATTTTCATTTGAGTAATTAATATCATAACTATATATATTATACGACTCTGAATCGGTAATATTAATTATCACATCGTCATTATTAAAGTTTGTTGTTTTACTTCGAACTTCCGCAAACGCATCATTAAGATCATTATAATCACATCCACTTTTACATACATTATATGTATATGTTTGAGCACTTACAAATACTGGCATTAATAATACCATAAATAATAAGTATTTTATTTTTTTCATAAACTCTCCTACTCTCTAGTTAAAGTATAACTTATTTATAAATAAACAGTCAATAATAATATATTAACTTTACACGAAAAAACAAGAATTTTACTTCTTGTTTCTTTTGAATAGATATAATCCTGCGGCAGCACTACTTATACCAATTAAGATAAATAATAATACAAATACATTTATTTTTTTACCTGTGATAGGTACTCTTATAGTCATTTTATCGATTATTTCTGGAATTGTATTAGGTTTATCTTCTTCTTGCTTTTTGGCTTCTACCGTATAAGAAACATTAGCTTTCATTTCATCTTGAGATAATTCATAATAATTATCTGTTGTTCCACCTATAATACTTGCAGTATTTTCATGTTTTCCTATCATTTCTTCTGTTACTGTAATCTCAGAATATAATTTAACACTCTTACCAGCTTTAACTAATGGAATAGTTGCTATATGATCTGTGTTTATTTCATAATCTTCGCCAGATTTATATATAGCATCTTCGTTTTTTTCTTCAACTACTATATCTTTTATATCAAAGTCATTATTATTTTTAACTTCAATTTCAAAAGTAATTGTATCACCAGGATTATATATTTCTTTTTTATCACTAATAGTTTTCTTTATTTCAGGTTTAAATTCACCTGATTTTCTTTTCCATTCACCATAGATTACAATATCTTCATCTTCTATTGTAAATGAATCATCATAATACCACCCTAAGAATTCATATCCATCTGCATCACCCGGATCTTCAAGATTTACTGTTGTGCCCATGCTATACTCTTTTGTTTCAGGTAGTAAACTATCTGCATTTGGAGGAAGTACTCCATCATAGAATCTATATGTAACTGAGTGTTTTACTTCTTCGAATTGTCCTGTAAAAGTTACTGCATTTGATGGCATTACAAACTCGTTATCATCGTCAACTTGAACATTTGATGTATTCCATCCAAGGAACCTATAACCATTAATTATATCTCCTTCTTTTAATACATCACCTTCAACTGTTTCATCAGCATAATATGATTTTTCATCAGGGACAACATAATCTTTAGGTTTTGTACCATTAACTACATATTTTACTTTATATTTAGGTAATTCCGTAAATGAACCTCTAAGTGTAACCGTGCTTGCAGGCATTAAGAATGTTCCATTATTAACTTCAGCATCATTTGTAGTCCAACCACTAAATGTATAACCAGTAACATCTGGATTAGCAGCGACATTAACTTTTGCACCTTCTACATAACTTAATATATTAGGTACTGCAGGTGCTCCATTTGGAACATCACCAGTATACTCATAATGTACATCATATCTTTGTAAATCTTCTTTTCCCATAAATACATGTACTGTATTAGAATTTATAGTTAAAGCATTCTCTTTAGCACTTGCAAAGTTATAAAAATCTCTTCTTTTTTCAACTTCATCTGTATTTGGATCATCAATAGTACTAGGAGTTTTTGTAATAATACCTACTGTTAAGTAACACCCTGCTTTTAAGTTTTTAACTGTAAAACTAACAGTATTATTAGACTTAGTATAGTGAAGTCCATGATATACAAACTCCGTATTATCATTATTCCAACCAGTAGTATCTCCAGTATCATCTATTACTTTACCAAGACACATAGTATCATCGCTTCTTTTAACAGCGCCTATACTTCCATCTTCGCTTTCTACAAATCCTTGAAATTCAAGTCCTTCAGGTATTTTATCAGTTATATACATATGACCTGATTTAACTTCTGCCGTAACTCCATCTTCAGAGTTAACACCATCTACATCAATACCATCATAATATACATTTAAGTAATAAGTTAAATTAGTATTTCTTTCTACCTCAGTATCATTTTCAAGTAGTTCTGCTTTACTATGATTAATGAGTGCTCGAGTAATAAACGCACCAATTACAAATAGAAATATAAGTG
This sequence comes from uncultured Erysipelotrichaceae bacterium, assembly GCA_902795215.1. GTDB lineage: Bacteria > Bacillota_I > Bacilli_A > RF39 > UBA660 > RUG11867. The sequence goes on along the minus strand of CADBKG010000017.1, from coordinate 4,402 downwards.
ATGCTATTTTAACTGATTTATTTATTTTTTTCATATTAATCTCCTTCCGTATCTATTATATATGGATGATCTTTAGAACCATCACCATCTGAGTATTCAATACCTGGTTTTAGGGATATTACAGGACGGATGCCGTTAATATCATCCTCGGTTAAGTTATGGATGCCTAGATTGCCTGTTTTGCTCACGCGAGACACTCTAGTAGTATTGTAACCTAAGTATTCAGGTGAGGCCAGCCAGTAACTCTGCCCCGTTTTTAGTATGCTCGAATTATTTAATAATTTGACTTCTGGTAGACTTGCTAATCCTACTGGATATGTAAGTTTAGCTTTATTATTTAATGTACTAAACCTATCTGTATCGGTTGCACAACTTAAATCTTTGGTTGAATTATATTCTTTAAATAATAATGTATCAGAATTTTTAGTATTTCCCCCATTTGGGTTCCACCCACCTAAATCCGATATACTTCTGTCATTACAAAAGACTGTGTCTTCTAAATAACTCTCATAACTAGCCAAGTTTTCCAAATACCATGCGTCTATGTATTTTTTTATCGTTGAATCTGTTGCATTTACATTTTCAGCATGAAACATTTCATTTATTGCATCTTCTATAGACTTTCCATCAGATAAATTTATATAATAAACATTTGCTACATTTATATAACTTATATAATATATATATGCTAATGTTGTACAAATCCCCGATTTATTAAAACATGTATAATGATGATTGTTTATGCTATTTCTATTTGCTCTATCATCCATATTCCAAAAACTTACAGACTCATCATTTAATTTATACCTTCCATTTTCATATGTGAATCCTTTAGCATACTTATAATCTTTTATATATTCCATGTCTGTTGCACTTGTTGAAGTTGCATACCAAAGTTCATTGCATGTATTGTTTGTTGCATTTTTACATACATACTTATTTTTAACTGCACTATAACTGGAATACCAATCCGATCTATTAATTGTTGTTGGATTATTTATTGTATATGTTCCATCTTCATTTATAGTATAATCATCCCCATATGTATATGTATGATTGAAATCATCCAAGCTATCTCCAGCTCTTAATTTTATATAATACGCTTCTGAGCCGTTTACTGTAGCAATATAATATTTAAAAGGACTTCTGAAGTTCTTCACATTGGAATTAAAGGTATATTCTCCCACTAAATTCAAATAATCTGTTGTACCGCTTACTTTATATGGATCTTTTAAAACACAACTACTTTGATCCCACTTTCTTGTATCATGTGCATACCAATATGAGGTTGAAAGTGATGAGCTAGATAACATTGCTTCTGTATTTGTTGAATTTATAGGTTTTTGCTGATAATGATACACCGCGTTATACATATATCCTACATTTGCTGGTGTAAAAAAAATAGAATTAAAATTACTAGCGTCTATCTGCTGATCTACACCTGTATTATTACATGTTCCACTTTCATCTGGAACTCCATTATAAATCATTTTTATACCACCAGTATCTGTTGTCCTAAGAATTTGCCAACAGAAATCACCAAATATTACATTAAATTTATCTAGGATTGTATTTGCATTAGTATCATCTGATCCATACCAATAATATATATTTTTAGTGCCGCTTCTATCATAGGCATCTGCATGTTCTCCAGAATATTTTCTTGCATAGGTTCCTATTTTTGCTTCATTTTCTAATACTTTGTACAATGTGGAGTTTTCATGGATAGTTCCATCCATTGATTTATTTATTAATTGCTTTGACCAGGTTGCATTTATATATACATTTCTTGCAGGCATTTCAAATGAATTTTTGCTTATGTATTTTATATCTTCACCATTTAATGCTTTCCACCCTTTAAATGTATATCCATCGCAAGATAATTCTGGTACAGTAATTGTTGCTGCACTGTAAACAGAATGTTTTTCTGATTCTGGTGTTTCTACGCTGCATCCACTTGGCGCATTGGTATTATAAATCACTTCATATATATTTTTAAGAACTGGTGTATCATGACTACTTATTGTTTCGTTTTCTTCTCCAAGTTTATATTTTATAGACTCTTTTTCATTTGTTGGATAGAATCCTTCTTCATCAAGATATCTTTCTTTTTGTGTTAAATTAATTGTTAGTTCTTCGTTGTTTCCTGTGGAATATGTATCTCCTAGATTCCATGTTATTTTATTTCCATCTAGTTCATATGAACCAATAGATGTTTTTATATCTTCCGTGCTTGGTTCTTCAAAATAATCTGTATCAATATAATCTGTTATTATAAATTCATCATATGGAATAGGATTGGTTGATGCTTCTATAAGCACATTCCCTAAAGTGTCTATGCTTGCGTTAAATTGTTTATCACTAATATTTTTTAAAGCTTCTGTTATGCTTGAACCCATTTCATATTGGATACCTTGAATAGTTGAAGATGGGTACTTCTCTTTTAATATTTTGTATGTTGATACTTCATTTGGTGTATCTTCACATGGATTACCATCTGTTAGAAATAATACTATTAAATCTCTGTTATTTTGTTCTTGATAGTTTTCAAGCATATTATCTACTTTTTTAAGTGCATCATTATAGTTAGTAGCGCCATTAGCAGTTAATGAATTGATTTTTTCGTTTACAGTATTTATATCGTTTGTTAAATCAAATATTATTTCGGCATTTGTATCAAATGTTATTAGTCCTATTTTATTTTTATTGTCTGATAGAATATTATTCGTCAAATCAATTGCATCTTCTTTGGCTTTATTAAGTTTAGTTCCTTCCATTGATCCAGATACATCCATAACTAGTATTATATCTTTTTTCTTGTTGTTTTCAGGTTTTATTATAGAGTCTGCTGTTATTGTTAATTTTGCTTTTCCATAATCAGTCCATTCTGCTTTCTTTGTCACTTTAAATGAACCTGGTTCATCATAATCATCTGATGTTATATCTATACTTTTTATTTCTTCTGTATATATTCCATTGTTTGCAAGTAGTTTTTTATAACTTGATTTAAAGATATTATCTTTTGGTGAGTTTATAAGTAATATTGAAGATAAGACTAATACAAAAGCACTTACAACTGAAATCTTTTTATAATTAATGTTTCTTTTTTTATCTTGGTAATATTTACCTTTAATATGTTTTCTTACTTTCATACTAATCACCCTCCGTATCTATTATATAAGGATGATCTTTAGAACCATCTCCATCGGAGTATTCCGTGCCAGGCCTTACGGAAACCACAGGACGCGCGCCGTACGCACCACGGACTATGTTGAAGTCCAGCGCACCTGCGGCGATCACGGTACGCTCTTCAGCGAAGCTACTGCCGAAGTAGGACGGCGAGGCCAGCCAATACTCCTGCCATGTTGCTCTAACATTATTATTATTTAATAAGTTTACTTCTGGATTACTTGCTAACCCTATTGGGTAAGCAAGTTTTGCTTTTTCATTTATAGTTGAAAATCTATCTGTATCATTTGTACAACTTAAATCATTAGTTGCACTATTTTCTTTAAACAATAAGGATCCAGTAGTGTTTCCTCCATTTGGGTCCCAACCATTTAATGCACTTATACTTCTATCATTACAGAAGACTGTGTCTTCTAAATAATCAGAATATTCTAGCAAATTATTTTGATACCAATTTTCTAAATAAGTTTTAATGATCGAATCATTTGTATTTACATCTTCATCATATAACATTTCATTTAGTGCATCATCTACACTTTTTCCATTAGTTAAGTTTATATAATAAGGATTTGTTCTATCTATATAATATATATATGATAAGATTGTGCATTCACCAGATTCATTAAAACATGTATAATGATGATTGTTTATACTATTTTTATTTGTGATATCACTCATATTCCAAAAACTTACAGACTCATCATTTAATTTATAACTTCCATTTTCATATGTGAATCCTTTAGCATATTTATAATTTTCTACTTTTTTATATGATATACTTGTTGCGGTTGTTGATGTTGCATACCAAAGTTCACTGCAAGTATTGTTTGTTGCATTTTTACATACATACTTATTTTTAACTGCACTATAACTGGAATCCCATTCAAATCTATTAATTGTTGTTGGATTATTTATTGTATATGTTCCATCACCGTTTTTAGTATAATCATCTCCATATGTATATGTATAATTATAATACTCTAGATTATTACCATTTGATAAAGATATATAATACATTGTTGAGCCATTTACTGCAGCAATATAAGATACACTAGCATTTGTATAGGTTTGTGATGAGTTTCTAAACGTATATTCACCAACTAAATTAGAATAATCAGCTGTGCTACTTACCTGATATGGTTCATTTAAATTATATCTATTTTGAGTTAGCGTACCATATATTGCATCATGTGCATACCAATATGAGGTTGAA
>CADBKG010000016.1:35880-60728 GCA_902795215.1 uncultured Erysipelotrichaceae bacterium | reverse complement strand
TATCTTTTCATTTATTTTTTCTTTATCTCTTATATTACTTTTAATAACTATAGGATTTTTTATATAGTCTGTAACTGCTGGTTCTACATTATTAGTTTTTAATTTCCTTTTTGTTTCTTCAGGCAGCCTTTCATATTCCTTTGATTTGATTTTCTCTCTTAATTGATTTCTGGATATATTGTTTTTCATACATATATCTGCGTAATATTTGATTTTATTCAAATCCTTTAATGGTAACAATTCAATATAATGTGACCATGTCAATTTGGTCGCCAATGGCGACCATTTTAGATCTATAAATGTTTCATAAAATTGTCTATATCTTCTTAATGTTCTAGTATTATATTTTTTACCAACTTCTTTTTGTATGCCTACTTCAAAATATGTTTCTACTCTATGTCTTTCTTTTGAATAATCCTTGGCTATAGAGTATATCTCATCTTCTGTTAGTTTATTTTTTATTTCTTCATAATAGTTCATCGTTTCTCCTTTCTATACTAGGTTATATTCTCTTGATATAATATTTTTATTAGAACAATATTCAATATAATATTTATTATCTTTTAAACATATTATTATTCCTACAGTATTATTTTCGTATATTGTTTTTAAGTCTTTATCTATATAATTCATATATACTTCTATTTGTCCAATATGTTCTTTCTTTAAGGGAACTACTTTTAACTCTACTACAACATAACACCTATATTTAATGTTATATAAAAGCAAATCTATATAATTATAAGTTTCTCCTATTTTAATTTTGTATTCATTTTCTACAAAGGTAAAACCTTCACCAAGTTCTTTTAAAAAAGATGGAATATCTTCAAGTATTAGTCTTTGTAATATCTTTTCATTTATTTTTTCTTTATCTTTTGTATTAGCCTTAATTACTATTGGATTTTTGATATAATCAGTGACTATTGGTACTTCACCGCTAGAAATTAATTTTCTTTTTGTTTCTTCTGGGAGTCTTTCATATTCTTTTGATTTGATAATGTCTTGTAATTGTCTTTTGCTTAAATTCCTAGACACCACTTGATTAATATAATAATTAATCTTTTTTGAGTCTTTAAATGAAAGTAACATTAAATAATGACTCCAGTTTAATTGTGTCACCACTGGTGACACTTTTTCAACACCAAATAAAATATAAAATTGTCTCATTCTAAATAACGTTCTTTTGTTATATTTTTTATCTAAGTTTCTACTCTGTGTCTTTCTTTTGAATAATCCTTGGCTTTAGAATATATTTCATCTTCTGTTAGTTTATTTTTTATTTCTTCATAATAATTCATCGTTTCTCCTTTCTATACTAGGTTATATTCTCTTGATATAATATTTTTATTACTACAATATTCAATATAATATTTATTATCTTTTAAACATACTATTATTCCTACAGTATTATTTTCATATATTGTTTTTAGGTTTTTATCTATATAATTCATATACACTTCTATTTGTCCAATGTGTTCTTTTTTTAGCGGTACTACTTTTAACTCTACTACAACATAGCACCTATATTTAATGTTATATAATAACAAATCAATATAATTGAAAGTGTCACCTATTTTAATTTTGTATTCATTATCTACAAAGGTAAAACTTTCCCCTAGTTCTTTTAAAAAAGAAGGAATATCTTCAAGTATTAATCTTTGTAATATCTTTTCATTTATTTGTTCTTTATCTTTTGTATCACTTTTAATAACTATAGGATTTTTTATATAATCTGTAACTTCATGGTTAACGTTATTAGAAATTAATTTCTCTTTTGTTTCTTCTGGAAGTCTCTCATATTCTTTTGATTTGATGATATTCTGCAATTGTCTTTTACTTAAATTCCTTTCTTTTATTTCTTTAATATAATAATTAATCTTATTATTATCATTAAGCGATAATAAAATTCGATAATGTGAAAAAGTCAATTGTGCACCCACTGGGGGCACTTTTAAAAATAAATAGAGTTTTCTAATATCATATAAATATCTTTTACTAAATTTTTTGCCAACTTCCTTTTGTAATTTTGATGCATATTGGCCAATTATATTTTCTCTAAGTTTCTACTCTGTGTCTTTCTTTTGAATAATCCTTGGCTTTAGAATATATTTCATCTTCTGTTAGTTTATTTTTTATTTCTTCATAATAATTCATCTTTTCTCCTTTCAAAAATTTGTTTTTTCCGTGATTATCTTAAATACCCCTCTATTATTTATTATACAAGATAGATTTTGTTTTTCTTAATTTAACAAAAAAAAGAATCCTTACCGGATTCTAATATTATTTTTCTTTTTTCTTTTTTGATTTATCAAGTTCGTAGTGATCTCTTATTTTTTGTTCAATTTCCTCTGCGATATCTGGATGTTCTTTTAGGAAGATTTTTGCATTTTCTTTACCTTGACCAATCTTTTCACCATTATATGCATACCATGCACCACTTTTTTCTACTACTTCGATTTCTGAACCGATATCTAGAAGCTCCCCTTCTTTTGAGATCCCTTTACCATACATAATATCAACTTGAACAGTTTTAAATGGTGGTGCCACTTTGTTTTTAACAACTTTAACATTAGTTTTATTACCAATTACTTGATCACCATTTTTAATTTGTTCTCCTCTTCTTACATCAAGTCTAACTGAAGAATAGAATTTAAGTGCTCTTCCGCCTGGAGTAACTTCGGGATTACCGAACATAACGCCAACTTTTTCACGTAATTGGTTAATGAAGATAGCAGTTGTTTTTGTTTTATTAATTGTTCCTGAAAGCTTTCTTAATGCTTGACTCATAAGTCTTGCTTGAAGGCCTACATGAGAATCTCCCATTTCGCCTTCAATTTCAGCTTGAGGTACAAGTGCAGCGACTGAATCTATAACGATTATATTTACAGCTTCGCTTTTAACAAGTGCTTCTGCTATTTCAAGAGCTTGTTCTCCAGTATCTGGTTGTGAAAGTAATAGCTCATCAATATTAACACCTAAGCTTTTACTATATACTGGATCAAGCGCATGCTCTGCATCTATAAATGCTGCTCTACCACCTGCTTTTTGACAAGCTGCAATTGCTTCAAGAGCAAAAGTTGTTTTTCCGCTTGATTCTGGACCAAAAATCTCTATAATTCTTCCTTTAGGATATCCACCTATTCCAAGAGCAATATCAAGTCCAAGTGATCCAGATGATGTAGCTTCTACATCTAAATGTTCCTCGCTTCCAAGTTTCATTATTGCGCCTTTTCCAAATTGTTTTTCAATTTGTTTCATTACGTCATCTAATGCTTTAGTTTTATCAGTTGTAGTTGTTTCTTTTTTCATCGTAACCTCCTGTAAATAATTTTAAACTACCTAAAAGTTTTTGTCAATCTCTTACAATACCAATTATATCAAACAACAATTTGATTATACCTTTAATTTATAAACTTTACAAGTTTACATACCTTTTTGGTTTTACATTTACGTATTACATGTGATAAAATTGATATGAGGGTGATATTAAATGAGAACAACCATTGCAATTATTTTATGTAAAATGATAACTTGGCTTGAAAACTTACTTGGAAGAAAGGGTTCAGTTTTCCCGGGAAGTATTGCTAAATTAATCGATAAAAAAGCTTTAGAAAAAATTAAATATCCAAAATACGTAGTCGTAGTCACAGGTTCATCTGGTAAAGGTTCTACTGTAAATATGATTTCACACATATTAAAAACTAGTGGTAAAAAAATAGTATATAATTCAAGTGGAAGTAATATTCACAATGCTATGTATTCACTTCTTTTAAATAATAGTGGTACATTTAATCATAAAATAAACGCAGATGTTTTGCTTCTAGAAATGGATGAAAGATTTATAGTTAATACTTTTAAAAAAGGAATTATAACTCATATGCTTATAACAAATGTTACTAGAGATCAACCCGCAAGAAATTATCATCAGAAAATTATATTTGATAAAATAATGGAAGCTGTTGATGATAAAGTTCATATGATTATAAATATCGATGATCCTTTACTTAATAGAGTGAGATTTTTACATAAAGGGAAAATTACTACATACGGAGTTAGCAAAACAAAATATGATTCAAAAAATGTTCCTTCTTACGCAGTAGATTTTGCTTACTGTCCTAAATGTAATACTAAACTTGTTTATGAGTCATACCATTATGGTGATTTAGGATTGTATTCTTGTCCTAAATGTGATTTTGATAGAAACGAAGCTGATTATGAAGCTAAAAATGTTGATTTAACAAAACAGGTATTTAAGTTAAATGATAATACTTATAAATTAGATAAAAATGTTTTCTTTGCAATATATTATACTTTGGGTGCAATTGCTTTAACTAATACAATAGGTATCGATATAAAAGATATTAAGAAAGCAATTAATGATACTCCTCTAAAAAGTAAAAGAATGGAAACATATAAGGTTAATGGAAGAAAATTTGAAACAATTGAATCTAAAAATGAAAATGCTTTAAGTTATTTACAATCAATTAATTATATAACAAGTAGTCCAAATACTAAGACAATTATTATGGGATTTGAAAACGTATCAAGAAGATATAAATATAATGATTTATCTTGGCTATATGACGTCGATTATGAACTTCTTGCAGAAGATAAAACACTTGATAAAATATTTTTAATAGGAAGATTTAGATATGATGTTGCAGCAAGACTATATTACGCAAATATTCCAAAAGAAAAAATTATATTGGTTGATAATGTTAATGATATAATTTCACTTGTTACAACAAAAAGCAAAGGCGATATTTATTCAATGGTATGCTTTGATATGACTGAAATACTTACTAAATTAATTAAGGAGGCATCAAATGAAAAAGATAATTAAAATTGCTCATTTATATTATGACTTGCTTAATTTATATGGTGAATCTGGAAATGTAATGGCTTTAAAGAAATTTATTGAAAGAGTAAATATTGAAACTGAAGTTCATTTTCTTACTATTGGTGATAAAATAGATTTTAGTAAATATGATATATTCTTTATTGGTGAAGGTAGTGAAGAAAACCAAGAACTTGTAATCGAAGATATTTTAAAATATAAAAAAGATATTAAAAAGGCAATTGATGATGAAAAAGTATTTATAGCAACTGGAAATTCAATGGAAATATTTGGAAAAAAAATAAGAAAGTATTCTGGTATTGATATAAAATGTCTTGATATTTTTTCATACAGCGCTTTTGAGGAAAAAAATCGACTAGTTTATGAGATAGTTTATACTTATGATAAACTAAAAAATAATAAAGGAAATAAATTCTTAGGATTTAAAAACTGTAATTGTAATATAACTAATAATAATGATAATAGAATGTTTGAATATTCTGATAGTTTTGAATATAAAAACTTTTATGGTATGAATTTTGTGGGTCCAGTTCTTATTAGAAATCCATATTTTACAAATTATATTTTAGAAAAAGTTTTTAATCAAAAAAATATAGATGTAACACTAAAAGATGATACTATGGAATTTGTTGCATATCATAATTATATTGATAACATTATAATAAAGGAATAAGGAGGAAAAAATGAATCCAGTACATATAGTTGCAAAAGAAGGAAGTATAAGTCCCTTAGTTTTAATGCCTGGGGATCCACTTAGAGCTAAGTATATAGCAGAAAACTTTTTAGAAAATCCAGTACTTATAAATGAAGTTAGAAATATGCTTGGATTTACAGGGACATATAAAGGACAAAAAGTAACAGTAATAGCTTCTGGTATGGGATGTCCTAGCATGGGTATTTATGCTTATGAACTTGCTAAATTTTATGGAGTTAAGAAAATAATAAGAATCGGAACTAGTGGTTCACTTAATAAAAATATTCATATCAGTGATTTAGTAGTTGGAGTAGATGCTAGAAGTATGTCGACTTTTGCATATGCTTTTTCTAAAGATGAAACGGATATAGAATATGCTGATAAAGAATTACTTAAAAATATTAAATCTACTTCAAAAGATAAATCTAATGTTAAGTTTGGGCACATATTAACAAGTGATATATTTGATGTTTATAGTGATATTACCCCTACTCTAGATAAACTTAAATTTTATGATCCAGATGCTGTAGAAATGGAAACTTTTGCACTATACCATATAGCAAAAATAACGAATATTAAAGCAGCATCTATTGTAACAGTAGTAGATAGTAAATATGAACCTGATGTAATTGTTACCCCTGAAGAAAGACAAACTAATTTAAATGAAATGATTACTTTATCACTTGAAGCTATAATAAAATAAAGTATTTAAAAACCATTTGATTAATTTTCAAATGGTTTTTCTTTTTGACTTGCGATATTTCTTATAATAAATCCAAGTATACCAAGAGCAATACTAATTACAGCAATTATTACAATTATAATATATTTACCATTAACATTCTCCTCTTTCTTAGAACCACTCTTATATTGTGTTTTAATCTCTTTAGTTACTGTTGGCATTTTATTTAAGTAATCATTTACAGAAGTATTTAAGTCTTCTTCTTTAGTATTTTTATCAAAATTAGTATTAATTACATATCAAGCATCTTTAAATTCAGTATATTTATTATATATACTATAATAACAAAACATAATCAATTGTTTAGTTGCGTTTTAACTAGATTTTTGCATAAAAAAACGTTTAAAAATCACTTCTTTTTAAACGTTATTTTAACTTTTGGTTCACTAGATACCAAACTATAGTTTGGTATGTTGATATCCCCATATTTTTCAACAGCTTTTTTCATTTCATCTAAAATGTTAGTTGGCCTTTGATACTCAATTTCTGGAGGCTCTTCTAATCCTTCTATAATGCTGCTTAATTTGATTTTAGGCTTTTCTTCTTTTTTGATTTCAGTTTCTTCTGCGCTTGGTTCATTTATCTTAATAAGTAAATATTCTATATACGAGTTTTCCTCACTAAAAGGTGCAGAAATAGTAAAATTATAAAGCGCATCTAATACTTCTTTATTATTTTTTAATTTATCTAGAGAAATTGCTCTTTCTTTTTGTAATTTTTTTATATTTTCTTCTATTTTTTTCTTTCCACGTTTCTTTTTAGAAAGAGTTTCTTTTAGATTAGTTACACTAAGACCTTTTTTCATTACATCTTCGATTATTTCATAACCGAATTTGTATTTTTCAAGTTCTTTTTCATAGTTTTCTTTTTTATATGGTATTTCACTTAGTTTTTTTGGTTTATAACCAATTATTTTTTTATAGTCATTGACCATATTTTCTCTAAAGTTTTCTCTATATTCAATCGCTCTTACAATAGTTTCTAACTTATCTATTTCTTCTTCTAAAGAAGAACATTTATTATCCTTGCTTATTACAATTCTTTCTAATTCCTTATTTAATTGTAAATCTAATTCGTTAAATATAATAATAAACTGTTGTTTTTTTTCTTCAGATTTATCTTTTTTTAAAGATTTAACAGTTTCGTTATAATTTTTTATAATATTTTTATTATCCATCATAATCCTCCATTAGTCGCTTATAGTTTTCGACGTTCTTTCGGACTGTCTTTTGTAATTTATATTTTCTTATTTTATTAATTTTAATTAGTTCTTGCTCATCAAGTCTATCAAGAGCCATACTTGTAATTTGATTACGCAGAACGTTTTCACTAGCAACGCTTATTGATTCAGCCATTTTAAGCTGATAACAGATATAAAAAGATAGAAGTCCTCTAATCATTTTAACAGCATCTGTTTCATAAACATAATCATCCCCTTCAAAGTATTTTCCATCTGATTTTACTGGGAATAATTGAAGTTTTAAAAAGCCAAATCTACTATAGCTATAGTAATGATTATAATATAAATTAATTTCTGAATAAGAAAGATTTTCTAAAGCTTTATCGATAGTTTTCTCTATTTCTCCCATTTCTTTTTGAAAATCATCCTTGTTTATTTTTAAAAGAGTTTTTTCATCTCTATAACTAATTTTTTTACCAATAATTATTTTATAATCATTTTTATCTTTTTTTATTTGATGTCTAACTGCAGCATTAAAGTTACCACAAAAACCATAATCGTTTGCAATATAAATATTTAATCTTGGTTTATCTTTATCGGGCATTAACACCTTTTTGTCAAGCATTAAGTTCTTATTATATTGTATACTTCTTATAATTTCTGTAATCTCTTTACCTACATTTTGATATTGTTCTGCTTTTTCAATAGCACCATTTATTTTAAGAAGGGTTTGGAAATTCATGACTTTAACTACTTTTTTTAATTCCATATTTTTTACCACCCTTTCCTTTTTCTTTACTGTCAAGTGACGCGATATCATTGACATCATTAATAAAGTTATATGTAAAATATATGAATACAAAAGCAATTATAAAAAACACTGATATACGCATTAGACTATCTTGACCCTCGTTTGTTAAGTATGTATGTACATAGCTTAAAATATATAACGCAAATACACTTATAGCATTAACAATGATACTAAAAGGTATTTTCATGAAGTTTTTAATTATAATCCAAGGCAAAATGCTCATAACTCCAATTGCAGTTAAAAATGGCAAACTTGCACTTGTTGTTGTAATGGCCAAAAAAACTAAAAGCATATAATTAATTGCTGTTATACTAAGGGCTAAAATATCACTATTATCTAGTCCATTAAGTAATCCATATACTTTAGATTTTTTTAAATTAAATGAATTTTTTTCTACATATAAATTTAAAATCAAAGCAATAAAGACAAGCATTACGCACGCAAAAATACCGAAATATAATAACTTGCTTGCATCACTAGGTAATTTGCTCATCTTTATTCTCCTTTCTAATTTTCTTTAATCATTAAATTAAAGGTGTTATTATGATGAACATAATAAGCTTTTATTTGATCATAGTTAAGATCAACGTCATCACCCTTCATACTAAGAGTTCCATCAATCTCACCTATTATAGGCATATAATCCTTCATTATTAAAAGATTATATTTCTCACTAACTATTCTTATAAATTTAACATTAGGATATTCCGTTAATCCATGGTCTAAATCAAATATTCTAACAAGAATTTCTGTATTATTTATATCGTTTTTCATAAGCACCTATATATAGGAATTTGCTTTCGTCAATATTATCGAATTTACCTGTAAGTATTCCTTCAACATCATCAAGAACATCTTTTATATTAACAAATTCCCCTGGAATATTTGTAAATGTTTCACTAACAAATAGAGGTTGTGAAAAATAATTACGAAGTTTTCTTGCTCTATAGAACACTTGTTTATCATTATCAGATAATTCCTCAATACCAAGTACTGATATAATTTCTTCTAAGTCATTATATCTAGACAAGGTTTGAAGAGTCTTTTCAACTAAATCATAATGTCGTTTACCAATTTTGTCCGCATCTATAAGCTTGCTTGTAGATTTAAATACATCGATTGCAGGATAAAGACCAAGTTCAGCTTGATGTCTATCAAGAACGATTTGTCCATCCATGTAACTCATAACAGATTGAACTGCTTCATCAGATAAATCATCTGCAGGTATATAGATTGCTTGGAAAGACGTAATTGATCCATTTTTATTGGAATTAATTCTTTCTTCTACTTTACTTATTTCACTTCCTAAATTAGATGGATATCCATTTTCTATTAAAAGTTCTTTCATTTCAGAAGAAATTTCTGCCTTTGCTTGTATAAAACGATAAATATTATCTATAAACAAAAGTGTATCTTCTTTCTTTTCGTCACGATAATATTCTGCAAGTGTAAGACCTGTATTTATAGATTTATATCTTCCTGCTGGCGTATCCCCCATAACACCAAATACAAGACTCATATTATCTAGAAGCTTAGCTTCTTCCATTTCTTTATAAAGCTCGATTCCTTCTCTGGAACGTTCACCCGCACCAACGAATACTGCATGTGATTTGCTAGATGTATAAACGTTATGAATAAGCTCTTTAATTAAAACGGTTTTACCTACTCCTGCACCACCAAGAAGACCCATTTTAAAGCCTTTTTCAATAGGAGCAAAAAAGTCTATAACTTTTATTCCAGTAGGCATCATTTCTGATTCAACATTAATTGCATTTAATTCAACCGCTGGTACACTTGTTTCCCTTTTTTCGTCACTTTCAAGTTTTTTACCATCGATTAAATCTCCAAAAGAATCAAACATTCTACCATTTATCTTATCAGAGTATTCTATTTCAATATGCTTGCTAAATAATTTTAAACTAGATCCTTTTTTAAGGCCATAATTACTTCCAAGTGATATACACATAGCACTAGTATTATTAATGGATACTACCTCAAATTTATATTTCTCATCTTCAGTTGACAAAATGTTTCCAATAGCAATATTAAAATCTTCTAGTATAACTTCCACTTTAACATCGAATATACTAATTATTTTTCCTACTATCATTATTTCGCCCCCTCGTCTATAAACTTAAATGAATCAAGCATTTCTTTTTTACTTTTTGGACTAAATTTATATTGGTTAAGTGCTGACAAAATCTTTTCGCCTTCATGTAATTGATTTTGAACTACTTCTGGCATTTCATCTTCATTAGATAGTTCATATACTTCTCTAACATCTAGATAAGATAGAAGCTTTTGTCTAACCTTTGCACCAACCTTTTTAACATCGTCAGATTGGGCAGCACCACCAATTCTTGATACTGATAATCCATAATTAATGGCTGGTTTTTGACCTTGATTAAAGTTTTTAGCAGACAACACTATTTGTCCATCACAAATAGATATTATATTTGTAGAAATATAATCTGTAATATCAGCATTCTTAGTCTCTGTAATAGGTAAAACTGTAAGAGATCCACCATTTTTATGTTGTGCTCCGCATTCAAGTAGTCTTGCATGTGCATAGAAAATATCAGAAGGGTATGCATCTCTACCTGGTGCTTTCTTACTAGCTAGGCTTATTTCTCTATAAACAGAAGCATGCTTCTTTAAATCATCTATTATTGCAACTACATCATATCCCTGAATCATTAGATTTTCAGCGACACTCATTGCAATATAAGGAGTTAAGTATATATTAGTTGGTAAATCATCATTAAATGCCGCTACTATTATCGTATATGAACTAGCTCCTCTTTTGGCAAGTTCATAATAAATTTCCTTAACTTCTTTTTTATTTTTACCAAGGGCAATATACATACAAACAACGTTCTTATCTTTTTGATTAGTTATTATATCAAGGGCTATCTGTGTTTTACCAGTCTTTTTATCTCCAATTATAAGTTGTCTTTGACCTTTACCAATTGGATACAACATATCTATACCTGTAATTCCAGTCAAAAACTCTCTATTTACTGGACTCCTATCCATAATTGGAATTGGTTTATTAATTAACTTAACATTTATAAGTTTATCAAATTTTTTGCCTGCGATTAAATCATTACCAAAAATATCAATGACTTTTCCTATAGCATCTAAACTAAAACTACATCTAAATTCATGTCCTTCAGCAAGAACTCCATCACCAACTTTTATATCATCAGTTTTAGATGTAATTGCAATTACAACTTTATTATAATAAATTCCAAAAACATATCCTTTAGCTTTATTAGCAATATTAACTGACTCGTAAAAACTTACGTCGTCAAGTCCACTTGCTTCTACTATGAAGTTTTCAACATTTATAACATGACCAGCACTATAAACGTTTTCGCCTTTTTTAATTTTGCTATTAACATTATCAACTCTTTTTTCTATTTCCTCGTTCATATTATAAATCCCTTCCATTCAAACTAAAATCATACATTCTTGATCTAAACAATATTTTAATTCCCTTATAAATATTAGGATCATATTTAGTTTTAATATACTTACTAAGTTTGTTAAAACTAATGTTTCTTTCACCAACATATATTATCATACTTGGATCATTTAGCTCTACAAGCTGATCCAAATACGTTATAAACTCTTCAAAATTAAATTTAAGATGTGTTTTTTTATACACGATAAAAAATTCAAGTTCTCTCTTGGTTAAAATTTCTGACAATCTTTCTTCTAATTTTTCATCGCTTAAAATTTTTAATTCATATATTGTTTGGGGTGTGAATTTTTTTCTAAGTTTATCGCAAAATTTATAGTCTTTTTCGTTATCTATCTTTGACAAGAATTCTTTAACTATTTTTTCATAATTATAATCAAAGTTATCATTAATTAACTTTTCAATTGCCATAAAATTACTATCTTGATACTTAGTTTTATTCATAAGATCAAGAATACTTATGTCAAAATCCATACCGTTACCATTAGCACTTGCTTTAATGGCCTCAGCTTCTACCTTTTTATTCTCTATTTCCTTATTTAAAGTTTCTAGTTTTTTCTCTTTATCGTCTATTAATTTATCATACTCAGAAAGTTTATCTATATAATATTTTTTTGAATCTTTGTCTATCTGCCTTACTGTCTTTCTAAGTACCCTGAACATTAAATAAACGAGCGCTGCTAATGCAACATATATAAGTATAAATAATACAATCATACTACGCAGTTAAAGGGTTAAAGAATAATAGTAAGAAGCAGAACGCAAACAATAATAGTATAAAAATAGAAGTTATAATAAGTATTGTCATAACAGAATGAACAACATCATTTTTTGTTTCTGGATTTCTACCTACCGCTTCAGCGACACGTCCTCCAAGAATTCCAACACCTATACCAAGACCTAAAAATGCAAGTCCTATCATAAGTCCTATACAAGTTGCTGTTGAAGCTAATACTGTTTCCATTTTTTACCTCCTATAAACATATCTCTATTCTCTTAGAATTATATCATTGCAAGAGTTTATTGTCAACGAAACTATATGCTATTTTTGATAAAAAAACCAAAAAAAAGATGACCAAAGTCATCTTATTCAGCTTTATCAAGTAAACTAAATTGTAAGCTGTAAGTTAAAGATCCACCTGATGCATTATTTTCACAGTCAACATCTTGACCTTCAACCCACATGTATACTCTTATCTTAGAAACACCAGCTTTTAAAGTAAATATTTTAGCGTATGCATTACTTGGGATTCCACTCTTTGGTGTTGATAAGAATAGTAAAGGATTAGCTACTGCGCTAAAATAGTCTGCACTAGTTGATGCAACTGGAATAGCAGCAGCTTCAGCAATTGGTGCCTTAACTCCAACATAATCAAGTGGTGCTGATCCAGTAGTTGTTACATTAGATTTACCATATACAGTTGTAGCGTTTGTTACACCAGCAGCTGTATGAACATCATTATTTAATTCCCAAATTTGTACTACTTGGTTTCCATCAACTTTATCAGTTGAATTTGTAGCAGCTGTTTTTAATGCTTGTAAAGTTCCTGAAGCAGATCCCATAGCCCCATAACCTTCATAAATAAATGCCATTCTTGCAGCATTTTCTATACCTGTAGAAGTACCATCAGCTTGTACCTTTGAATTACTAGTTAGATATACTGTTGAATCAGTAGTAACTTGTAAGAATACATCAAATACGATAAAATCTCCAGTTGTTCCTCTTGTTTCTGTAGTCTTTGCAGCAGTTAAAATATTTCCAGCTTCTTTACCTACTATTTCACCTTTATACATATTCATAAATCCAGTGCTTGTATCTACCTGTCCAATAGTAGAAACTGGAACCATAGAGTGATCTTCCTCATTAGTGCTCTTTGGTATTTGATTAACTGAACCAGTATAAGTAGATGCTGCACCTGTCAAATCATCATTTGATAATACAGTTTTAAATGTAATTGCATCTGCAGATATTTGCAAACCATTACTAGCAGCTACATTTACTGTAATATCTTTAACAGTTACAGTTTTATTCGCTGTAAACCATGCGTATGTTCCTGTTCCAAGAACAACTCCTACTAGAAGCATTAGCAAAAAGGCAATTAGAATCGCTCTTCTTCTATTTTTCTTATTTCTTTTCTTACTTTTTGTACTCACGTTTGTACTCCTTCCTTACCTTTCAATTCTTTCCTCAGTAATTTTCATACTCATCTTTATTCCACCACCTATAAGTTCGTTATTGCAATCAGGATCATCTCCTTCAATCCAAACTACAACTGTAAACCTATCTTTATCTTTTGGAGAAAAGTTTCTAACTTCTTCTAAAACTGGTATTCCTGTTTTAAAGAAAGCTTTAGTTCCTTCCTCAGGTTTTTTGGTACTAGAATTAAGTTTTGCATAAACTGTTTTCTCGCCATTTCTAAATATCATTACTCTTATAGCCTCATCCAAATTAAGAAGTGTATCTTCAATATCTACTTCATACCAGTAATTAATTATTTCATCACCAGCATTAACAAGGAAGAAGGTATATGCATAATAATTATCTCCATTATGCGTTCCAACAGCTTGAGTATCGACATCTTGATCTATCCAATTAATAGATATATTATCCATATAGTCGACTGACTTACTAGTTAGAGACCTTGTTAGCGACTTTTTTTTGGCACTTTCATCAAGTGTTAAAAATATATTGCTATTAGTAAGCTCCCTATCCACTCTTATAGTAAAACCTGCGCCATTATTAATCATATAAAGTACAAAGTATGTAATCGATATAATTGCTAGCAACATTAGAACTATTATTTTAGCTAATCTTACAAACAATTTCCGTTTATATACTTTATCCGCTGTGATTGTGACTTCATTTACTTTTGCCATATCTTCACCACTTTATAAACATCATAAAGCCTGATAGCTTTACTATATAACCACATTATATATTATTTTTATGAATATTTCAATACAAAATTCGACATTTTTTTATTACTAATGTCATTATTAGATTTTTTTCATAGAATAAAATGGTTGGTGATTTAAATGAAAAAAATATATTTAATTATTATAGTTGGTATAATTCTTTTATGCAGTTCGCTTGTTATATTTAATAAAGAAAATAAAAAAGAAGATTATACTACTTTAAAAGTTGGAGAAGTAACTCATAGTGCTTTTTATGCCCCATTTTACGTTGCAATTGAAAAAGGATATTTTGAAGAAGAAGGTTTAAAACTAGATATTTCATTGATCAGCGGTGCTAATAACGTAACAGCTGCTGTTCTTTCAAAAGATATAGACATTGGTTTTTGTGGCCCAGAAGCTACTATATACGTTTACAATGGTGGAGAAAACGATTATATAAGATCATTCGCTGGACTTACAAAAAGAGATGGACAATTTCTTGTTTCTAGAAAGAAAATTAATGATTTTAACTGGAATAGCCTTAAAGGAAAAGAAGTCCTTGCTGGAAGAATTGCAGGTATGCCAGAATTAAATTTTGAAAATGCCCTTAAAAATGAAAAAATAAGTAAAACAGATGTAAAAATAAATACATCGGTAGATTTTGCGTCTCTTACAAGTGCCTTTATAAGTGGTACTGGGGATTTTGTTAACTTATTTGAACCTAATGCTACAAAACTAGAAAATGAAGGTTTTGGTTATATAGTAGCAAATATTGGTGAAAAATCTGGTGAAATGCCTTATACTGCTTTTAACGCTAGAAAGAGTTTTATTAACAAAAATACAGAAATTATAAAGAAGTTTACAAAAGCAATTAACAAAGGTCTTACTTTTACAAAAGAAAAAGATTCCAAAGAAATAGCTAAAGTAATCTCGCCTCAATTCCAAGATATTTCATTAAATGATTTAGAAAAAATAGTAAAAAGATACAAAGATGCAGATTCTTGGCTTGATAATCCATACATAGAAAAAGAATTATTTGAAAACCTAGAGGATATAATGATTGATTCAAAACAAATAAAAGAATATGTTCCATATAATGATTTAGTTGATAACGCATATAAAAAGTAGAAGCATTAAACTTCTACTTTTACATTTTCTTTACTTTCTTCATCTGTTTCGAACCATTCTGCTTTTTTAAATGCAAATATACTTGCAATTATATTGTTTGGAACAGATTCAATTAAAGTATTATATCTAGTAACACTATAATTATAATTAGTTCTTGCTCTTTCTAATTCATTTTCAATTCTAGCTAGTTCCTGTTGTAAATTCATGAATTCGTCATTAGCTTTTAACTCAGGATAAGCTTCAACAACTGCTAGATATTTTGTAAGAGTATTATTAATCTCACTTGCTTCATTTAAACTCATATTTTTTTGACTATTATAATTATTTCTCAAGTCTACTATTTTTTCAAGGGTTCCACTTTCGTGTTTTGAATACCCTTTAACAGTTTCAACAAGATTTGGAATTAAATCAAATCTCTTTTTTAAATATATTTCTATATTTGCTTTTGAATTTTTAACTCTATTTTTAGCTCTTATTATTTTATTATATATACCAAGTATAATTAAAATAACAACAAGTAATACCGCTAAAATTATATATACTAAATCACTCATCTTATACCTCCCTATTTTATTGTCGCTTGATTTATATAACCAGCATTATCATATGAATATGTTATTTCATAATTAGTCCATTCATCAAAATTTGATTTTAAATTTCTAATAGCATCTGGGTCTGTAATATTATTTCCACCATAAACAACCGTGATTAAATGACCATTATTTTTTTGATTACTATCTGCAAAACTACCTAGGGCAACTTTTACAAATCCACCCATTCTAGAACCTTCATATACTTTTAGTGGACCATTAAAAGCATCTACAGATATATCTTCATTATCTTGTGTTGCACCATTAACCATTGATTCAGCTTTTGCCGCTGCACTACCATTTTTTAAATCTTCAATCGTTATTTTATTAACGTATCCATCTTCGTCATAATCAAGACTTACTTCATAATCTGTCCATTCATCAAAATTTGATTTTAAACTTTTTATAACATCCGGTTCATCAGTAGTTGTATTGTTATAAACAACTGTAATCTTTCTATCATTTGTTTTATTATTAGTAATTACTTTATCTAGCATTTCAGTAACATTTATACCCCTCTGTGTTCCAGAATTTGTTTCGTAATTCCAATTGAAATCTTTTTTGTTCATATCAGAAGTAAATCCTTTGAAAATATTAAAAATTCCCCAAGAATCTTCTTTACTCTTAGCTTTCTTGTCAATTACTACTTTATTAATTAATATAACTGATATTACAAGAGCAAGAATTATAAGTATAACAAGTAACCATGTTCTAGGTTTTGTTTCATCAATATCATAACCTTTACTTATGGTTTCTTTTTTGCCGCCTTTTTCTTCATCTACTATTAATGAAGATACATCAACTTCAAGTACATCAGCTATTTTTACAAGCATATCAGTATCAGGTTTAGTTTGACTTAATTCCCATTTAGATACGGTTTGTCTTGTAACTTCTAGTTTTTCAGCTAATCCTTCTTGTGAAAGGCCTTTTTCCTTTCTTAATTTTGATAATTTGTCACCAAATTTCATAAAACTTCACCCATTTTTTCCCTTCATAGTTAAAATATAACACATAATAACAACTAAAATCTACCAATTTAAAGTGGAATTTTGTCAATTATACAGTGCATATGTCAAGTGCGGAAAATGGGCAAAGTATCTTACCAAAGCTGAATTTACACATATAATATTATAGTGGTGAATTAACATGAATGTAATTCTAAATAATATTAAAAAAATATATAATAATCAAAATGATAACTTTGAAGCCATCAAAAATATTAGTTTTAACCTATTAGATGGTGAAATTATAAGTATAGTTGGTAAAAGTGGGTGTGGTAAATCAACTTTATTAAATATAATTTCAGGATTAGATAAACAAACAAGGGGCGAAATAATATTTGATAATAAGAACCCAAAAATATCTTACATGTTTCAAACAGATGCTCTTCTTCCATATAGAAATGTTCTGGATAATGCTTGTCTTGGATTAGAACTCATGAATAATAAAACTAACGATAATATTGATAAAGTTAAAAATATGCTTAAAGAATATGGTTTAAAAGATTTTATATATTCAAAACCAAATAAACTATCAGGTGGCATGAAACAAAGAGTCGCTCTTGTTAGATCTCTTGCAATAAATCCTGATCTTCTGCTTTTAGATGAACCTTTTAGTGCCCTCGATTATTATAATAGAATAAAAGTAAGTGAAGATGTATTTAAAATACTAAAAAATAATAAAGTAAGCACCATTTTAATAACGCATGATATTGCAGAAGCAATAACTATGGGTGATAAAGTTGTAGTTTTATCTTCTTCCCCTAGTATAGTAAAAAATATATATAAACCAAATCTTGATGATAACTTATCTTTTATTGACAAGAGAAATAGTCAAAAGTTTAATGATTTATATAAACAAATATGGAGGGATTTAAATGAAAAATAAAAAAATATTAATCCCTATTATAGATTTATTAATAGTTGCTATCTTTCTTATAATTTGGGAGGTTCTTTCCCAAGCTAAAATAATTAATACTTTTATCTTTTCTTCCCCTATTAGAATATACAAAACTTTAATTGATTTATTATTAAATGGAAACTTGCTTATGCATATATTTGTAACTTTAAAAGAAGTTATCATATCATTTGCTCTTGGAACTTTTTTAGCCTTTATAATTAGCATTTTATTATATTCCAACAAACTTCTAGCAAAAATCATAGACCCTTTTTTAACAATGCTTAACTCCCTTCCCAAAGTAGCGCTTGGTCCAATTATAATTATTTGGGCAGGCGCAAATACTAATTCTATAATACTAATGGCCATCCTAACAAATGTTATTATATCTATAATAACTATATACCATGGGTTTATTAATACTGATAAATTAAAAATCAAACTATTTAAAGTATTTAAAGCTTCAAAAAGTCAAATTCTATATAAACTTGTTATTCCTTCCAATATTAGTACTATTGTCAATTCATTAAAAATAAACATATCTTTAACATTGATTGGTGTTATTATGGGAGAGTTACTAGTTAGTAAAAAAGGAATTGGATACTTAATACTGTATGGTTCCCAAGTGTTTAATTTAGACATAGTGATGGCAGGATTATTTGTACTAATAATAATATCCTTTATTCTTTATAAATTAGTTTTATTATTAAACAAAAAAATAGTTTCAAATTAGAAACTATTTTATTCTGGAAAATACATATAAAAGTTTTTATCTGTTTTAATATCATTATATTTTTTATAGTTATTTAAATAATCAATACTATCTGGAATATAATTATACAAATTATCTAGTTTATACCTTATAGGTAACTTTATTTCATAATTATCACAAGATAATTCTCTTTTTACATATGTATTTAATTCGTTATATTTAACATAAGAATCTTTATAAATGTATATGTCAGTAAGTAAAACAATAATTACTAAACCTAGCCATACATTCTCTAAGAAATTATTAGGTAATATATAATCTATTATTTCAAGTATTATAAGAATATCAAAAACATATATAATAAAATTATGTACTGGACTAATATCTATCATAAATATTAGAAGAATAATATATATTATTTTAGATAGATAAAATAATGATATCTTTCTTTTAAACGTTATACTATTATTTGCATTATATAATATATAAATACTACCCGCCATATTCAAAAAATATGCAATATATTGTAAATATATATTTTTAGAAAGTAAGAATACAAATGCATAAAATGCTAGAGCCATCACTGATAATAAATCAAATATTTTAATTTTGATATTGCCTCTAATAAAGATCTTAATTGATAAAAACAACAGTAATGCTAAAGTTATAAAATATATTATAAAATTACCAGTATATATATTTGGAATAACCTTTTCAATAGCATTTAATGCCACATCAGGTAAGTATATAATTCTTTTCAAAGATGATACACCAATCATCATATAAATAGATCCCATTGTAATACCCAAAAATAAAGCTAAATACTTTTCTCTATCTTCTTTTTTAACAATAGAAATTATTAAATATATTAATGATATTATAACAAGCATAATTGTAATAGATGGATGAATTAAGGACGATATAATACCAATAACAAACAAGTGTACTTTACTTAGTTTATATATACTTTTATTAGCAATAAACAACTCTATTAATAATAGAAGTAATGTCCCTAAAAATAAATAAACAAAGTTGGGAGTATAAACAAACACACTTTTAAAAACATCCATACTTATTATTAAAAACAAGAATATTCCCATATAAAACAGAGTATTATTATTCTTATTTACAATGTTTTTTAATACAACGAAAAAGCACAGCGATATTATCGCAATAAAAAGTATTCTAATTATTTTTATTTTAGTTATTATATATAGTATTAAAGACGACAAGAATGATATATCAAAGAATTTATACATTCCAGCCTGCTTTATTTCTGTTAAGTTCGAATTTGACCATTTAAGGCTATCTCCCACTATCGGAAAGAAATAACCTAGTATCATAAATAATAGAAATAAAATAATTAATTTATAATTATCTTTTATAAACTTTTTCATTGATACTCCCCCACTACATTAATTTTAGCAAAGTAATTATGATAAATCAATAATAAATGTGTTATAATATGCTTTGTGGAGGGCTTATGAATAAAGAAGAATTAAAAGATATAATGCTTATGCATGAAAACAACTTATCACCATATGCTGCAAGAGATAAGGATGCAATAAGATTAAAACCACTTAAAAGCGATATAAGACCAAATTATTTTAGAGATATAGATAGAATAATTCACTCTCTATCTTACACTAGGTATATAGATAAAACACAGGTATTTACTAAAGCAAGCGATGATAATATTTCAAAAAGAATTATCCATGTTCAACTTGTCAGTAAAATAGCAAGAACTATATCAAGAGCATTAAGATTAAATGAAGATTTAACAGAAGCTATTGCCCTTGGCCATGATATAGGACATGTTCCATTTGGTCACCCTGGCGAAAAGATATTAAATGATATTAGTTTAAAATATACTGGTGAGTACTTTGCACATAATGTTGAAGGTGTTAGAGAACTTATGACTTTAGAAAAAGATGGTGAAGGCACTAACCTTTCTATACAGGTTCTAGATGGAATACTTTGTCATAATGGTGAATTCGCTTTAGGTAAATATGAACCAACTAACAAAACTAAAGAAGAGTTTTTAGATGATTATTACAAATGTTATAAAGATATTAAACATATTGATTCTCTTAAGCCAATGACGCTTGAAGGATGCGTTGTTAGAATATCTGATTTAATAGGATACCTTGGTAGAGATATAGAGGATGCCATAAGACTTGGTATTCTTGATAAAAACTCCGTTCCAAAAGAAATAACAGATGTTTTAGGTAATTCTAATAGTGATATAGTAAATACAATTATTCTTGATATTATTAAAAACTCATACGACAAACCATATATAAAACTATCTGATGAAGTATTTAAAGCAATAGTTGCACTTAAAAAGTTTAATTATCAAAATATATACTTTAAAGCCAACTCTAAAGAAGATCTACAAAAGTATGAAACTATATTTAATGAATTATTTGTTTATTACTTAGACAACATTGATAATCCAAACTGTTCTATTAATACAATATATTTAGATAATATGAATAATACTTATTTAGAAAATACATCAAATGAAAGAAAAGTAATTGATTATCTAGCAGGTATGACAGATGAATATATTTTAAGAGAATATGATAATTTAAAAGCAAAACAAAAATAGTCCAAAAAGACTATTTTTTTATTTAACTTTATCCTCCATTATCATTATTACTGGTATCAATGATATATGGGTTATTCTTACTTCCATCGCCATCTATATATTCTGTGCCAGGTTTAAGGGAAATCACAGGTCGGACTCCATATAAATAATTTACACTATAATAATCCAAATTTCCCTTGGCTTCTCGTCTATTTCCCGCAACTTCCCTTCCACCGAAATTTGATGGCGACAACAGCCAGTAATATTCTCCAGTTTTTCTTATATTATTATTATTAAATAAAACCATTTCTGGATTGGAAGGCAATCCGATTGGATAAGTTAATTTTGCTATTTCATTTTTAATACTAAATCTATCAGTTTCGTTAATACATACTAACTCATTAGTAGATTGGCTTTCTTTAAAATTTAATAATCCATTTGTCACCGTTCCATTTGGATTCCATCCATTAAGCGTTCTAATGCTTCTATCATTACAAAAGACAGTGTCTTCTAAACTGTTACTGTATCTTATAAAATTATTTGCATACCACTGATCTATAATATTCTTAATTAAAGAATTGGATGTATTTACGTCATTATTAAATAACATTTCATTTATCGCATTTTCTATGTTTTTACCATCGTTAAGTGTAATATAAAAGGCCTGTGAAGAAGAAGTATTATAAATATATAAAAGTTTAGAGCATCTTCCTGTTTCATTAAAACAAGTATAATGGTTTTTACTAATACTATTATATTTATTATGCCAGTCCCAAAAATTAATTGTATTTGCTATGTTTGTATTTTTAAGTACGTACTCATATTGATTTGTTTCTTCATTTAATATATATTCAAAGTCATTTCCATATAGATAATTATTTGCAATTTTTTCAGAATTATAAGTTTGAACTGTTGTAGTGGTTGTAAATATAGGATCATTACAAGGATTTATACCTATGCATATATATTTATTTTTACTTTCTGGATATTTTGTTATCCATTCCGCTTTTTTATAAGTTCCTACGGTTCCATCAGATGAAATTATTGTGTATGTTCCATCTTGATTATCTGTGTATCCATCACCAATATAGAATGTCGAATTTACCTCTTCGAGCGTTTGACCATTATTCATGTTAATATAATATATATATTCTCCAACTACACCTACTACATATCTCATTAGTGTGCTATTATAGTCAGGATTGACATTCAAAAAAGTATATGTTCCTGTAAGTTTTTCATTGCAATTCCCATTTGTTATGCATTCTTCTGCAGTAAATCTATCATCTTCATCAGTATTTGGATCATTATATAATTTATATTTTTTTGCGACACTTTGATTGTACTCGTAATTCTTTGCAAAATAATATGATTTGTTTAATGAATATCTACCTATAATAGTATCTTTAAGGGAATAATTATATATTGTATATGTATAGACGTTGTTATACATGTATCCAACATAAGCTGGTGAGTTAGCTTGTTCATTAAACTTGCTTATTCCTATTTGCTGTGCTGTTCCTGTATTATTGCATGTTCCACTGGAATCTGGAATACCATTATAAATTAGTTTAACTCCTCCTGTGTCTGTTGTTCTTAGTATCTGCCAGCAGAAGCCGCCAAATATTACATTAAACTTGTTTAAGATTACCTCTGCTTGTTGATTTGCAACGTTTGTATTTGTTGATGTAGTTGCATAATGATATATCTTTTCTGTACCGCTTCTATCATATGCATCTGCATGTTCTCCTGTATATTCTTTTGCATATGTTCCAATCTTCGCTTCATTTTCTACTACTTTATATAAAGTGGTTTTTTCATTTATTTTTCCATCCATTGATTTATTAATAGATTGTCTTGTCCATATAGCACGGATATGTACATCACTTTCTGGCATTATAAATGTATCATCATTTATTTTAGTTACATTCTCTTCTATATCCCATCCTTTAAATTCATATCCTGCGCAAGAAAGAGTTGTATCTTTCTTTGTTACTTTATCAAATACAAAGTGATTTTCACTTTCTATTTCTTCTATATTACATTCTGTAGGCGTGTTTACATCATAATAAACATCATAATTGTTTTTTAGTACTGGTGTATCAGTGCTTGATTTAGTTTTACTTTCTCCACTTATTTTATAATCTATATCTAGTTTTTTATTAGTTGGATAAAGTCCCTTTACATCTTGATATTCATCTTTTAGATTTAATTTGATAGTAAGTGTATCTTCACTTCCTGTTATAAATGAGTTATCTCTAAAGTTCCATTCTATTTTATCATTGTTTTCATCTTCTATTTCAAAGTAATCATCATTTATGTAATCTGTAATGCTTAACTTTTCATAAACTTCTGGTGATACAGTTGCTTCAAATAACACGTTATTTAGTGAGTCTATTTTTGCTGTCCATTGATTGTCTGATATATCATTAACAGGATTTGTTGTATCTCCCATTTCATATTCAACTGCATTTATTGTTATAAATGGATATGTTTCTTTTAATGATTCATATATGCTGGTAGTTGCACCTGAGTTTATTGTTGGTACTCCATCTGTTAAAAATAGTACAACTAAATCTTTACCAGATTCTTTTGAATATCCATCTAATACTGTTTCTACATTTTTATATGCTAGATAGTAGTTGGTAGCATCTTCTGTATGCATGTTATTAACTGCTTCAAGTATAACATTTTTATCATTAGTTAGTGGTGATAAAATTCTAGAAGTGGATGCAAAAGAAATAAGTGATACTTTGTTATCTTCATCTTTATCTAGTACGTATTCTATTAGTTCTGATGCATCTTCTTTTACTTTGTCTAGTTTTTCACCTTCCATTGATGCTGATACATCAAATACTAAAATTATATCTTTTTTATTATCTCCTGTTTTTCTAATAGTTTCTAGTTTTAAATTTAATTCTGCTTCTGTCCTGCTTATCCAGTGCGCTTCTTTTGTTACTTTTATTGCCCCCTCATTATCATAATCTTCTGTAGTTATTTCTACTTCTTTTATTGGTGTGTTTCCACTAAAGAAATTACTTGCTAGTGTTTTAATAAAGTTTTGTTTTGGTGAATTAAGTAAAATGATTATTCCAAGCACTAAAAAAGCCATAGCAAAAATTAGCCATTTTGCTATTGGCTTTCTATTTAAAAAGCTAGTTATTCCTGTCTGTCTGTCTGTCTGTCTGTCTGTCTGTCTGTCTGTCTGTCTGTCTGTCTGTCTGTCTGTCTGTCTGTCTGTCTGTCTAAGCTTACTTTCTTTTTTATT
>CADBKG010000016.1:0-35871 GCA_902795215.1 uncultured Erysipelotrichaceae bacterium | reverse complement strand
GTCTGTCTAAGCTTACTTTCTTTTTTATTTCTTGTCAACATGCTATCACCATATTTTCATTTCAATTATAACATATTTGTTTAGTTAATAAAAGCATTAAAAAAAAAATAGGAATTAACTCCTATTTTTTAATACCAATTATGACTACAGAAGAATGCCCATGCATTTCCTGGAGAACCATATTTTCCTGCAATATATTTAAGTCCCCAACGAATTTGTGTTTGGCCATTTGTAGCCCAGTCTGCACCTTCGCTAGACATTTTACTTCCAGGAAGTGCTTGTGGTATACCATAAGCGCCAGAACTAGAATTACCAGCATTAACTCTCCATCCTGATTCTCTATTCCATAAGTTTACAAGACCAGAGAAATCAGCTTCTGTCCAACCATATGTATTAATAACTAAATCATGTGCATATGCTTGTAAATCTGAAACTGGTACTACCGGTGCTAGCGCTGCAGCTGCTTTAGCTGCCTCTGCAGCTTCAGCCTCTTGTTTAGCTTTTTCTTCTTCAGCTTGTTTTTGAATCGCAGCAGCTTCTTCAGCTTTAAAGCTATCAACTACTCTATTCATAACTTGAATATTTAAATTTTTAGTTGGATTAGAATTACTTTTAACAATTTCTTTTGACATATTAAGGTTTTGAGTTCTAAAAGTAAATACAACTCCAACTAGCACTATTAAACATGCTATCTTGTATATTTTATTAATATTTTCTTTTATTTTTTCTTTCATAAGCAATAATTCCCTTACTTGCTTTCATATTTTAACATAAAATACGCTTCTTGTCAAAAATGACACCCAAAAAAGCACTTTTTTAGTGCTTTTAATATCCAAAGTTACTAGGTACGGATTGTTTAAAATAATCAATTATTTCTTTAGTTGTTTCACTAATGGCTTTTTCAGCTTCATCTGTATTGTCAGATGTTTTAGGTATATTTAAAGAGTAATCTCCAGAAATTTCACTAGACATTGTCATATCTTTATCAATTTTTATAGTTTTAGAATCAACAATATCAAGTACTCTCGTCATTGGTTTATAATCTCCACCCATATCATTTCCTAGTTCAAAAAGTTGATATAAATATAGTTTATCTCCTTCGATTCTATAAGAACCTAAATATCTTTGAGATCCTATTTGTCCACCGCTAGTTGCTTCAGGGACAGATGTAAGTACATTAGTAAAATAATACATGTTATTTTTACCTAGATTTAATGCCATATGAAACATTACTTCTTCGCCATCTCTATATTTTACTCTTTGTTCGTTTTTATAAACTCCAGCCATGCTTGTAACAGTTTCTTCTTCTACTGCTTTGCTTTCTATAGATTCTTCGCTTTCAGGTGCATTTATTTCTACTGGATTAGAAACAAAACCTTTGTATGCAATATATCCTGCCATTGCAATTATGATTAATACCAAAACAATTAAAACGCCCTTACTATTATTCTTTTTTTCTTCCATTTCTATACTCCTTCTATAATTAATTATATTATAACTTATTCTTCTTCGCAAGTACTACCTTTCCAAATATTAGGTTCGTAGACAGTTCCTATAAACAGTATATTATTTGAATCCTTTTCTCTTATTAAATACATAAATGGTTTATCAAATTTTATGGATATACTCTTTTTTTCTTCTTCAATAGCATTTGTTTCAAACATAAATGCTGTTACTGCTGCAGCTTTGGTGCCTGTTTCACCCAATTTTATATAAGTATCATGTATAGCATCACTAATATAAATGCTTTCTTTATTTATAATATTTGAAAAATCTGCTACTTCTGGCACAAAAGCATCTTTCATCCCTAAATCTATTAAACTTTTTTTAAAAGTAGCATATTCAAAATCATATTCAAATCTTGGTAAACTAAGTATAATTTCTTGCTTTTTGTTAGGTTCTTTTGCATTATTGTCAATTTTGGATAAAGTTGTTTTGTTAAAACTATTGATATAACTATCTAACTCATTATTAGGTAATATTCCAACAAATTCAAGAGAAATTCCTTCTTCACTTACTTCTCCATCGCTATTATATGTTTTATATGGCAATATAATTCCCTGTTCTTCGCTAGTTTTAAAGTATTTTATACCATTTTGATATGTATTATGCATCATTTCTACATCGATTGTGTCATTATTATATTTTGTGAAAGGTTCACTGTAAGTCATATTACATTCAAACAGACTTTCCCACTCGACATCAATCGCAATTGCATTTACTATTCCTAAAATAAAGTCAGGATCTATTTCTTTAATAGGATTTTTAATCATCTCATATGTTTTTTCATAAATCCAATCGTTTATATCATTTGGAGTAGTAAAATCCCCATATAGTATTTCTCCATTATAATTGTTCTTTATTGCTTTATAATATGAATCTAAGATATCTTTTTGATATTTATTTTTTACAAATAATCCATTTGCAGTTGATATTCTCTTATTACTATTTAATAACTTAATATTACCGGTTCCAATCATATTTTTTATTTGATTTTTAGTTTCTCCACTTGCACCATCTCTTACCATTGATAATGCTAGTTTCATAGAATACGGACTAATTAAGTAATTTTTGTTTTTATAAAGATTATTTGTCACTTTTAACATGTCATAATCAAAATTTGTTTCAACACTTTGGCCTTGGGATTCTTCTTGTGAAGGTTTTATGTTCTTATTTTTATAAGTGTAATAAAGACCCGTACACACTCCTACAATTATTAAAACTACTGCGCTAAATATCAATATTTTTTCTTTTCTTCTCATAAACACCATCCTACTATGATTGAAGTATATCATATCAAAAGAAAAAAAGCTATTAAAATAGCTTTTAGTCAACAAGTTCAAGACGAACCATTAAAGCATCGTCGCCTTTTCTTTCTTTTAATTTTAATATTCTAGTATATCCACCATTTCTAGCTTCATACTTTTTAGCTAAATCGCTAAATACGATATCTACTACTCTAGCATCATTATGCACAAAAGCAAGGGCTTTTCTTCTAGAAACTAAAGTTCCTCTTTTTCCGTATGTAATTAGTTTTTCTACCGTACGTCTAACTTCTTTTGCTCTAGCTTCTGTTGTTACTACATATCCTTCAGTAATAACTGTTTTAGTTAGACCTGCTAATATGCTTCTTCTGATGTGAGTTTCTCTATTTAATTTTCTCATTACTCCTCACCTTTCTACTCGTGGAACTTTAGTCCCATTTCATTAACTTTATCTATTACTTCTTTTAGAGACTTTTTACCTAAGTTTCTAATCTTAGTAACTTCAGCTTCTCTCTTATCGATAAGATCTTGAACAGTATTGATATTCGCTCTTTTTAAGCAGTTGAATGTTCTAACTGAGAATTCAATTTCTTCAATAGGAGTTTCTAAAGTCTTAGTAATAATGTCTTCTTTCTTTTCTGCCATAACACCAGAGTCATCACTAATATTATTTAAATCTTTAATAATATTTAAATGTTCTACAAGAATTTTTGCAGATAGCGCCATAGCTTCTTCTGGACTCATTGAACCATTTGTATAAATATGCATAGATAATTTATCATAGTTATCATTTTGACCAACACGAGCTGGCTCAGTTTCAAAATATACTCTTTCAATTGGTGAATATAAACTATCTATAGGAATTTGTCCCGGTTCAAGAGCACTTCCAAGTATTGTTTTGTTTTGAGCTGCATCTACATAACCTCTACCACAACCTATAGTCATAGTCATATCAAGAGATCCACCTTTTACAATATTAGCAATTACTAAATCTTTATTAACAATTTCAAGGTCTTGATCTACTTCGATATCTCCAGCATAAACTGGACCTTCTTCTTTAGCTACTAAATGAACAACTTTTTCTTCATTAGTATAATTTTTGATAACTACACTTTTAAGGTTTAAAACTATTCCTGTAACATCTTCAACAATTCCATCAATCTTTTGGAATTCATGCATAACACCTTCTATTTTTACAGATGTAATTGCAGATCCTGGAAGACTTGATAGCATTACACGTCTAAGTGCATTTCCAAGTGTTGTTCCAAAACCTCTTTCAAGTGGTTCTAGTTCAAATTTTCCATAAAAATTATTTTCATTATATTCTTTTATTTTATATTCAGGTTTTTCAAAATCTAATTTAATCATCGATAGCTCCTTTACTATTTTCTTGGACGTTTTGGTGGTCTACATCCATTATGTGGTATTGGTGTTTCATCATTAATAGCTGTAATCTCTAAACCTGCTGTTTGTAAACTTCTTATAGCGTTTTCTCTTCCGCTTCCAAGTCCTTTAACAAAAACTTCTACTTTTTTCATTCCTGCATCTACTGCAGCTTTACCAGCAGCTTCTGCGCTCATTCCAGCAGCATATGGAGTCTTTTTCTTTGATCCTTTATATCCAACTGTACCAGCAGAAGCCCAGCTTACAACATTACCATCGTTATCAGTTAAAGTAACAATAGTGTTATTATATGTTGAATGAATATGTGCTTGACCTTCTACAACAGTCTTTTTAGTTTTTCTTTTTCTTCTATTATAAGCCATTATATCCTCCTATATTATTTCTTCTTGTTAGCAACTACTTTACCCCTACCTTTACGAGTATGAGCATTTCTATTAGTTCTTTGACCTCTAACAGGTAAACCTTTTTTATGTCTAACACCTTGATAGCAGTTGATTTCCATTTTGTTTTTGATGTTCATTTGAACTTCTCTACGTAAATCACCTTCTACAGTATGTTTATCAATTTCACTTCTTAATGCTGCGATTTCTTCATTAGTTAGTTCACCTATTTTTTTTGTTTGATCTACTTTAGCTGCTTTACAAATCTTTTTAGCAGTTGCTTGTCCTATACCATAAATATGAGTTAAGCCAATAAATGCTTGTTTATTATTAGGTAACTCAACATTTTTAATACGTGCCATATTTTACTCTCCTATCCTTGTCTTTGTTTGTGTTTAGGGTTTTCACAAATAACCATAACTTTTCCTTTTCTTTTAATAACTTTGCATTTTGCACAAATTGGTTTTACTGATGGTCTTACTTTCATAATTCCTCCTACTTTCTATAAGTTATTATCCCACGTGTTAAATCATAAGGTGACAATTCGATTACTACCGTATCGCCTGGTAAGATACGTATTATATTCATACGCATTTTACCAGAAACGTGGGCTTCGACAGTAGCCTTATTTGGTAATTCAACCGTGTAAGTATCATGATTTACACTAAGTACTTTACCTTCGACTTTAATTTTAGTTTCCTTAGCCATATTATTTCTCTCCTGTTAATATTTCATAGCCATCTTTTGTCACTAGAACTGTATGTTCAAAGTGTGCGCTTGGCTTTTTATCTCTAGTAACTATTGTCCAATCATTTGATAGACAATAAATTTTTTCACTTCCAAGTGTAAGCATTGGTTCTATTGCAATAACCATTCCTTCTTCTAAGGTTACTCCAGTGCCATACTTACCAAAGTTTGGAACATCAGGATCTTCGTGCAAATCACGACCGACTCCATGTCCACAAAGTTCTCTAACAACACCTAAATGATGTTTTTTTGCATGTCCCTGTACTCTAGCTCCGATATTACCTACCTTAGCACCAGGTTTAACTTCATTTATACCTATGTATAAAGCTTCTTTAGTGTGTTTAAGTAAGTTTTCTTTTTCTTTGCTAATCTTTCCTACAGGAACTGTTTCCGCAGCGTCAGAATGAAATCCGTGAATCATAACGCCGACATCAATTGAAACAATGTCTCCCTCTTTTATAACCCTATCATCAGAAGGGATTCCGTGAACTACTTCTTCATTTACACTGATGCAAATGTTTCCAGGAAATCCACCATATCCCTTAAATCCTGGAATTCCACCAATAGATTTAATATACTCACCGCATAAATCATCTATTTCTTTAGTTGTCATGCCAGGTTTGATAATAGTTTTAAGGTATTCTCTGGTCAAATAATTTAAATGACCAGCCTCTCTCATATATTTTATTTCTTCGTCTGATTTGATGGTTATCATTTAACTACTCCAACTATTTTTTCATATGTATCATTAACACCATCAACCTTAACTAGCTTATTTTGCTCTTGGTAATAATCAATTAAAGGTTTAGTATTTTCTACATATGTATCAAATCTTGTTTTAAATGTTTCTTCTGTATCATCACTTCTATGTTCAAGAGCGGTTCCACAACTATCACAAATACCCTCTGTTTTTGGTTTTTTAAAGAATGTATTATATGCTTTGTGACAATTTGGACATATCTCTCTTCCAATTGCTCTTTTCAAGCATGTATCATAAGGAACTTCAAGTTCTATAACACAATCTAAACTCTTGTTTATTTCTTTTAGAAGTCCATCAAGAGATTTAGCTTGATTTAAGTTTCTTGGATATCCATCTAAAATGAAGTGATCATCTTTAGTAAGTGTTAATAATTTTTCCTTTAAAAGTTCTAAAACTATTTCATCACTTACAAATTTACCAGCTTCTATTAAAGCATTTACTTCTTTACCTAGAGGACTTTCTTTATCAAGTTCCC
Organism: uncultured Erysipelotrichaceae bacterium; assembly: GCA_902795215.1. Taxonomy (GTDB): domain Bacteria; phylum Bacillota_I; class Bacilli_A; order RF39; family UBA660; genus RUG11867. The sequence continues at coordinate 29,340 of CADBKG010000016.1, read as the reverse complement.
TAAGCAAATCTCCAGTTGAAATATGTACATAACCTAAATTTTCTTTTAATAAATCGCTTTGTGTACCTTTTCCCGCAGCGGGAGGTGCGATAAATATAATATTTTTCAAATCAGCGTCTTCTCCTTTTCGTAGTAGTATAATTTCTAGAAACAATACTACTTTCTAATTGTTTATAAGTTTCAAGTGCTACACCTACAACGATTAGTAATCCTGTACCACCAACTGTAACCGCTCTATCCATACCAGAAATATTAGTAAATAAGATTGGTAAAACAGCAAGTACTATAAGTGATAAACTACCAACTACAGTTAAGTTTTTAATACTATTTCTTAAATACTTACTTGTAGGTTCTCCAGGTACTATTCCTGGAATATAAGCATTTGACTTATCTAAGTTTTCTGCCATTTCATCAGCATTCATAGCCATCTTTGTATAGATATATCCAAATGCATAGATTAAAACTACATAAAGTATTAATCCAGTTGCAGAATAATAAGATATATAATTTTCAACGAACTTAGAAAAACTATCTTTACCTAAGAACTCAGCTACAAACGATGGCATACCAATAAGCGCACTAGCGAAGATTACTGGCATTACGTTCGCTGAATTAAGTTTAACAGGTAAATAAGATTTTTCTCCTCTATATGAAGATGCTGTATGATTAGAATACTGAATTGGAATTCTTCTCTCTGCTTCTTGTACGTAAATAACACCTATTACTATAATTAAATATATAAGTGTAAATCCTGCAAGAGCAAGTAATCCAAGTGCTGTACTTGAACTTCTTGTAGCGAATTCTTTATAAGCTGTTATAAATATTGATGGAATACCTTGAATGATACCGGCCATGATGAATAAACTTATTCCATTACCAATACCTTTTTTAGTAATTTCATCTCCAAGCCATAATAAGAATGCTGTTCCTCCTGCAAGTACAAGAGCACTTTTTAGTACTACAAGTGATCCCATATTTCTTAAAAATGCATAAGAGAATACATATCCTTGTAATAACGCAAATATTATACCTAAATATCTATTAATTTTATTGATCTTTTGTCTACCAGAAGCACCTTCTTCTTTTAGTTCTGTAAAGTATGGAACGATGTCCATTTGAAGTATTTGTGTTAAGATGCTTGCTGTAATGTATGGCATTACGCCAAGAGCAAATATAGAAAAGTTCTTTAAACTACCACCGGTCATAACGTTTAAAAGTTCTAGGAACCCTAAATCTTTAGTTATGCTTACAGCGCCAGGAACTACTATATTTGTTCCTAGTGAAAATACTGCTAATGCAAATACTGTAACACCAATTCTTTTCCAAAGATCTTTATTTATCATTGATATTGTTTTTTTAAGACGTCTAAGCATCTAAATCACCTCTGCTTTTCCGCCCTTACTTTCGATCTTAGTTACTGCAGCGCTTGAGAATCTATTAGCTTTAATAGTAACTTTATTTTTTAGTTCTCCACCTGCTAGCACTTTAAGACCACTAAGCTCTTTTTTTACAATACCTCTTTCTTTTAAAACTTCAAGAGTAACTTCTTCTCCGTCTTTAAATCCATCTAAATCGCTTAAGTTTATAATTGCAAATCTTGTAGCGAATCTTTTATTAGAAAAACCTCTTTTAGGAATTCTTTGATACAATGGACTTTGACCACCTTGGAACCAAGGTTTAATTGATACTCCACTTCTTGATTTTTGTCCGTTTTCACCATGAGTAGAAGTTTTACCCATTCCACTACCTGGGCCACGGCCAACTCTTTTACGAGCTTTTAATTCTGGAGTTTTTTCTAAATTTTCTAATTTCATATTATAACTCCTCAACTTTCTTACCACGAAGTTCAGCAATGTGTTCTGCTGATTTAGCACTTGATAATGCATCGATAGTTGCTTTAGCTACGTTTATTTTTGTGTTAGAACCAAGACTCTTTGATACAACGTCTTTAATTCCAGCAAGCTCTAAGATAATACGAGCAGTACCACCAGCGATAACACCAGTACCAGGTCTTGCTTTTTTAAGTAAGACTTTAGCACGACCACATTTACCTTCTACATCGTGTGAAATAGTTCTACCATCAACGATAGTAACTTTAATTAAATTTCTTCCAGCAGCTTGTTCTGCTTTCTTTATAGCATCTTGTACTTCATTAGCTTTTCCTGTACCAATTCCTACAAGACCTTTTCCATCACCAACTGCATAAGTTGCTGCGAAACGCATTCTTCTACCACCTTTAGTAACTTTTGTTACTCTAGCGATATTTACAACTTGTCCATTTAGTAATTTTTCTTTAGGTTTATTAACTCTTCTTTCGTGGTTATTAGATTTTCTTTCGTTTGTTTTCTTAATTTCTTCTGCCATAACGCCCTCCTAGAATTCTAGACCGTTTTCTCTAGCAGCATCTGCTAAAGCTTCAACACGTCCATGATATTCGTAACCAGAACGGTCAAATACGACCTTTTTGATACCTTTCTTGTTAGCTTTTTCGGCTATGCTTTTTCCAACTAATTTAGCGGCTTCAACATTTCCACCATTTTTGCATTTAAGTTCGATAGATGATGAACTAACTAAAGTATTTCCATTTTCATCATCGATAAGTTGAGCAAATATTTGGGCATTAGATCTAAAAACATTTAATCTTGGTACATTACTTGTTCCAAATATTTTAGTTCTAATTCTTGCATGTCTTTTAATTCTTTGACTATTATTAGATGTTTTCTTTATCATATTCTTATCTCCTTTACCCTACTATTTAGCAGCCTTTTTACCTTCTTTACGACGGATATGTTCGCCTTTATAACGAATACCTTTACCTTTATAAGGTTCTGGTTTTCTCCAAGCTCTTATTTCTGCCGCAAAGTTGTTTACTTTCTGCTTATCTATTCCTTTTACAGTAATTTCTGTATTATTTACTTGTTCAACTTTTAATCCTTCTGGAACTTCAACTGCAACTGGATGTGAAAAACCAGCTGAAATGTTTACTTTATTTCCACTAACGTTAAATCTATAACCTACACCATTAATTTCTAACCCTTTTTCAAAACCATCACTAACACCAATTAACATTCCATTTATTAATGAATTTGTTGTTCCGTGTAATGATTTAGCTTGTTTTGTTTCATTTTTTCTTGTGCAAACAACTTCTTCACCTTCAACTTTAACATCTACTAGACTATCGAAAGTGTAATCAAGTTTTCCTTTAGGTCCATTAACTGTAACAGTGTTATCACTAACTTCAACAGTTACACCTGCAGGAATATGTAATCTTCTGTTTCCTATTCTGCTCATAAGTTATTTTCCTTACCAAATATAGGCAAGTACTTCTCCTCCTAAGCCTTTCTTTCTTGCATCTCTATCAGTCATAACACCTTCAGATGTTGAAATGATAGCTATTCCAAGACCATTTAGTATTCTAGGTAGTTCATCCTTTTTAGCATAAACTCTAAGACCTGGTTTACTAATTCTTTTAAGGCCAGTAATTACTTTTTCTTTTTTGTTGTTTGCATATTTTAAACTAAGAGTTAATTTTTCTCCTGCGCCGTCTTTTTCTACCTTATAATCTGAGATATAACCTTCTTCTTTAAGAATTCTAGCTATTTCTACAGTCATTTTAGAACCAAGAACGTCAACAGTATCATATTTCATGATATTTGCATTACGAATTCTCGTAAGCATATCTGCTATTCTATCATTTACCATTTTTTAGCTCCTTCCTACCAACTTGATTTCTTGACACCAGGGATTTCACCTTGGCTGGCAAGTTCTCTAAAACAAATACGGCATATTCCATATTTACGAAGGACACCATGTGGACGTCCACATCTTTTACAACGAGTATATTCTCTTACCTTAAATTTAGGTTTACGAGAATTTTTAACAACTAAACTTTTCTTTGCCATAATCTGTCCTACTTTCTAAATGGCATTCCAAAGCCACTAAGTAATTTTAATGCTTCCTCATTAGTTTCGCTTGTAGTAACAAGAACTATATCCATACCTCTTACTTTTACCACATCATCGTAAACTACTTCTGGGAATACAAGTTGATCTTTAAGACCAAGTGTATAATTTCCTTTACCATCAAATGATTTAGGAGAAATACCTCTAAAATCACGAACTGCTGGTAAAACTATTTTTACAAGTTTTTCAAGGAAGATATACATATTGTCACCACGTAATGTAACTTTAGTTCCAATAGTATTACCTTCTCTTATTTTGAATCCAGCGATAGATTTTCTTGCTTTTGTAATTACTGGATGTTGACCAGTAATAAGCTCAAGTTCTCTTTGTGCTGCTTCAATATATTTATCATCATGTGCACCATCACCTACACCGATATTTACTACGATTTTTTCTAGGCGAGGAACTTGCATTTTTGATGTATACTTAAATTCTTTCATCATATCTGGAACGATTTTTTCGTCATATAATTTTTTGAATTCAGTCATTATTTGTCACTCTCCTTTTTTGTAGTTTTTTTTGCAGGTTTTTTGGCTGCTTTTTTTGTTTCAGCATTTTTTGCTTTTGTTTCCTTTTTTTCTTCTTTTTTAGCTGCAGCAGCTGTTTTATCGTCAATTACTTTTACATTAGATGCATCGATAGGAGCTTCCTTAGTAATAATTCCGCCTGTTTCATTCATTCTTCCAGGTTTTAAATGTTTTTTTACTACGTGTACTCCTTCAACGATAACACGATTTTCTTTCTTTAAAGTTTTAATTACTTTACCAGTTTTTCCTTTATCATTACCAGCAAGTACTTTTACATTATCTCCAACTTTAACTTTCATGTTTGCCTCCTATAGAACCTCAGGAGCTAGAGAAATAATCTTATTATATCCATCTTCTCTTAACTCTTTAGCAACTGGACCAAGTACACGTGTTCCAACAGGTGATTTATCATCCTTAATTAGAACGCATGCGTTATCATCAAATTTGATGTAACTTCCATCTGCTCTTCTGATTCCTTCTACACTTCTAACGATAACAGCTTTTACAACTTTTCCTTCCTTAACAGGACTGTTAGGAAGAGCTTTTTTTACAGAACCTACTACGACATCTCCAATATTACCATACTTTACTTTACTTCCACCAAGAACTCTAATGACCATAATTTCTCTTGCACCAGAGTTATCAGCAACTTTTAATCTTGATTGTTGTTGTAACATGTTAGCCTCCTAAAGAATTACAGCTTTTTCGACAATTTTAACTAGCTTATAATCAACTGTTTTTGATAATGGTCTAGTTTGTTCGATTAATACTGTATCTCCTATTTTTGCTTCATTTTTTTCATCTCTAGCATGGTATTTTTTAGAGTATTTAACCATCTTTTTATATAATGGATGTTTTCTTTGAGTTTCAACTAACACTACGATAGTTTTATCCATTTTATCTGAAACTACTCTACCTTGCAATGTTGCTCTTTTAGCTTCACTCATAATTAATTACCTCTTTCTTTCTCGTTAAGAACTGTCTTAAGTCTAGCGATTATTTTTCTAAGTTCATGAATCTTATGAGTTTCTCTTAGAGTTCCACTAGATTGTTCCATTCTTAATTTAAATAATTCGTCTTTAGTTTCTGTAATTTTTTTATTTAATTCTGCAGTGTCCATTTTTCTCATTTCTTCTATTTTCATTATTTAACACCACTTTCTTTAGTTATTATTTTGCAAGTAACAGATAATTTATGTGATCCAAGTCTTAAGGCTTCTCTTGCGATTTCTTCAGATACTCCACCAACTTCGAACATAACTTTACCTTTTTTAACTACTGCAACCCATTCATCAACACTACCTTTACCAGTACCTTGACGTTGACCAAGACCTTTTTTAGTACGTGCAAGTTGAGGGAATATATTTATCCAAACTTGTCCACCACGTTTCATATATCTTGTCATTGCAATACGAGCTGCTTCAATTTCTCTTGCACTTACATAGCCACCACTAGTAGCTTGTAATCCGAACTCACCAAAGTTAACTTTTGTATGACCTTTAGCTTGTCCTTCATAGCTTAAACGATGAGGTTTACGATATTTAACTCTCTTTGGCATTAACATTATCATCGCCTCCGTTTTCTTTATCAGCTTTAACTTCTATTTTTTCTCTTTTAGGAGCATTTTTTGTGTTTCTTCTATTATTTTGTCTAGGTGCTTTATCTTCTTCTTCAAATGTTGGAACACCAAGAATTTCTCCCTTATAAATCCAAACTTTTACACCGATTTTTCCATAAGTAGTATTTGCTTCACTAAATGCATAATCGATATTTGCTCTTAATGTATGTAAAGGAACAGTACCTTCAGTATATCCTTCACTTCTAGCCATTTCAGCACCACCAAGTCTTCCAGAAACTTTAGTTTTAATACCTTGAGCTCCTGCTTTCATAGTGTTTCTAATAGCACGTTTTTGAGCGTTTCTAAAGCTTGCTCTATTTTCGATTTGTTGAGCTATTGTATCTGCAACAAGCTTAGCGTTCATATTTGGATTCTTAACTTCTACGATTTGAACGTATACTTCTTCACCAGTTAATTTCTTTAAATTATTTCTTAATTTTTCGATGTCTTTACCACCTTGACCAATAACTACACCAGGTCTTGCAGTATAAATTTTTACGTTTGTTCTTTTTGTATTTCTTTCAATAACGATATCAGCAACTGCTGCATCTTTTAAAGTTTTGAAAAGATATTCACGAATTTTAACATCTTTCATTAAGTAATCGGCAAAATCATTTTTACTAGAATACCATTTACTTTTCCAGTCTTTATTAATACCTAGTCTAAAACCATTAGGATTTACTTTTTGACCCATATTATTTTGCCTCCTTTACATCTTTACCGTCAGATACTTTTACAACGATATGACTTGTTCTATGATCGTTTCTAGCAACTCTAGCACGAGAAGCTATTTTAACTCTTTTTAATACTTGTCCTGGATTAACATAACATTCAGAGACAAATAAATCTTCTTCTTTAAGTCCTAAATTGTTTGTAGCATTTGCTGCTGCACTATTTAAAACTTTTTCAATCATCTTACTTGATTTAGTGTTTGTATTTGCTAATATTGCTCTTGCTTCATCTAATTTCTTACCTCTGATTAAGTCAATAGTAAGTCTAGCTTTTCTTGGAGCAACCATAGCGCCTTTATGTATTGCGTATGCTTCCATAATTTTGCCTCCTATTTATTTCCACCATGGCCACCAAATTTACGAGTAAGCGCAAATTCGCCAAGTTTGTGTCCTACCATATCTTCAGTAACATATACTGGAATAAAATCTTTTCCGTTATGTACTGCGAATGTTAAACCTATAAAATCTGGACAAATAGTAGAACGACGAGACCAAGTTTTAATTACTTCTTTTTTTGGACTATTTTTTGCAGCTTCTACTTTTTTAAGTAAATGAGCATCTACAAAAGGTCCTTTTTTTACACTTCTTGCCATTTTCTATCTCTCCTATTTCTTTCTTCCACTGACTATTAACTTGTCAGAAGCTTTCTTATTTTTACGAGTTTTAACACCAAGTGCTCTTTTACCCCAAGGTGTCATAGGGCTCTTTCTACCGATTGGTGCACGACCTTCACCACCACCATGAGGGTGATCGTTAGGGTTCATTACGCTACCTCTAACAGTAGGTTTAACTCCCATATGTCTTTTTCTACCAGCTTTTCCTATGTTAACAAGGCTGTAATCTTCATTACCAACTACACCAACAGTTGCATAACATACTCCAAGCACTTTACGCATTTCACCACTTTGAAGTCTTAAAAGAACATATTTTCCTTCACGACCCATTATTTGAGCGCTTGCACCAGCACTTCTTGCTAGTTCTCCGCCCTTACCAGGTTTAAGTTCGATATTGTGTACTATAGTACCAACTGGGATGTTTGCAAGTGGTAAAGCATTACCAGTTTTGATATCAACATTTTCTCCTGCTTCAATAATATCTCCAACTTTAATATCTTTAGGAGCTAAAATATATCTTTTTTCTCCATCTTTATAGAATATTAAGGCTATATTTGCACTTCTGTTTGGATCATATTCGATTGTAGCAACTCTTCCTGGAACTCCTCTTTTACTTCTTTTAAAATCTATAATACGGTACTTTTGTTTAGCACCTCCACCAATGTGTCTAACAGTAGTTTTACCAGAGTTATTTCTTCCTCCTGTTTTACTTTTACTTACAAGTAAGCTTTTTTCAGGAGTACTAGTAGTAATTTCTTCATTAACTAGAGTTGACATTCCACGTCTACCATTAGTTGTTGGTTTATATTTTCTAATTGCCATTTTTCCCTCCTATAATTCTATTGTGTCGCCATCTTTTAATGTGACATAAGCTTTCTTGTATGTTTTTGTATAACCAGTATATCTTCCAACACGTCTCTTTTTAGCTTTAGTATTTAATGTATTAACTTTTTCAACTTTAACACCAAAAGCTTCTTCAATAGCATTTTTGATTTGAAACTTATTAGCATCTTTGTTGCATTTGAATACATAAGTTTTACCATCGCTAGAAACGTTTGCAGCTTTTTCAGTAATAACTGGACTTATTATAATATCATTGTAATGCATTAGTTAAACGCCTCCTCGATATATTTAATCGCACTTTCTTCAAATACGATAGTATCTGAATTTACGATATCAAGTATGCTTAAATCTTCTGCCATAACAACATCTGCATAACCTAAATTTCTAATTCCAAGATATAAGTTTTCTCTTACTTCAGAAGTAACAAATAAAACTTTACCTTTTAATTTTAAGTCATCCATTAATTTTGCCATAGCTTTTGTCTTAGCATCTTTAATTTCAAGTGAGTCAACAACTACTAATTCTTTATCTATAACTTTATAAGATAAAGCAGATTTCATTGCAAGTACTCTTTCTTTTTTATTAATTTTAATTCCATAGCTTCTTGGAGTTGGTCCAAAAACTATACCACCGTGTCTAAATTGTGTAGCACGAATACTTCCTTGACGAGCATTACCAGTTCCTTTTTGACGGTAAGGTTTTCTACCTCCACCAGCAACTTCTGCTCTTGTTTTAGTTTTAGCTGTTCCTTGTCTTAAAGAATCAAATTGATTTTTAATTGCTTTTTTAAGAACAACATCATTTGGCTCAATACCGAATACGTTTTCATTAAGTTTTAATTCATTAACATTTTCACCTTTAAGGTTTATAACATTTATCTTTTTCATTTGTTTTCTCCTTTAGCTATTAAGCTTGTTCCTCTTCTTTTTTGTCTTCAGCTTCTGGAGCTTCAGCAGTTTCTTCTGCAACTTCTTCTTTTACTTTCTCTGCAGTTTCAACTACTTCCTCTTTTACTTCTTCTACTGTTTCAGCTGCTTCAGGTTCAACAGTTTCTTCTTTCTTATCTTCATAAGAAATAATTTCTTTTGGAGTAACCTTTCCGCCTTTAACAGCACTTCTAATTAAAACTAATGAATTCTTTGCTCCTGGAACATTTCCGCTAACTAAAATATAATTTTCACTTGCGTTAACTTCAATAATTTCTAAGTTTTGAACTGTAACAGTGTCAACACCCATGTGTCCAGCTAGTTTTTTACCTTTTAAAACTCTCATTGGACGCATAGTTCCAAGTGAACCTGGACGTCTATGATATCTAGAACCATGTGTTTTTGGTCCTTCACTTTGTCCATGTCTTTTTATAACACCTTGATATCCTTTTCCTTTTGAAGTTCCTGTAACATCTACAAGTTCTCCTGCTTCAAACACTTCAGCGTTTAATGTTTGACCTAGCGCATAATTTTCAATATCAGAAACTTTAATTTCTTTTAAGAAGCGCTTAGGATTTGTACCAGCTTTTTTAGCATGGCCAACGCTAGCTTTAGTAGCGTTTTTTTCTTTTCTGTCTACTATTCCTAGTTGAATTGCTTCATAACCATCTGTTTCTTTTGTTTTAACTTGAGTTACAACATTAGGTTCAACTTCGATAACAGTGACAGGAATAACTTTTCCATCTTTCGTAAATACTTGAGTCATCCCAAGTTTACGACCTAAGATTCCTTTCATCTAATTTTCCTCCATCTTTTCTATTTTGTAGTAATTGTGATGCCTACACCGCTAGGTAAATCTAAACGTCCCATAGCATCGATTGTTTCTTTACTAGGATTCTTAATATCAATAAGTCTATTGTGAGTACGTTTTTCGAATTGTTCACGAGAATCTTTGTATTTGTGAACAGCTCTTAGTATTGTAATCTTTTCTACTTCTGTTGGAAGTGGAACTGGACCTGATACTTCTCCTCCTGTCCTTTTAACAGTTTCTAGTATTTTACCGCAGGCTGCATCTAATACTCTATGATCATAAGCCTTTAGTCTAATACGAATTTTGCTTGCTGACATTTGCATGTCCTCCTTTCGTTTACATCTAGTATAAACTTGCTCCGTCCGAATTACCTGATACGTCGCATATTATTTCGGCAACGTTTCGTGGCGTATCAGCAACCTCGCACATCTAAGCCAGTCAAACCAAGCAACATTATACCCCATTCTAATGGGGATTTCAAGCGTTTTTTGTAAAAAAATTAAAAAAAATATGAATTTTTCAAATACTCATATTTTTTTGATATCATATTGCAAAGATTTCGTTCTCTTTTTCATCGCTAACTGTTACAATTCTTTCATTTATAATACTATTTTTAATATTCAAAACTTCTTTTTGTGATAGACCTGAATATAACATTATTTTTTCTATAGGCAATTTTTCATTAAGCATATTTTTTATTATTCCTATTCTCTCTTTGTTAATGCCTTCTCTAAGACCAATAGCTTTGCCTTCACTTATTCCTTCTTCTTTGCCAAGTTTTTTTCCTTCATTGATTCCTTCTCTTATTCCTTTCTTTATTCCTTTTTCTTCACCAATTGCTATTCCTTCTTTTTTTGAAAGTTCTTTTTCAGTTTTAATGATGTGATTTATATTATCTACGTTAGCATGATAATTCTCCCAAAACTCTTCTGCTTTTTCTTCTTCACATAACTTCCTCATCTTTTCTATAAATCCTGGTACATCTTCTTTTGTTAACACTTTCATTACCTCCTTTTCTACTTTGTTTATGTCTTTTTCCAATAGTATCACACTCCAACTAATTATTTTCTTTGTCTTCTCGTCAGCTTCATCATAGCATAATTCTTTTATCGCTGGTAAAAAATATTCATAAATTACAAAGTTTTGTAAATACTTTGTATTCACGCTATCTTTCGGAACTATCTCTTCTATCTCTTTATCTCTTTTTTCATAATTATTTAGATTAAGTTGGATTACCTTCTTTTTTACTTTTTCTTTTTTAGAATCATAATTTTCATAATAACTCTTTCCTGCGTATGCAAAACTTTTCTCGTTTCTCTTCCTATTATTAGCTTCTACATTTATTACCATATCTGGGAGCGACACATACAAGTCAAACTCTACATAAGGATTACTATATATCTCTATAGGTCTTTTTCTTACCTTTATTTTCATATTATCTTTTAGATACTCATAATCTAAACCTAAAAAATCTGATAAAAATCTTGCAGTTACATTTTTATTTTTAGAGTCATTAAATATACTTGTAAATATTCTATCATTCATTAAGTTGTATAACACTTTTCCACCTCCTTTCTAATTTTAAATTTTTGTGTTTCTTTTTTCCAACCCCTCTATTATTATTATTCAAGATAGATTTCATTTTTCTTAATTTTTTTTTAAAAAAGTGCTTATTTTTTTGATATTTCACTTTTTGACGTATCAAAAATATTTTATTGCATAAAAAAAGAAGAAAATTAATTCTTCTTAAATTTATAATTTAGTCACTAATACATATATCAATTAAAGTTTTGACACTTAAAATATCTAGTTCTGTTGCTTTCTCAACAAACTTAATATTTCTTTTTTCATAATCTATGCTTCGAATATGTTCACAAAGAACCGCCCCTTTTATCTTTTTGCTTTCTTGTAAAATATAGTGTGTTGGAAATTTTTTAACATTTGATGTGATAGGACAAACAATTATCATTTTTGTATTAATATTAAACACATTATTGCTTACTATAATAGCTGGCCTTTTTCCAGCTTGCTCATGCCCAACAGATGGATTAAAATCAACATAAATTATATCTCCTTGCTTAGGAATATATGTTTTTACCATATCTCTCTCCCAACAGGATCATCCCATTCAAATTCCTTGGCTAAATTTTCTCCTTTATATTCATCAAATAGTTCTTTTAAGGATACCTTTTTTTCTTTTGGTACAGTTATAATTATTTTATCTTCTACTTTTTCAATTTCCACTTTATCATTAGTTTTTAAGTTTAATGCTTTTAAAATACTTTGAGGGATTCTTATTCCATTTGAGTTTCCCCACTTTTGTAATCTTGCTTCCATTTTTTCTCCTTTCATTTATAGTATATACAATGTATATACTTTTGTCAAATATAAAATATCTAAAAAAAAAGAAGAAAATTAATTCTTCTTAAATTTATAAATATATAATCCTGCTATTAAACTAGACAATGCAATTATGACTAACATTACAGCAATTGCTTTACTTGATTTTCCTGTAATAGGCACTCTTATATTTGAACTTTTAGCTACATTATAATTTGCAGAAGCTGTTATATCACTACCTGATAACTCATAATAATTATCGGCAAGCGCACCTATTACTTTAACGGTATTAGTATTACTGCCTGTCATTTTATCTGTTACTTTAATACTACTTTTAACAGAAATACTTTCACCTGCTTTTATTTTATCTATTTTTATAATATGATCTGTTTCTTTATTATAATCATCGCTTTGACTAAATACAGCATTATCATCCATCTCTTTTATAATTACATCTTTTATATCATAATTTTCTTTGTTTTTAACAGTTATACTAAAATTAATTGTATCGCCTGATTTATATAAATCTTTTTTATTATCAATAGTTTTTGTAATTTCAGGAGTAAATTCTCCATTTTTCCTTTTCCATTCACCATAAATAATAATATCTTCATCGGGCATTTCAAAATTGTCTTCTTTATACCATCCTAAAAACTCATAGCCTTGAACCTTTTCTGGATTAGTAAGCTTTACTTTATCTCCAACGTGATACTCTTTAGTTTCAGGAAGCAAACTATCAGCATTTGGAGGAAGCACTGTATCATAGAATCTATATGTTACAGTATGTTTAACTTCTTTAAACGTTCCAACAAAGGATACATTTTTATTTGGCATTACAAAGTCTCCATCATCAGATACTGTTACATCTTCGCTAGTCCATCCATTAAACTCATAATTTCCTACTCTATTTCCTTTTTTAAGTCTATCTACTTTTACAGTAGCGTCTTCATAATAATCCTTATCACTAGGCTCTATATAATTATCGGGCTTTGTTCCATTTATATTATAACTAACTTTATATGTATCATCTTTAGTAAATGAGCCTCTAAATACAACGTTTTTTTCAGGCATAGAAAATTTTCCATCTTCAACTGTCACATCTTCAGTTGTCCACCCACTAAATGTATATCCACCTAAAGTTGCATTACTTGCAACCAAAACTGGTTCTCCACTTACATGACTAGTTAAATCAGGCACACTAGGCGCTCCTTCTGGAACCGTTCCAGTATATTCATAAGTCACATTATATCTAGTAGCATTTTCCTCGCCCATATATACATGCGCAAGATTAGAATTAACTCCTAGATTATCTTCTAAAGCATTTGCATAGTTATAAAAATCTCTTCTTGTTTCTTTATCATCTGTTTCAGGATTATCTATAGTTGGTGTCATAGTAGTTATACCAACTGTAAGAACACAACCTGCTTTTAAATTTTTAACTTTAAATGTAACTTCATTAGTTTCTTTATCATAATGCAATCCATGATAAGTAAATTTAGTATTTTCTTCATTCCAACCTACTACATCACCTGTATCATCTACTACTTTACCATTACATACAAGTCCTTCATCTCTAGTAACTGCACCAATAGAACCATCTTCTGTTTCAACAAAATTTTGAAATTCAAGTCCTGCAGGTAATTTATCTTTTACAGCAATATAACCACTTGTTATTTCAGCAGTAGCGTTATCACTACTAGATGTTCCATACTTATCAACACCATCATATTTAACATTTAAATAATAAGTTAATTCTGAATATGGTTGCACTTTAGTTCCATTAGCAAGTATATCCGCTCTTGCATGATTAATTGCTACTTTAACAATTAAACCAAATACTGCAATAAGAAATACACTAAATGCAACTTTTACACTCTTATTTACCCTCATAAACTACCTCCAACTTTTTTAAACTGTCTTCTATTTCCTTTATTCTTCCTTTTTTTATTAATCGTTCTACTAGAGAAAATATTTCATTTTTTCTTTTAAATTCATCATATTTTATATTTGATATCTTAAGATATAAATCATATAATTCTTCATTTCCATTATTTAATAATTCTTCTTCATCTATAACAATATAACCTATTCCTAACTTGGTTAAGTAATCAAATACTTTCATACTGCTACTTATACTAAAAGCTATATGGTCTTTATACCACTTATAATTAAAGAAATTCCATATGATAATTGCATCTTCATTATAAGTTTTATAAAAACTACCTTCTTTTATTAAAACAATATATTTTAAATATTTACTTTTATAATAATTATATTTTTCTAGTGACTTCATTTTAAAATTCCTTTCCCTAGTTTTAACCTTGTTTAAATATCCATAATAACTTCCATATGACTTATAATATTTTAATATATCGTTTTTTCTTAACACTTTTAACTTTTTATTAATCTTACATATAGTTTTACTTTTATATTTTTGTTTAAAGTGTTTTTCCTTTATAACGTATTTATAACCAACAAATGAAATTCCATATTTTAAATTTGTTATAGAACTTTTAGGATTGATATCAAGCTTTTCTTCTTCAAGTTTAATTTTAATAATTTCAAATATATTTTTTAACTTATCTTTATTTATATCAAATATCAAAAAATCATCCATATACCTTATATAATACTTACACTTTAAATCTTCTTTAATAAAATGATCTAAATCATTTAAATAAAATATTGCTAAAAACTGACTAGTCATTGCTCCTATGCTAAGACCAACTCCATGTTTATACTCTGGTATATTAGTCCCATATTTTTTGTTTAATCTTACTACTTCATTATTAACATAATCCTTGTTAGTTTCATTAAGTATACTTTTAATTAAATCAACAACTTTTTTATCATCAATATATTTTTCTAATTTAATAATTAATCTTTCATGATTAATATTATAAAAATACTTACTAACATCTATTTTTAAGGTATAAATATCTTTGTTTGGATATTTAATTCTTATTTCATTAATATAATCTTTAATCAACTTTTCAGCATAATTACTTCCTTTTCCTTTTCTTGTTGCAACATTACTATCTATTAATTTTGATTCTAGATAAGGTATCAAATAATAATTAGCAACAAAATGATTAACTATTTTATCCGCAACACATTGACTCATTACTAGTCTTGGTTTAGGTTCAAAAATCATAAATATTTTAAATGGCATCGGTTTATATGTGCCATTTAATAATGATAAATAAATATTATAAATATTTGTACATTGATTAACAGAAAATCTATAAACTCCCTTCTTGTTCTTACAAGTCTTTCTAACTATATTCCATATTTTATTTATATTTTCATAGCTAATATATTTATAATAAATATCATTAACTTTCTTTTTCGGGATTTTTTCTCCATGCATAAGTCATATTCTTAATTTCTGTTAAATAATGAATTGAAGTAATGACATGTTTTTTATTATCTTTATTTATCTTAATTAATAAATTACTTAAATAGTCTAATATTGAAATAGTTACAATCATTTCATTAATATACTTATTTCTAATATTTCCTTTGTTGAATTGTGCTTCAAATTGATATTTGATTAAGTTATAACTTTCATCTAATAAATGTATTCTTACATCTCTATGAACACTGGGAATATTATTTGCAACATATTCTCTTATATATTCATCGTATTTAATAATTTTGTTATATAACCTAAACTCATTTTTTACATCCATTTTATTCCCCCAAAAAGTAATAGCAAGTTGCTACATCGATTAATTATAACCAATGTAGCTTATACTATTAATATATTTAAAGCTTTTAGCTTATAGAGATACACCTGTTTCAAAATGAAACTGTCAAATTTCACCATAGCATTATTTTGTTATAAATTTGACAAAGGTAAGTTATTTTGAAAATGACGGGACGCACGCCGTTCTCATTGTTCACGTTGTTGTTGTTCGGAATGCCAAAGTTCACATTGAAGGCATTAGCGTTGTTGTTGTTGAAGTTCGCAGGCGAGCCCAGCCCCAGAAAGGGCTAACAACACTCGGCATCTTTAAACGGTATACCCCTAAGTTAAACTGCGTTTAACCCTTTATTTTATTTTTTTCTCCTCGCGAAAGGGTTTTCGCGAGGCCTCTCAAGTGCTTGGAGGTGGCATTTTAATCTCCGTCTAACTCTACTACATATGGAGCCTCAACAGTTCCGTTTCCATCAGAGTATCCAATGCCAGAGGCAAGTGAAACGACGGGACGCACGCCGTACTCAATGTCCACGTCGCTGTAGTACGGAATGCCAAAGTACACAACGAAGGCACCAGCGCAGTCGCCGCCGAAGCCCGCAGGCGAGCCCAGCCAGTAATATAATTGATTGTTTAAATAAGAATAGCTATTTCCTTGATATAAATCCATCATGATAGATTCAAGCTCGTTTACACTTTTTCCTATAAATAAATCCTTATATGCTAGTATCGTCTCATCACTATTTAAGAATCCAACAGGATATGTTAACTTACCATTGCCATTTTCAGTACCTACTGTAAACGAATCATTATGGTTTTTACAAGTCAAATCGCCTTTCATTATAAAATTATTTGTCTCCATTTCTGCATATCTGAGTAATGGTGCAAAATACATTTGTGAATTTAATTCTCCAAGATTAGGGTCCCATCCACCTTTGTCATCTATACTTCTATCATTGCAATATACTGTATCTTCTAAATACTGAGTATATTCTGTCATATTGTTGGCATACCATGTATCAGTTGCTGTCTTTAATGTACTATCATTAGTATTTACATCGTCATTATAAAGCATCTCATTTATTGCATCCTCTATTTTTTTACCATTTGTTAATTCAATATAGTAGTTATTATAGTACATATATCTAACATTTTGACAAGTGCTACTACCATCTTCACAATAATAATGATGTGATTTATCTGGACCAATAGTTGAATTATTTAATGTGTAAGATGTTCCGTTCCAAGTAACTGAGTTCGCAAAGGATTTGTTGGTATAACTTATAGAGTTATAAGAATCACTAGTTACCTTAGAAACATTTGTACATGTTGATTTATCATATTCATTTGTTCCATCACTGTTTGTACAAACATAATATCCAGTATATAAATCATATTTTGAATTACTATTTGTTTCATCATAATGTGAATTAAACCAATCTGTTGCACTTATTTCTTCTGTTTCTTTAAGTTCGTTGCCTTCATATGACTTTCCTAAAACTATTTTATAATCATCTTTTAGTTTTCCATTACTAAGATTTAGACCATAGTAACTACTCCACATATTTCCAATTATATAAGAAGGATTTGAACATGATGCTGAACTACTAAAACAAACATATTTTTCTAGCAAATCATCTTTAGATAAATTGTTTAGTCTTTGATAAGAAGGGGTAGAGCCATCACTATTAGTAATTGTGTAAGTATTATTGTTATAAGTTATTGTATCTCCTATAGTTGCGCTATTATATGTTGTGATATATGAAAGAATATTTGCCCCATCCAAAATATTAGCATTGTTATAAGTATAAACCGTATTGTACATATATCCCACGTATGCTGGTGAGTTATAGTTTTCGTTATATTTAGAAACCGCTACTGAAGCTTTTACAGTTTGTCCTTGATAATCTACTCCGCTTTCACCATCGCATTGTCCACTTGCATTTGGCGTTCCATTATAAAGTAGTTTTACTCCACCAGTATCAGTTGTTCTAACCATTTTCCAGCAGAAATTAGCAAACTTTACATTATTATTTTGTGCTTCATATGTATAGTAGTAAACATTATTTTCATAATTATCTGAACCGTTGCCAGTATATTTTTTAGCATGCATATCTTTTTTTGCATCTCTTTCAACAGTTTTATAAAGTGTTGCTTTACCATTAACTGTTCCATCCATAGTTTTATCAATATTTTGTCTAGTCCATGTTGCTTTTAAGGTAACATCTTCTTCAGGCATTACAAATGAATCATCGCTTATTATTTCAACATTTTCATTTGTGATTTCCCATCCTTTAAATTGATAACCGTTACAAGATGGTTTTTCATTTGTTTTTGTAACTGTATCAAAAACATAATGAGTCTCGTTTGGTAAATCAGTTATAGTACATCCTTCTGGTGTATTACTGTTATAAATAACATTATATGCACTTTTTAAAACAGGTGTATCTTTGCTAGTTTTGCTTAAATCTTCTTTATCTAGATTTGCAGCTATTTCTTCTTTTTCGTTTGTTGGAAAATATGCTGATGCATCTTCAAAGTTTCCTTTTAGAGTTAAATCTATTGTCATAGTTGCACTAGAACCTGTTATAAAGGAATTATCTCCAAAATCCCAAGTTACTTTATTTCCATCTAAAGTTGCCTTTCCTCTTGATGCTTTAATATCATCAATAGATTCTATCTTAAAATAATCTTCATCTATATAATCGGTTAGTATAAATTCTTCATAAGTTTCAGGTGCCACTGCAGCTTCAAGTAATGCATTTCCTAAAGTTGCTTGATCAGCACTCCACTGTGCATCACTTATATTTTTTATTTCATTTGTTATTTCAGCACCCATTTCATACTGAATACCATTAATAACAAGGTATGGGTATTTTTCTTTTAGTATTTCATATGTTGCTATTTCATTTGGAGTATCTTCACAAGGATACCCATCTGTTACAAATAAAACTATAAAATCTTTATTTGATTTACTATATTGTGCTAGGATTTCTCCTACTTTTAAAAGTGCATCATTATAATTAGTTGCACCCATTGTAGCAAGAGAATCTATATAGCTAGTTAATTCATCTTTGTTGTTAGTTAGTGGCTTACCTATTACACCTTTTGATTCAAATGTAATAACCCCCATCCTATTTTCGTTATCTGATAGAAGTGTGTTAGCAAGCTCTTTAGCATCACTTTTAGCTTTATCTAATTTGCTTCCACTCATTGAACCAGATATATCCATAACTAAAAGAACATCTTTTTTATTATCTCCAGTTTTTAGAACCGAATCAATATTAAATGTTATCCTAGCTTTTTTATCACTAGTCCACTTCGCAGATTTAGTCACTTTGTAAGAACCTGCTTTATTATTATCAAAGTCATCTGATTTTATTTCAATAGATGGAACTTCTTTGGTGTATATTCCTGCCCCTGCTAATAAGTTTTTAGACTTTAAATCTGATATTAAATTTTTTCCATGAGAATTAATTAAAACTAAACTTAACACCACTAAAAAAGCCACTGTCTGTCTGTCTGTCTGTCTGTCTGTCTGTCTGTCTGTCTGTCTGTCTAAGTTTAAAATTTTTTTCATTTCTTGTCAACATTCTTATCACCATATCTTCATATCAAGTATAGCATAAATGTTCAGTTATTAAAAGTATTTTTTAAATTAATTCTAATTACGTATTCTAGTTTTTATAAATTATGTTTTTTCATTCTCATATAAGTGATTTCTGCATATGTTATATAATAATTTACACCTTTTTGCACCCACTTTTTGTGTAAAATTACACCTTTTTGCACCCACTTTTCATTCAAAATTACACCTTTTTGCACCCACTTTTTGTGTAAAATTACACCTTTTTGCACCCACTTTTCATTCAAAATTACACCTTTTTGCACCCACTTTTTTGTTTTAAATGCTAAATTTCATGAAAAAATTCACCGTCTTGGTGAATTAAATTTCGCTTGTTTTAATATAACTATATATAATTCCAAGTCCTATAAGTATTGCAAATAAACTAATAAATGATCCTATAAATGGAATTATACTTAACACTTTATATATTAACAAACCTATAAGTCCATTAAGATATGGATTTTTAACTTTTGTATACTCAGATACTACATCCCCAACTTTATAAGACACAATATATGTACTTACATAAACAGCTATCATATATAAAGCAAGTGTAATTAATGATACAGGCATTAAAACAACTGTAAATATCGCAAATATACTTGCAAGTGGTACAAGGAATAAAATTATTGCTCCTTGTCCAAGTCTCTTACCATAATCTAACTTTTTATAATCTTTCTTTTCAAGTTTTTCTCTAAACTTTTTAAATACTAATATAAATACAAGCATTGTAATATAGTTCATTATAAAACTACTTGCAAAATAATTAACTTTATCTTTTATAGTTGTTTCTTTAATCTCTTTTGCTGCAATTGTTTTAACTGTTTCAATGCTTGCTAAGTCTAATCCTTCTACTTTGGCATTATCTACATATTTTAATGTACCACTTATCACGGTATCTTTATCAAATACAATATTGTCAGCATATAATGTCACATTACCATTAACTTTAACACCACTTAAATCTATTTTACTTGCACCTAGCCTTAAGTTTCCACCTATATCAGAATTAATCTTTATATCATTTCCCATAATATAAACATCTCTAGGTAAAACTGAATCATTACTTATGTTGATATCATCACCTAGCAAGAATAAATCTTTATCTAGTTTTTCACTTAAATAAATATCTTGTCCAATAAATAATCCATATGCTGATGATCCTTCTGCATTGATTTTTTCACCAATCATCACATTGATACCATCGATATTGGAATTTTCTGTTTGTTTGATATTTCCACCAACACTAAAATGACTTGCATTATAGTTTTTGTTTAAAGTTACATCCATATCAACATCGTATACTCTAGCAAAAACACTAATTGGTAATAAAATCATAAACAAACCAATAATTAAAAATAATCTTTTTTTCATAAGCTCTCCTTCTAACTTGATAATAGCATATAAATATTAATTAATCAATTCTAATAGATTAATAATGTTCTTTTGATAATCTTTGTTGTTTTTATTCATTAAATAAAAATGTATATATCCATTTACTAAGCACCATTTTAGTTTATCTTTGTCATAAACACCTATGCTTTTATAACCATCTAAAAATGCATTTATTTCTTCTTTTTTATTCATAAACTTTTGACCAGGCCTAAGTATAATTGCCCATGCAATATCTTGCTCTTTTAAACCTCTACCACTATATTCATAATCTATTATTCCATTTATCTTTCCATATCTAAAAAGCACATTACCATAATGAAAATCCCCATGAATAAAAGTGTTATATTCTTTTTTAAAATCATTATTATTTAAATAATTAATATATTTTTTAATTCTTGAGTCATAATCTTTTATATCTGGTTTTTCATTAATAGGTCTTTGTTTTGCAATATCGAATTTATCACACGGAATATTATGAATTTTAGCAAGCTCTTGACCATATTTATATAAATATTTATTTTTAATATCTTGCCTTTCATTTTTAGAAAAAATTTCTGATAATTTTTTGCCTTCTATTTTCTCTAAAACAATTATATCTTTATTATCAATATTTTGATATTCAAGTATATCTGGAACTAAATTATAATAGTTATTTGTTTTTATAATATTAATGTTATTAACTTCTGTTTTAAAACAAGCTACTTTACTTCTTTCTATTTTTATGTATGCATATTTTTCATCTTCAAGCATAACTTCAACAACATCATTTCCTGCAGGCATATAACCAGTTATTTCTTTTATTTTAATATTTTTAAAGTTAATACTTAAAGGATCTATTTCAAGATCTCTCCATTTTTTATATTTCATATAAACACCTTTTTCTATTTTAAAAATATTATAATAACCAAAAAAGGCTATTAAGCCTATTTTGAAATAATATCACATATAAGATTTGTAATTTCAGATTGGTTATCTACGCTCATACCTTCAATAAGCATACTTTGTGCATATAAAATCTTAGCATAATTTTTAAGTTCATCTTTATCTTTATCATATAATGCTTTTAATTTATCAGCGATTGCATGATCTTTATTGATTTCAAGGATTTTTTCTGATTTTATATTTTCATCAGTTGGCATAGAGTTTATTATCTTTTCCATGTTTGAAGATATTGCCCCTTTGCTAGTTAAACATACTGGATGATTTTTTAATCTATCTGTGAATCTCACATCACTAACTTTATCTTTAAGCGCATCTTTTAAATATTCAAGCATATCTTTATTATCTTTATTTTCTTTTTCAAGTTTTTTCTTTTCTTCTTTTGTAGATAAATCAAATTCTTCTGATGCAATATTAACAAACTCTTTACCATCATAGTTCATAAGTGTTTTAAGTGCGAATTCATCAATATAATCTGTTAAATATAAAACATCTATGTCTTTTTCTTTAAACGCTTCTATTTCAGGAAGCATATCTAATTTTTCTTTTGTCTCACCAGTTGCATAATAAATCTTTTCTTGTTTTTTACTCATGTTTTCAGTATACTCTTTTAAAGTAATAAGCTTTTCTTCTTTTCTTGAGTAAAACATAAGTAAATCTTTTAATTTATCTTTATTAACACCAAAATCATTATATACACCGAACTTTAATTGCATTCCAAAGTTTTCAAAGAATTTTTCATATGTTTCTCTATCATTATCGCGCATGTTTTCAAGTTCTTTTCTGATTTTAGATTCAATTGATTTTGCAATAGTTTCAACTTGCTTATCTTGTTGTAAAATCTCTCTTGAAATATTAAGTGATACATCTTCACTATCTACAAGACCTTTAACAAAATTAAAGTAATCTGGAAGAAGTTCTTTACATTTATCCATAATTAATACGCCATTAGAATATAGTGCAAGCCCTTTTTCATATTCTTTTTGATAATAATCAAATGGTGCATGACTAGGAATAAATAGTAGTGAAGTAAAACTTGCCATACCCTCTACTTTGTTTCTAAATACTTTTAAAGGTTTTTCATAATCATAAAAAGTATCTGTATAGAATCTTTCATAGTCTTCATCGCTTACATCTTTTGTATCTTTTTTCCATATTGGAGTCATACTGTTGATAGTTTCATCTTTATCATCAATTTTCATAATTATTGGATATGCGACATAATTAGAATATTTAGTTATTATTCCTTTTAGCGTATTATCATCTAAATATTTACTATATTTAAAATCATCAGTATCTTCTTTTAAATATATAGTTATAGTTGTACCAAAGTTATCACGTGAGTCTTTTTCTATAGTGTAACCACTCGCGCCTTCGCTAGACCAAAGGTATGCATCTTTTTCACCATATTTTCTTGATAAAACATCTATTCTATCCGCGACCATAAATGCTGAATAAAATCCTACCCCAAATTGACCAATAATATCGATATTTTCTTTCTTTTCATTTTCTTCTTTAAATAAAAGTGATCCACTTTCACAAATAGTTCCAAGATTTTTTTCAAGCTCTTCTTCATTCATACCAATACCATTATCACTTATTTTAATAAGTTTATTATCTTTATCGTATGAAATATCGATTCTAAACTCATCTTTATCAATTGTTATATCATCATTAGTTAAAGATAAATAATATAATTTATCAATAGCATCACTACTATTAGATATAAGCTCTCTTAAAAATATATCTTTATTTGTATAAATAGAGTTAACCATTAAATCAAGTAATCTTTTACTTTCAGCTTTAAATTCTTTTGTTTCTTTTTTCTTCATTTTCATTCCTCCACAAGACTAATCTTACTACCATTTTTAGCACTTGTCAAGATTAAGTGCTAAACAATTTTTATATTGTTTATCTTTTATTATTTTGTTAAAATTATATTGTGATGTATATGGAAAAAATAGGAATAATTTGTGAATATAATCCATTTCATAATGGACACTTATATCATATAGAAAAGATTAAAGAAATGTATCCTGATTCATGTATTATACTTGTTCTTAGTGGATATTTTACTCAAAGAGGAGATGTTTCTGTCTTATCTAAATATGATAAAACCAAACTTGCATTAAAATACGGTGTAGATGTTGTTATTGAACTTCCAGTTTTAATGCTTACTAATTCTGCAGATATATTTGGATATTTCGCAGTTGATGCACTTAACAAAGCTGGCGCAGAAAAAATAATATTTGGAAGCGAAACAAATGATGTTCAAAAACTTAAAAAACTTGCCAAGGCATTTGATGATGAAGAAACAAATAAAAAGATTAAAAACTTTATAAAATCAGGCGTAAGTTATCAGCAGTCACTAAATAAAGCAATAAATACTAATTTAAAAAGTAATGATATACTAGCGCTTGCATACATAAAAGCTATTAATAAAATTAATAAAAACATCATACCTATCTCTATACAAAGGACAAATGATTTTAATGATTTAGAAAGCAACGATGAAATAATAAGCGCAAACAACATAAGAGAAAAACTAAATCAAAAAGAAGATATAACTAGATATATTCCCGATTATAAAGATATAAAAATAAATGCTATTAATCTTGATAAATATTTCTACTTACTGAGATATAAAATATTAACAGAGAAAAATTTAAACAAATACCTTGGCGTAGATGAAGGTCTTGATAATAAGCTTAAAAAAGAAATATTTACTTCTTCTAGCATAACAAAGCTACTTGATAATATTAAATCTAAAAGATATCCTATTTCAAGACTTAAAAGAATGCTCGTTCATATATTGCTTGGTATTGAAAAAGAAGATATGAAAGATTTACCAAAAGAATATAGAATACTTGGTTTTTCTAAAAAGGGAGCTATGCACTTAAAAGAATTAAATTCTAAATATTTATGTTTCAAATATGAAAACAGAACAAGAATAATTGAAATAAATGCTTCTATTATTTATGATGATTTAACTGGTAGTAAAAGTTTTAATGATGAAATAAAAAATAAACCAATGATATTTTAATCATTGGTTTTTAATTACATATTTTTTCCAATCCATTGTATTTTGATTGCACCACCTGTTGATGAAGGATTAGAACTTGTAAGTTTGCTTGTTATGCTTGAAGGAAGACCAGAGAACGTTACGTCTTTTGCAATAAAGGAAGAGCCTCCGCCGCCGCCACCTGGAGCAGTAGCAAATATCGAACTGACGCCTCCGCCACCACCACCGTAGTAGCCAGCGCCTCCGCCGCCTCCACGTTCATCACCGTTTCCGCCTTTTAGAAATGCACCATCATCAGCTCCGGAGCCACCTTCACCAGCAGAAGTATTACCTCCTCCTCCTGGGGTATTATCGTTATTTCCATTACTAGTACCATTAGCGCCTGAGAAAACTTTTCCTGCAATTATCGATGAAACACTAGAAGACATATTTCCTCCGTTTCCACCATTTCCACCATTACTAGCTCCAAAAGTTCCCCCTTTAGATGAAGCACCTCCGCCTCCTCCAGCAATGAATTTAACATAACCATTATTGACGCTTGTTGTACTAATTGTAGTGCTATTTGAACTGCTTATTATAACGGAAGAATAACCTCCGCCTCCACCTTTGTTTCCTCCATTGCCACTACCAGAATAACCGCCAGATCCACCGCCGTTGGCACCACCAGATGGAGAACTATTCGAGCTTGAACCATTACCACCGGCAGACATAATAACGTAATTATTATATGGAACATAGACTACACCATAAACATATCCAGAAGACCCTGGAGTTTGATTTCCATTTCCTCCTTTACCACCCCACACTTCAACAAGATAATAACCTGAATGCCAGTTAATACTTGTTTGGTTTTTGGCGCTTGTATTACTTGAATTAGAAACAGTCCCAGTTATCCAAGGTCTTTCATTTAAAGTTATATTTTTTGTAACTTCCGTAGTTGGCATTGTAAATGTTTCTTCGTATCCAGAATATACATTATTAGTATAAGTATAGTAATATTCTGGATCATCTACTGTATAAGTTACATCTTTTTCTGATATAACGCTACAAGTAAGTGTTCCTTCACCAGAGCATACTACATCTCCATCTTGTTTTACTATTATTGTTGAGCTATTAGGTGTTGCATTTATTGTTAAATCTCGATGTGGGTCTGGTTCTAGCGTTAAAGTTTCTGTATGATCTAACGTTCCCATTGTATATGATCCTGTATTATCATAATAATATTTTTTAGAGCATTTATAACTGACTGTTTCTCCCTCTTTTACTCTATGTGTTACACTTCCACTTCCTGTAAATGTTCCTTCTGTTGTAGTTATACTTGCTGTAGCATCATTTGGATTACAATTTACTGTTAAATCAAAGTATCTATATAATGAATATTCAAAATCTGTTTTTATTCTCACTTGTTCATCTGATCCATTACAATTGTTTTTTATCTTAACATGGATAGTTTTTGTAGAATGTGGATCTATGTATGTACTATTTAATGTTACATCTGTTAATTCTACACTTAATGTATTTGTGGTATTTCCACTACCATTAACCATTGATTTTATACTATTTGCAGTAATAAATGCTTTATATGGTGTTGTATTTACTATATCTAGTGCATATGTTACATAACTATTACATGTTGTCGCTGATATATTTGCATTTAATTCATGATCCAAAAATGAATACTGAATACTTGCGGCACCACTTGAATCACTAATACTTACGTGAGTTATGTACACATAATCAAATAAATGTGCTTGGAATACCGCTGTTCCCTCTGCAGCCAAAGTACCAGTATAACTTGAAAAAGCCACACCTAAAAAAAGAAAAATGAAAAGCCATACCATGATAAATTGTTTAAAAAACTTTTTGGGCATTTTACTTTTTTTCCTCATATTGTCAACAATCTCCCTTTATCTGTACTTTACAAATATATTATAACTTTCATTTCATATTTTATCTATCAACAAAAATAAGCCGATTGTCGGCTTATTTTAATTTATACCAATAATCACCACTATAATTATCATTTGGATAGGTATTTTCTGTGCAACTATATAGTGTTTCAAGTACACTATCACCCTGGCCCCATCTTACATTGTATACTTCATAAATATCACAAGTTACATAACCAACTAGTGTTACTCTTGTGCTAGTAATAATGCAATAATGGCTTACAACATCTTCTGGGTGCCCAGATGTTGTCCATCCATGGGTTTTAATTGAATCGCTATTCGCAGCGTAAATATAGTTTTCAAATGGTCTTGGATATGTATTTCCTATACTAAATTTTTCTCCGGTTGTAAAATGCATCTTGCCATCGCTCATGTTAATTATATTATATAGATTAGTTTTTTCGGTATAGCTAAAATATGTATTAGCAACAAAACCACCATTTTCTTCACCAGATTGAGTGAGCCTTGTATCCCATTTTTTTACCTTATTATATTTATCCCAAGAATAAACCCAACCTGCATATAAAGTTTTTGGCGTATCAAAGTTTACTATATCTGAAGCTGTATACTGTGCTATTCTTCTTCCTTCATTTATACCATTATTTAAATAATGTGTGTATAAAGAGTTATCATTATAACCAAATGCATTATATAAATCAGCGTATGTATCCGCATAATATTTTAGTGAATCTACTGCATACTCTGAGTCAAACCATCCTATAAATGTTGCGTTTGCTTTTGTTGGTGTTGGAAGAGTTCCAAATGCTTTATTATATGCTACTATCTTTTCACTTGGATTAACACTTCCTCCATTTGCATTAAATGTTATTGTTACCATTTTATCAAGTGTTACATCTATTACATGATTTGCACTTCCCATTGTATATGTTCCGCTTACTGGAAAGTATCCATTCTTTTTTATGGTATAACTTACTTCATCTGTTTCCATTACTTGCTGTGTTAAATGTCCTGTCCCTGTATATGTTCCATCGCTAGTTGTAAGTGATATGCTTGCATCGTTTGGAATAGAATTTATTGTTAAATCATAGTATTGAAATAATGAATATGTAAAATCTATTTTTGTCCTTACTTGCTCATCTGATCCTGAACAGTTATTTTTTATTTTAACATGTATTGTTTTTGTTGAATGTGGTGGGATACTTGTTTCGTTTGGCACAATATCTAAAAATTCTACATCTAAAGTATTTGTTGCGTTTCCACTTCCATTTATCATGCTTTTTATACTTGTGCTTGTTATAAAGGCCTTATGCGGTGTTTGATTTACTATATCAAGAGCGTATGTTACATATCCATTACAAGTCGAAGCTGCAACATTTGCATTTAACTCGTGATCTAAAAATGAATACTGAATACTTGATGCACTGCTTGAATCACTAATACTTACGTGTGTTATATAAACATAATCGAATATATGTGCCTGAAATGTTGCCATTGAATCTACACTCAAAAGAGAAGTATGGCCTGCGAAAGCTATACCTAAAAACATAAACATTGCTATATATGCAAAAGTGAAAATTTTATAATATTTTTTATTAAACATTGGTTCCTTGTTTTTAGGCACATTTTTCATATAATCACCTATTATAATTATAATATATAAAAACCATTAACTCAATAAAAAAAACAAACATTTGATTGTTTGTTTTACATAGTTCTTCTTATAAGCGTTTGTTTCTACTTATATTACTTAAGACAACATATTCTTTTGCTTTTATATATTACATTTTTTTATACCAGTAATCTCCACTGTAATTATCATCTGGATATATACTTTCGGTGCAACTGTATAATGTCTCTATTTTGTCCTTACTTGTTCATCTAATCCTGAGCAATTATTTTTAATTTTTACATGCACAGTTTTCGTTGAATGCGGTGGGATACTTGTTTCATTTGGTGTTACGTCTAAAAATTCTACATCTAAAGTATTTGTTGCGTTTCCACTACCATTTATCATACTTTTTACACTTGTGCTTGTTATAAAGTCTTTATGCGGTGTTTGATTAACTATATCAAGTGCATATGTTATATATCCATTACAAGTACTTGCTGAAATATTTGCATTAATTTCATGATCTAAAAATGAATACTGAATACTTGATGCATTACTTGAATCACTAATACTAACATGTGTTATATAAACATAATCGAATATATGCGCTTGAAATGTTGCCTAGAAAAAACACATAAAAAAAGAGAACTATTTGTTCTCCTTTTCTTGGTTGTATTATAAATAGTGTTGGTGAGAAAAATCACAACACTAATTTTAATATATAAAAAGACATGTGATTTTGATACAATGTAATTGACTAAAAAAA
>CADBKG010000015.1 GCA_902795215.1 uncultured Erysipelotrichaceae bacterium | reverse complement strand
AGAAAAACAATTGGTAGTTTTATTTAAATATATTTTTAGACTTATTGCAACTTTTATTTTTTCATTTCTTTAAAGTTGCATTTATCCCTTTAAGTAATAATAGTATTTTTTTTGCTTGACAACTTTTTGGTTTTGTGTTATTATAGCCGCAAATTATTTTTTAGGGGGGATTTTTCTATGAAAATAAAAGATAATAGTGGTTTTTCATTAAAAAACCTAATTATAACTATATTATTTATAGCTATAATTATTTTCTTAATATTCTGGATTGCTTCTATGAGAAAAGAAATTAGAGCTAATCAAAGAGTATTAGAATCTGTTACTCAGTCTGTAAAACAAGAATCAACAAAGAATACTGAGTTTGATGATAATCTTGAAGCACTTAAAGATGCATCAGTAAAATACTTTACAAGTGCAGGTTTACCTAGTAACATCGGTGATTCTAGCAAAGTAACTTTAGGTGAGCTAAAAAATGGTAAATATTTAGGTTCATTTAAAAATGAAAATAAATATAACCTAGATGATTCATACAGTAAAATGACTAAAACATCTAATGAATATGTAATGAAATCGTATTTAAAAGGTAATGATAGAACTGATTATAAGATCTATTATTATGGTCATTATGATTACTGTGATGAAGGTACTATTTGTGAAAAGAATAGTAATCAAAAGAGTTCAAACTCAAATTCTAATTCAAATGCTAATTCTGAAAACGGAGAAGCAGATGAAGATGATAGCGACTCGAAAGCTAGTTCAAAATCTAGTTCAAGTAGCGCAAGTTCAAATAGTTCTAGTGCATCTAAATCAAGTGCATCAAGCTCTAAATCTAATTACACTGGTACTATAAGTGGTGGAAGTAGCTCAAGTAAGAGTTCAAGTAGTTCTAGTAAGTCTAGTTCTGCAAGTTCAAGCAGCAAATCTAGTGCTTCAAGATCTAGTGCTAGTAAGTCTAGTTCAAGTTCTAAAGCTGCTAAAACAAAAACAACTAAGACTACAACTACTACAAAATCAAGTAAAACAGTAACAACTAAGAAAACTACAATTACAAAGAAAATTAAAAAAATAATTAAAAAAGTAACAAAAACTGAAAGCTCTGAAAGTAGATCACAAAGTCAATCACAATCACAAAGTCAAAGTCAATCTCAATCTCAGAGTCAATCACAATCACAAAGTCAAAGTCAATCTCAATCACAAAGTCAATCTCAGAGTCAAAGTCAATCTCAATCACAAAGTACACCAGTTTGTACTGAGACAGATATTTATGAATATCAAAAAGTAACAGACGGATCTAGTTACTATACTGATTGGTCTGAATGGGGTACAAAAGAAATTACTCCATCATCAACTAGACAAGTACAAAAAATGACTACTAGAAAACAGACTGCAATTAGAAAAATTACTACAAAAGATACAACTAAACCAATCTATGAAGAAAGAGAAGTAGTTGTTGGTGATAAACAAGTTAAAACATGTAGTCAATATAATGAAATTATTACAACTACAACTTCAACTTACAAAACTACACAACTTGCTACATCTTATAGTTATGGATTTGGTAGTTGGACTGAAGTAGGGCTTGTAAGAAGTGGTGATTCATCACTTGCAAGAAAGAGTACAAGCACTACAAAATATGAGGCTGCAGGTGTAAGTGACTACTTCTGTGGTAGTACATGTACATATGGTAGAAATTATTTATATAAAAAGTCTGTAAGAGCTCCTAAGGGAGGAACATGTAATAGTGGATGTAAGATTGGTACTTCTACAGTAAGCAATACTACAACATCTTATACATGTGCTAAATACGAAGTTGAAACAACTGTTTTAACTAGAAAAATGAAAGTACCTGTAGATTATGAAAAAGTTACAACAGAAGAACCTGTTTATACATACTATACTTATTATCGTTATAGAGATGTAAAAACAACACCTGGTACAAAAGATATTAAGTGGAGTTATTATAATGATAGATCTCTATTAGATAATAACTATACATATACAGGTCAAAAAGAAACAAAAAGAGAATGTAAATAATAAAAAGGGGGTAAATTGTTATGGAAAAGTTAAATAAAAGACAAATGAAAGCTTATAATAATCTTGGCAATATATATGCAGATTTTCAAGCTGGTAAAGCGTCAATAGAAGAACTTAAAAATGCTAAAGAAAAATATGACAAAAGCTTGAATTATAAACCAATCCTTACTGGTAAAAAAGCCCGTACACTTGGCGCATTTGCATTAACTGGTGTCGTAGTGCTTGGAGCAAGTTCTTGTACAAGTAGAACAGCTTTAAAAGATCAAGAAGTAAATACTGAAGCAACAAAAACAGAATCTGTTACAACTGATGCGAATAGTGAAATTAAAAATCATGAAGATGCTTTCGAAGAAGGATTAGTTCTTGCTACTGAAGAAGTATTAACTAAAAATGTATTATCTGAAGATTTCTTTGGAACTACTTTCCAAGAAGATCCTGAATTATATACAGATAATCTAACTAGATTAGTTGAAATGACTGCAAGATATAAAGTAGTAAATTCAGTTATAGAAGATAAACCTGTATTTACACCTACTGATTTAGCAGTACTTGATAAAGATGGTTCTTTACCAACTGTAACAGAATTTACAAATGATGCACAACTTGGTGAAACAAATATGGAAATGTTATTAACAGTTGCTGCATATCAAAATCCAGCAGTTGATTATTCTAACTTCTTTGTTAAAAAAGCTGATATTAATTATATTAACAATATTACAAATATGATTAATAAACTATCTAAAGGAATGCAAGCTAATGACGAAAAATTAGTAGAAGATGCTAGACAAGAATTACTTGTTGAAAAAGATAAATTAGTTACTAATGATCCATCACTTGCAAGTATTAGTTATGTTGCAATTAAGGAAGCTTTCCAAAAAATTGAAATAGCTAATATGTCAGTTGAAGTTTTAACTACTGAAGAACAAGGAATCATTAACCATCTTTTAGAAGAAAAATGTGATTCTGTAGAAAAAGTTATGACTGAACTTGATGTTAAAGGTTCATACATATACCATGTTATGGAAGAATATTTAGCAAAATATACTAAAATAGATGCATCTATGTATGATGGATTAACTTGGGATGAGTTAATAGCGGATGTAACTGATAAAGTATTAGAAGATATTCTAAACAAAAAAATTACTCCATCATTCTATAATGAACAAACAAATACATTTACAATTATTAACAATTACTTAAATGCTAAGATTGAAGAAGTTAGCGTTTATGGATATACAATTGTAAATGGTGGTGGATGCGTTACTACTAAAGTAAAAGAAGAAACAAAAACTGAAACAAAAGTAGTTAAAAAAGAAGACGTTCCTGAAGACAAGAGAGAAAAAGATGTAGTTACTTATCATGATCCAAAAGGAAATGTTACAACAAAAGAGGAAATTGATAAAAAAGCTGACGAAAAACAAAAAGTATTAGAAGAAGTTGGGGAATCAGCTGATCCTGAAGTTCCAGTTGAATACATAGATGATCCTCTTGTAAAAGAAGCAATAGAAAAGAAACAAGAAGCTTCTGAATACAGAGAAGAAGTAGTTGTTCCTTATGCTAATGGAAAAGAAGAAATTGTAACAGCACCTACAGATGTTCCAGTAACAACTAATTCAGTAGAGCCTACAGCACCAGTTGTTGAGGTAACTACTCCAGTAGCAGAACCAACAAGAGCCATAAGTAGTATTGCTATTGATGAAAACGGAAATACATATAATGAGAGTTATCATGCATTTTACGATGAAGATATAGAATACTTTGGTGATGATGAAATAATAATGACTATTTCTACTGATGGTGGAATGTCTAAATAACAGATGAATTATCATCTGTTTTTTTATGCAATTAAAAAAGCAAGAATAACTTGCTTAATCAACCAATATTGCATGAATAACTAATCTTTCCTTACCACTTGTTTGACAGGTAGATAGGGTAAGTATTTTATCATCTTTATCAATATTAACTCCAAAATCATAAATACTTCTATCTTTCATTTTATTAGCAAAGTTTAAAAATTCTTGATCAGAAAAGAAAGTAGTATATAAGTAATCATTTGTTTTAGCTATCTTATAAATTGAGAATATTCTCCACTTTTTGTCACCATCTTCAGTATTAAACGTTATATACTGATTGTTTTTATTAGTATGCCATGATTGATTTAATGTGACTTTAAGTGAACCAAACATTAAACCTGATAGTAAATTATGACCATATATGATAGTATTTTTATCTAGTTCATCAACATTATTTCTATAATCCATAAATATCCAACCAAGTGAATTAGAATTTCTATTAAAATCATGTCTTAAATAATAACTATTGTTAGGAGCTTGTACTACAGGGTAATTAACCTTGGTATTATTAACTTGTAACCAACCAACAGTATCAGGGTTTGTTTCCTTTAATACCGATATAGCTCTTGAATAATCTTTATAGTATGGGCTTTCATATCCATCGCCAGCACTTTCAACACTTTCAGTAGATTCTGGTACAGCACTTTCAATAATAGCATTAATATCTTGATTTATATCTTCTACCTGCTGACTGCTCTTATATATATCATATCTGTTTAATCCATATCCAAGAATAGCAGAGATAATAATTACTATGAGCATATATTTAATAGTAGTAAAATTTAATAGTTTTAAGAAGTTTTCTTTTTGATATTGTTTAGTATAATCGATTCTAAATTTTATTTTGTTCTTTTTTACAACTTTATTTTTCTTAACAAATTTTTCTAGTTCTGCAAAATTCTTTAAGTTATCGTCATTACCTTTAATACTGACAAGAACGTTTTTGACATCATATTTATCTAAATACTTTATAACACTTTTAAGTAGAGTCATATTAATATAGTCGAAATATACAATTCTTAAATACTTGTTAATAGATAAAAACATTCCAAAGTCTTCAAAGTCAGTATCAGTAAAATCAGAAAGGATAGTTATTTTCTTTTTATAGAATACATCAGTATAATTATTTAATTCATTAACTCTAATAAAATTACTTATAAAGAATACTTCGCTTCTAGTTTCGATTTTAACTGATTTAGTAGTATCAATTCTTTCAAGAAGATATATTGGTATGGTATAGCAATTTATTGTTTTTAAAGTGTTGTTTTTAAGTATAGCAAGATGTATATCATAATCAATTGTTATATTGGGTTCAATAACCAAATTTTCTATTTCAGGCATCAAATCTAAAAGTTCAAAAGATACCGCAATTAGATTTTCTTTTTTTATTATAGCATTTTTGGTATTTTCATTTTTTATAATTACATTTAAAAAGTTAGCGATAAGTGGAATATTGTTCTTTAAATATTTCATATCAAATATTAAGTCTTCATCTGTTATTATATTAGTGTTATTAATATTTGTAATAGGGTTTTTTTCTATTTTGTCAGTAATATATAAAGTTTTGTTTTTAATTTGAAACATTACTTTTTCCATTTATGCCACATCCTTATTATATATAATATCATAAAAATCATATAAAATAAATTAAAAGTTATAAATTTTAAATAGAAGAGCAAAATAAAAATAAATTAAAATTTTTTTGTCAAATCTTGTCATATTAGTGTTGTAAATTAAAAAATAATATGTTACAATTTTTATGAAGATAGGGAGAGTAGAGATAAATGAAAAGAAAAAATTTAATTTTAACAATGTTATCAATTTTTGCATTTATGTTTGTATTTGGTGTGAAAGTTGATGCAGCAATGACAAATCCTCAACCAACAAGCATTTCAACATCAAGAGCAGCAAAAGGCGGGGCTGCATGTACACCTACATCACAAAATGATAGATGTCGTGTAAGATATGACAACATAGGATATGGTGACGGATCTGGTTATAACACATCAAGATATTTGATGAATATTACTTATGGAGATGGAGATAGTGTATCAACTGCAGTTGGTATTTGTTATTCTCCAGAAAAGGAGGGACCATTACAAAACCGTGATAGTTATAGTTGGTCTTCTGCCAAAATAAGATCTCTTGATAATCCACAAATAGCTAGTATTTTATATTGGGGATTACATATAAATGGTGCCGACTGGGATGCAGCAAAAGAAGTTTATGCTGCAAACCATAGTGGTGCAACTATTACTGAAGATCAAAGAACAGTTATGGTTCACTCAGCAATTTCATATGTTAAAAAGCAAGGTGGTGCCGGATGGGATATTGGCCTTAATAATGCCGGTAGAAAGGACGCTAGAGATCTTGCGGATGCTGTTGAAGATCATGTTGGAGGACCAACCGGATATACAACTAATGGCCCAACTGGATATTTTGCATATTTCATAGAAAGAGAAGGAAATATTCAGGATCTAGCTGTTATTTATTCTAGACAAAGAAAAATTAAAGTTAATAAAGTGGCTAGTGCTGAAGATATGGCTAGGGCCCAAGCAAATGGAGATAGTTTAGCTGGTGCTAGATATAGAATTTATGATAGCCCATGTAAACCAAACACAAATGTTCCATATTCTACAAGAAGAGCTTATAATAACGGTGAGGTTGTACCTGATTTAGTAACAAAAGCTGACGGTACTACTGATGATGCTACATTATTACAAAATAAAGTATATGCTATAAAAGAAATATCTGTACCATCTGCAAATTGGGAAATAGATGAAACTTGTCACGAATGTAATTTACAGGATGGTCAAACATCTTGTACAGTAACATCAACTGATAGATATAAAGAAGAAGAGCAACCTGGTAAAGGCAAACTTACAGTTACTAAAAAATCAGGAAATCCTTCTTTAACTGATAATAATAGTAATTATTCATTAGCCGGAGCTAAATTTACAATTTATTCAGTAAATGATTTAAGTAGTGTAACTAGTTATGCAACATGTACTGGTACATCATATGGAACTATTACTACTACAACTAATGGTACTGGAAGTAAAACAAATATTCCTGAAGGTAAATATTGTGTTAAAGAAACAACTCAACCTACAAACTTTGAATTAGATACTACATCTTATAAAACATTCGAAGTTGTATCTGGTCAATCAGAAGTTCAACAATTTACGTTTGAAGCAACTGACCAACCTATAGAATTAACTAATGGATTTAGAATATATAAGGCTAGTTCTGATAATTCAATTACAATCGATGGAACTAACTATAAAATAATTGGTGCAAAATTTGCAGTTTATAATGGTGGAAGTTGTTCTGGAAATCCAATTAAAAATGTTGAAATAACAAGTAGAACATATGTAAATGTAAATGATCTTGCATATGGTACATATTCTGTTAAAGAAACAGAAGCTCCTACAGGATTTAAATTAAGTAATGAATGTAAGTCAGTAACTGTTGGTTCTAGTACTTCAACAGTAACTATATCAAATGCTCCTAAAAAAGGATATATATCTGTATTTAAAAAGGGCAGTGATGATGCTGAATGGTCACTAGAAGGTGCAGAATTCGAATTATATAAAGGAACAACATGTTCTGGTTCTGCTGTCAAGACATTCCATATTAAAGCGGATGGTTCAACAGATGATGTTGCTGAAGTAAACTTTGGTGATTATAGTATTAAAGAAACTAAAGTTCCATCT
The DNA here is from genome assembly GCA_902795215.1 of uncultured Erysipelotrichaceae bacterium. Taxonomy (GTDB): domain Bacteria; phylum Bacillota_I; class Bacilli_A; order RF39; family UBA660; genus RUG11867. The sequence goes on along the minus strand of CADBKG010000015.1, from coordinate 20,237 downwards.
AATGGTAAATATGAAATGAATAAAGCATGTTATACAGTTAGTGTTAAAGAATCTGATAATTCTACACAAACTAAGCCAGTATTAAAAACTATTACAGAAGAAGCAAAAGATGGATATGGAAGAATTATTAAAGTCTCTACTACAAAAACTGATAAGAGCTTAGAAGGTGGAACATTCATTCTTTGTAAAACAGAAGAAGAATGTAAGAAAGATAAACCTGAAGTTGTATGTTGTGAACTTGAAGATGGTCAAACTGAAGCTGATAGAAAATGTGCTTTAGTTACTGATAAAAAAGGTGTAACAAATACATGTAAATTAAAACCAGGTGTATATTATTATAAAGAAACTAAAGCTCCTGCTGGATTTGAAGTTAATCCAACTGTTAGATCAATTACAGTTGAACCAGGTGCTAAAGTTGAAGACGAATGTCCTGAAAACTTAATACCTGAAAACCCTAAAACAGGTATTGAAAATCCAATAATGATAGCAATCGCTGCTGTAGCTATTGGAGGCGCAGGATTATATCTAAATAGACGTAAAAACGCATTTAGACAAGTATAAAATTAGTCAGCATATGCTGACTTTTTTATTGCATAATAAAAGCTCTTTAAATAAAGAGCGATGTTTTTAAACGTTTACTACATCAACTACAGATACATTATGGGCTTGTAAGCCTTTTGGTGTTTTAATTAAATCAAATTTAACAGTTTCACCCTCCTTAAGAGTTTTAAAACCATCCATTTCGATTTCTGAGTAATGAACAAAGATATCCTCATTATTCCCATTTTCAATAAAACCATATCCTTTTTCATTATTGAACCACTTAATTGTACTCTTCATAAATCTTATCCTTCCTTCTAATTGAATATTCTTGTAAGCTTACTGCACTTAATTAAGCATGATAATTTTAACACTCTAATAAAATTACCTCAGTACTCAAGTGATAAAAGGTGGATTATGCATTTTAATTGAAAAAAGATATAGTATTATTATTTGATTGAGTTTTAATTTTTGTTGATGGCTTTTCTTCTACGTAATTGTTTGTATATAAATTTGGTAAATACTTAAATAATGGTTTTACATTATTATAAATAGGTTTTATTTGTTCTATTAAAGATAGAGATTTAGAAATACTTGATAGAATTCTAGTTAAAGATAATCCGGATTGTCCATTTAATAAATTAAAATTCATGATTTTCACCTAATATAATATATTCATTTTAAAAAAATAATTTAATTATTTTAGTAAATATGCTATAATCATTTTAGAATAAAGAAGGAGTGTGATAAAATGCCTGTTGAAGAAAAAAATCAGATAGATTTATCACGCTTTTTAAATGTATTAATAAAAATAGTTGAATTACCGTTGTATGTGTGTTTAGGCGTTTATTATATAGTATTATTTTTATTTATATATCCTTTTAGCAAACTTAATAAAAAGAGTAATAATGAATATAAGGATTCTTTAAATAAATCTAATGAATTAAAACAAGAAATAGAAAAAGAAAATATAAAGTTATCAAAGGAAGTACCTTTCTTATACAGAATTGTTGATGAAGATGGTAATGTATACAAAAATATTTTTTATGGTACTTCTAGAAAAGACATATATAACTTTTTAACTAATAGTGGATATGCAGTTGAATATTTAAAAACTAGTAAATGGATAGAATTTGTATATGGAGAAAGTGAATATTTATATAAGAAATTTTCTAATAAAGATTTAATCTTTTTTGCAACTGAACTTGATTCATATATTAAATCTGGTATTAGTTTAACGGATTCGATGGAGATACTCGCAAAACAAGAAAGCAAAAACAAGTATAAAAGAAGAGTATTCTTATCTATTTTATATTATTTAAATCAAGGTGAATCGTTTTCATCTGCATTATCACATCAAAAGAAGGCTTTTCCTAATCTATTTATTGATATGATAAAAGCTGCAGAGGCTAGTGGGGATATGAATACAGCATTAAATGATTTAGAAGAGTATTATTCTAATATGGATAAGATTCAAAAAGAAATGGTTAGTGCTGTAAGTTATCCTGCAATTATTTTAGTTTTTTCAATAATAGTTATATTTGTAGTTATTGGGTTAATTGTACCTAAATTTGTACTTATATATAATACTGCAGGGGCAGAATTATCTAATTGGACTAAGTTTGTAGTTGGACTAAGTAATTTTGTTAGTACTAACTTTAGCAATATAATAGTCGTTGCAATACTAATTAGTATACTTGCTTTCTTTCTATATAAAAAGAATAAATCATTTAGAAAAAGTGTTCAAAGAGTTGCACTTAAAATACCTGTAATTGGTAAAGTTATTATGTTTAATGAGTTAACCATATTTACTAAAACTTTCGCTGCTTTATTAAATAATAATGTATTTATTACAGACTCTATTAATATACTTGAAAATTTAACAAGTAATGAAATATATAAAGAAATAATGAGAAAAACTATTACTAATATTGGTAATGGAGATAAGATTAGTGAATCATTTAAGAATAATTATGCGGTTCCAGAAGTTGTATATCATATGGTTAAAGCTGGTGAAGAATCTGGTAATATGGGTGCAATGATGGATAAAGTAAGTAAACATACAAGAAGAGAGCATAGCATTTATGTAAAAACTGTTCAAACATTAATAGAACCAGTTATGATAATATTTTTAGCTATTATAGTTGGTGGAGTATTATTATCAGTTGTAATGCCTATGTTTGATTTATATAATGCAATTATATCGTGAGGTTAATATGATAGAGATTTATTTATTTATCCTAGGTAGTGTATTTGCATCATTTTTGTACGTATATGTTACAAGAAAAATTAATGGGGAATCTATTATAAAACCAAGAAGTCATTGTGATCATTGTAAACATCAACTTAAATGGTTTGAACTTATTCCAATAGTTTCTTATATTGCTCTTAAAGGAAAGTGTAGATATTGTCATAAAAAAATAGATAAGTATTCATTTATAGTTGAAATCTTAACAGGTGTATTATTTATTTTAGTTTATTTAGTATATGGTATGAGTATTAAAACACTTATTGGATTAGTATTAGTGCTTGAGTTTATTGCTATATGCATTAGTGATTTTAAATATATGCAGGTGTTAGATGAAGTATTAGTTGTTGGTCTTGCTATCATAATTGTTTTAGTTTATTTTGATGGTGGAGTTAAGATGTGGTATTTAGGATTTATGCAAGCAGTATTTGCTTTTGTACTAATGTTTTTAGTCAAAGTACTAGGTGATTATATGTTTAATAAAGAATCACTTGGAGGAGGGGATATAAAACTTTCTTTCTTAATGGGGTACCTTCTTCCATATCAACTTTTCCTAGTAGCGTTAATAGTAGGTTCAACAACTGCGTTACCATATGCATTTTATATAAATAAAAAAAATACCTCCGGTGAACTTGCATTTGGACCATTTTTAATGGTAGGCTTGCTTATTGCATTTTTATTTCAAAATGATATAATTAATGTAATAAATAGTTTAATTATAAAATAGAAGGGAATAGTTTTATGAAAATTGATAAACGAAAAATAATATATGCATTTTCTTTTTTAGTATTGTTTATAATTGTTATTGCACTTTTAGGAGTTTTTCCTAAAGGAATAGGTATGTGTATTGCACTTGTTTTTACAATTATATTATCAGGAATAATTGCATATATTTCTCTTAAGAATAAAATAGAATTTGTTGGAGTTATTATGCTTATAATAATAGCACTATCATTAGTACTTCTTGTAATGAACTTTAAATATTATAATAAGATTAAAAATTTAGATAAATATAAATTCCAAGTTACTGTTGAACCTAGTGAAAAAGAAAAAACATATTTGTTTACCTATAATAATAAAACATATTATTCTTATAAGGTACAAAACATTAAAGTTATTATGGATGAAACTGGAAAAGAGTATAATTTAAAAGATGCACTTGATAATAAAGTTGTAACTTTTGATGAGATTCTTGGTCTAGCAGCGCCTAGTACTAATACTACAGGTTATAAGATTTATTATGATGGTGGACAAGAAAAGTATGATAATGATAAATATTCAATTGTTGTTTGTGAAGGAAGCAGCAATGAAGTAATATTTAGTACATTTGATTATAAATATCAAGAAGATATATGCAAATAGGGTTATTTCAAAAATAGAAATAACTTTTTATTTCTTTATGTCCAATATTATACGTGATATAATATTGTCAATCAGTAAGGAAGTGGCATAAGAATGAACTCGAAAAAATCTACATTAAGACCGATGATGAAAATAAAAGAAATGGTACCATATTTAAAAGGGAAAAATATAGCATTTAATATTGCTACAGAAAAAAATGCCGAAGACTATTTAAGAAATAATAATAATTATTATAATATAATGGCTTATAAAAACAATTTTCAAAAGTACCAATGTGGTAAACTAAAAGGAAAGTATATTGATTTAGAGTTTGCCTATTTAAAAGATTTATCTATTATAGATTATAGAGTTCGAATTATATTATTTAAAATGATAATAGATATTGAACATTATTTAAAAATAAGAATATTAAATATAATAGAAGATTTAGACAACGAAGATGGATATAACATTGTTAATTTGTATTTAGATCATGATTACAATAATGAAAAACAACCAAAAAAAGTACATGAAAGTATCAGGAAAAAAGTAACAGACGAATATTATAAAAAAATATTTTCAAAATATGACATAGATGGAGATTCAAAAATCGAAAATATCCCAATATGGGAATTTCTAGAGATTATAACTTTTGGCGAATTAATAAACTTTTTTGATTTTTTTACAAAAAAATATAATCTTAATGATAGAAAATATATTTTTATTTTAAGAGAAGTAAATAAACTTCGTAATGCTGTTGCTCATAATTCCTGTGTATTATCGGACCTTAATAGAAAGGATAATAATCATAGACCGGACACATTGGTAATTAACTATCTTAAACAATGTGGTATTGGAAAAGAGAATAGGACTACAAAATTAAAAAACTCAAGAATTAGACAGATGACATACACTCTTTATTTATTTAATAAAATTGTAACAAGTGAAGGTGTAAAAAATAACGTAAGAAATGAAATAACAAATTTGTTTTATGGCAGAATAAATTTAAACAAAAAATACTATAATAATAATGATTTGCTGAAATCCATTTATGAATACTTTGATAAAATTATTGAAAGAAATTATAAAGAAAATTTAGAATAAGTTAGAAATTTGACATCATAGGAAGAATATGGTATAGTGAATATGCAAGGAAAAAATGGTAATCCATTTTTGTAAGGGGTCTATTTTAGGATAGAGCCCTATTTTTTTATTTTTATATTAGTACTATTTTGGTAATTAGTATCTAGAAGATATATGCAAATAGGGTTATTAAACTCTATTTTTTCTTGTTTATACCAATAATGCTTCCCATTATACCAGATAGTATTAATATACAGTAGTAAATAACAGTTTTTATAGAAAATAGTCTAAAAAACACTAAATTTATTGCTAAAAGTATAATTGTTATTATTATTCCTAGTTTTAAACCGCCTATATAGGCCTTTTTTTCGCGTTTTTTACCAATATTAACTCCTAATGCTATCATAATAAAACTTCCAAATATGAGGCTTATAGAAGGGATTAAATCAAAGTTTATTACTTTATAATATGAAAAAGTTGATATTAAAACAAGAAATATTATATAAATTAAGAAAATATATAGTATGTTCTTATATTTTTTGATATTCATTATTTATCACCTAATAAATTATAATGTAAAGTTTCGTAAAATATGATATACAAACTATCAGTTTTATGCTATACTTAAATTGTCCAAAGGGAAGCATATAAAACCGACTAATGTGATTTATTGGGGATCTAATTAGGATGTGGTGTTGAAGACCTATTAATTTAGGGATCCTAAAGCATTCTATGTGATGACCCACCTGTCGAGCGCGGGTTTTTATCACAAGCACCTTTGGATTATTTTTTGTAATTAAATACTCTAGTCTAAATAACTAGAGTATTTTTCTCTTAATTCAAGTATTTTTTTAAAGTTTTCTTCTGAATAGTGAGATTTAAATCTTGAAAGATCTATAAATGGATTAGCGTATAAACCTTCATAATTCTTTTTTAAAAATTTATAAGTATATAATAATTCTTCATCACTAAAATAAATTCCATTTTTAATAAATACTTCTCTTAAACTATCTAGAGTCATTCTGTTAATATAGTCTTTTAATAATTTATACATGTAATCACCACTATATTTTATGAATAACCTTTATTAAATAATACATAATAATAAATGATTAATATGAAAAAAAGAATAGGAATAATTTTGTTTTGTTTTTTGTTTTTATTTTTAACTATATATAGATTATATAATCTCTCTATAAAAAGTTATGATATATATTATATGCAATATGAAGAAGCATCAAATAAATTAGTAACATTTAATACAAGTCCTAGAGGAAGAATACTTGACACTAATGGAAAAGTTCTTGTAGATAATAAGGGGATAAATACTCTTGTATATAATAAACTTGATAATGACTATATAGATGATGTTAATATATCACTTCTTTTAAGTGAAATACTATCTTTAGATGTAAGTAATATAAATGATAAAACTCTTAAGACTTTTTATATTAAATCAAATTATAATGGTAAAAATTTAATTACTAAAAAAGAATATGATTTATATAAAAAAAGAAAGATTAAAGCTTCTAAATTAGAAGAATTAAAATATAAAAGAGTTAATCTTGATAAATTAAATATAGATGATAAGTTTAAAAAAGCAAGTTTGATATATAGTTTAATTAATAAAGGATATTCTTATGAAGATAAAGTTATAAAGATTGGTATTACAGATGAAGAATTATCTAAAATTAATGATTTAAATATAAAAGGACTTAGATGTGACCTCAAATGGGAAAGAATATATCCATATGGTGATACTTTAAAAAGTATTTATGGTAGTGTTGGTAAGGTTCCTAGTGAAGATAAAGAGTATTATAAAAATGAAGGAATTTCTTTAAATAGTATTGTAGGCACGAGTTATTTAGAAAAAGAGTATGATAAATTACTTAGAGGAGAAGATCCAGTCTATAAGGTTACTTCAAAAGGATTAAAACTTGTTAAAGAAGGTAAAAAGGGAAGAGATTTAAAATTATCTATCGATATAGATAAACAACTAATGTTAGAAGAAATCTTAAAAGAAGAAATGAAAAAAGCTAAAAAAGCACCAAATTCTAAAAATTATAATCATTCATATGTAATACTTGGTAATCCAAATACTGGTGAAATAATAACTATGCTTGGTCTTAAAATAAATGATGATGGTACTTTTAAAGATATAACAGATAATATAATTAATTCTAGTTATACTGTTGGTAGTGTTGTTAAAGGTGCAACTATTGGAGTGGGTTATAAAGAAGGATTGATTAAAGAAAATGAATTTGTTACTGATTCATGTATAAAAGTTTATGGTGTTACTAAAAAGTGTAGTTGGAAAAGACTTGGAAGAATAAATGATTTAAAAGCACTTGCATATTCATCAAATTATTACCAGTTTTTAATTGCAACAAGACTTACTAATAAAAACTATAAATGGAATTCTAAACTTAATGCTACTAAAGAACATTTTGATATTTATAGAAATATGCTTTCTTCTTATGGTCTTGGTGAAATTACAGGGATTGATCTTCCTAATGAAAAAACAGGGATTAAAGGAAAAACTATAAGTGATGATTTGATACTAAACTTAGCAATTGGACAATATGATACATATACTCCAATAGAACTTTATCAATATATAAGTACTCTTGCAAATAACGGGGTTAAATTAAAACCAAGCTTAGGTGATAATAAAAATAAAGTACTGGGCAAAGTGGAATTAGACGATGAAAAGATTAATAGAATTAAAATGGGATTAAAAGATGTAATGAAATATGGCACGGGTAAAAACTATGTTGATAAAAAGTATGTAGATGCTTCTGGCAAAACAGGGACTAGTGAAAGCTTTTTAGATACAAATGGTGATGGAAAGATCGATACTGAAACTATATCTACAGCATTTGTAATGTATGCCCCAAGTGATAATCCAAAGTACTCTTATATTATAATGAGTCCCAATATTGCGACCAAAAAAGGTGAAAAAACATACAAATATTCAATTAATTTACAAGTTACTAGAAAATTTACTAAATATTTATTTGAAAATTAGGAAAAGTTTGCTATAATAGTGCTTGTGAAAAAAAGGAGGGACTAATTATGGCAAAGAAGAATGATAATAGAGATGCAATTGGATTACAATGCACAGTATGTAAAAGCATGCGTCGTCCTACTGAAAAAAACAAAAAGAATACTGTTGATAAATTAGAACTTAATAAGTATTGCCCAAAATGTGGAAAAGTTACATTACATAAAGAAAAGAAAAATAGTTAATAAAGAGAGGTAAAACTATGTTAATAAATATTAATGATATTAAAAATGGAATGACAGTTATTGTTGATGGTAAACTTTGTTCTATAGTTGAATTTCAACATGTTAAACCAGGGAAAGGATCACCTTTTGTAAAGATTAAATTTAAAAATTTAAGAACAGGTGCTATAGTAGTTAATACTTTTAATACTAATGTTAAAATAGAAAAAGCACATGTTACAAAAGCTAAATCATCATTCCTTTATGAGTCAGGAGATTCTTATGTATTTATGAATAATGAAACATATGAACAATCTGAACTTACAAAAGAACAACTTGGTGATACTGTTAAGTATTTAAAAGAGGGATTAGATATTCAAATTAACTCTTATGAAGGAGAAGTAATTGGCATCGAATTACCTGAAAAAATAGATTATTTAGTTGAAAGCGCAGAAGATGCTGTTAAAGGAAATACTTCAACTGGTGCACAAAAAGATGCAACTCTTGAAAATGGTCTTGTTGTAAAAGTTCCATTATTTATTAAAGCTGGTGAAACTATTACAATTTCAACTGAAGATGGAAGTTATTGTGGAAGAGCGTAAAGCTCTTTTTTAGTGTGAAACTTTTTTAACTTTTTTTCGCTAAAATGTTTCACACTTGAAAATTTGTGATATAATATATTTAGAGGTGATTAGATTGGATAATCAAATTAAAATTTTAGATTTATTAAATCAAAAAAAATCTAAAGAATACGAGATTGAAAACTTAATTTACGGATCTATTGAGATTAGACAAAAAGACAACAAAAAGTACATATATATTCATACTCGAAACGAAGGAATACAAAGTTCTAAGTATATTGGAGAATATAATGATGAGCTTTATAATCTAATAGTCAACAACAACATAAAAGCTAAAGATATAAAAAAAGAAATTAGAAAAATCAACAAACAATTAAAGGAATTAAATTATGTGGATGAAGATTTATCTCCAGAAGTTGCTAAAAATTTAGATTTTGCGAAAAAACATTTAGCAGATACAATTTACAAGCAGGCTATTCTTGAAGGGGTTGCAACAACGCTAAGTGATACACAAAATATTATAGAGGGCGGAAAAGTTAATAATATGTCCCCTGAAGATATTTTGAAAATAATTAATTTAAAGCATGCTTGGGAATTTATATTAAATAAAAATGTTATACAATCACCATCTGATTACTCATTATTATGTATGATTAATAAGTTAGTAGAAGAGGGTTTTTATTATAATGCAGGATTACTTAGAAACGTACCTGTAAAAATTGGAGGAACAACTTGGTCACCAGAAATACCAATTGAATCTGATGTAAAAGATAATATACAAAATATTATAAATAATAATGATAATATAATTGATACAGCGGTTAATTTATTGCTTTATGTTGTAAAAAAACAAATGTTTATTGATGGGAATAAACGTACATCTATTATTTTTGTAAATCATTATTTAATTTCTAGAGGAAAAGGTTTAATTGTTATACCTGCAGATAAAATAGAGGAATATAAAAAACTATTAGTTGAATATTATGAAAATAACGATTCCAAAAAAATTAAAAACTTCATTAAAAAAGAATGTTATTTAAAAATATAGGCTTTATAGTCTTTTTTCTTGCAAAAATAATATATTGGTTGTATATTATGTACGTGATGTGAAATGAAAGATAAAGTTGTACTTATTACAGGTGGTGTTAGAGGACTTGGTAGAGCCACTGCTATATATTTAAATGAACTAGGGTATAAAGTAATCGCTGATTATAAAGAAAGAGATGACAAAGCAGAAGAACTTAAAACTCTTGGTATAGATACTTTTAAAGCAAATATTACTAAAAGAGAAAATATTAAAAAGCTAGTTGATTATGTTATAAATAAATATGGTAAAATCGATTGTTTAATTAATAATGCTGGAATAGATAGTGAAGGTTTATTTCAAGATATTACTGATGAAGAATATAAAAGAGTAATGGATGGTAACTTTTATAGTTTATTTGCAACAACTCAAGAAATACTTCCTTATATGTTAAAACAAAAAAATGGATGCATAATAAACATATCTTCAATATACGGAACTAATGGTGGTTCATATGCAAGTATATATTCAGCATCTAAAGGCGCTATAATTGGATTAACAAAAGCACTTGCAAAAGAACTTGGTCCATCTAAAATAAGAGTTAATTCTATTGCCCCTGGGTGTATGAATACCGATATGACTAAAAACTTAAGCGAGGATGCTTGGAATGATTTAATAGAAAAAACACCTCTTTTAAGAAAAGGAGAAGGAATCGATATTGCAAAATGCGCAGCATGGCTTATAGAAGATAACTTTACAACGGGACAAATAATTAGAGTAGATGGTGGGTTTGAAATATAACTTGCCAAAAATATACAAATATTTTATAATTAAGTAGTAAAAGTGAGGGATAGAATATGGATTATATTGATGAAGCGCAGCTTTATATGGAAGAAGCAATTGAAACTTTAGATAAAAGACTTGGTGCGATAAGAGCAGGAAGAGCAAATCCAAATATGCTAAATAACGTAATGGTAGAAGCATATGGAAGTAGTGTTCCATTAAATAACGTGGCAAATGTTACAGTACCAGAAGCAAGACAATTAATGGTTAAACCTTTTGATAAAAGCTTACTTAAAGAAATAGAAAAAGGAATTAATGAATCTAATCTTGGTATTAATCCAACGAATAATGGAGAAATAATTATATTAACTCTTCCAGAATTGACTGAAGATAGAAGAAGAGAATATGTAAAACAATCTAAAGGTGTTGGAGAAGATGCTAAAATTGCTTTAAGAAATGTAAGACAAGATACTAATAATAAAATTAAAGCTGATGAAATGCCTGAAGATGAAGAAAAAAAATATTTAGAAGAAGTACAAGAACTAATAAATAAATACAATAAAACCGTTGATGAAAAAATTAAAGAAAAAGAAAGCGAATTAATGAGCATATAATGAAAAAAGTAGTTATTGCTTTAATATTAGTTTTATGTGCTTTAGGCATAGTTTTTGTAGTGCATAATAATGCTAAGGGGGAAGAAGAGTCAAGTACATCCTCAGCGATATGCACAGAAAGTGGAGAATGTTAATACTACCTTGGGTAGTATTTTTATATAGCAATAATGACGGCGTAACGAAAATGTGTTGACAAATCGTATACAGAGAATTATAATTAGGCTATGAGGAGTGATATTATGGTTAATTATCCAAAAGATACTACTAATTTAAATGTTAGAGTTAATACTACAATTAAGAAAAAAAGTGATGAGTTATTTAAAGATTTGGGTTTAAATATGAGTACAGCCATTAATATGTTTTTAACTAAATGTGTAAAAACTTCTGGAATCCCTTTTATGATAGAAGAACCAAAGCCTACGGATGCGTTTAATGATGCTTTAAAAGAACTTGATTATATGGAAGCGCATCCAGAAGAATATAAAGTATATCATAATGTAGATAAAATGTTTGAGGATATTTTAAATGAGAAATAGTATTACTGACACTAAATATGGAATTGTTACATCTAATAGATTTAATAAACAATTAAAAAAGATAATCAAACAGGGTAAAAAAATAGAAAAATTAAGTGAAGTGGTTAAAAAACTAGCTAATGGAGAAACTCTAGAACCAAAGTATAGAGATCATGGCCTTCAAGATACTAAGTATTTTAGAAATTGTCGTGAATGCCATATTGAACCAGATTGGATACTTGTTTATAAAATTAAAGAAGATAAAATAATACTTTATTTGGTAGAAACTGGATCTCATAGTGATATATTTAATATGTAAGAAGTAATTTATATGTAATTATTTCTTTTTTTATGTAATAAGATTACTAAGGGATATTATATGAAGAAAATAGTAATTATATTAGTAGTTAGTTTATTGTTTATTAGTAAGTGTTATGCCGCTCAAAATGAAATAGTAATGGATGCTGATAGTGGAAGAGTTTTATATGGAAAAAATACTAATCAAAAAGAACTTATTGCATCTACAACAAAAATTATGACGGCGCTCGTGGTATTAAATAATACTAACCTAAAAGATGAAATAATAGTAGGTAAAGAAGTAAGTGATGCATATGGTAGTGCAATATATATAAAAGAAAAAGAAAAACTTCTTGTTAAAGATCTTTTATATGGTCTTCTTCTTAGAAGTGGAAATGATGCTACACTTAGTTTGGCGGTTTATACTGCAGGAAGTGTAGATGGATTTGTTAAACTCATGAATGAAACAGCAATGTATATAGGAATGAAAAATACAGTATTTACAAATCCCCATGGACTGGACGAAGAAAGCGAGAATATAAGCACCGTATATGATATGGCTATACTTATGAGAGAAGCAATGAAAAATAAAGATTTTAGAAAAATAACAAGTACTAGAAAATATGACCTTAAAACAAATTTTAATACTTATTCTTGGTATAACAAAAACAAATTACTTGAAATCTATGAATTTGCAACAGGGGGTAAAATAGGTTATACCAAAAGAGCAAAACACACCTTTGTATCAAGTGCAACAAAAGATAATAAAAATCTTATAATTGCCACATTTAAAGATGATGATCAATTTAATACCCATAAAACCTTATATGAAAAATATTTTAAAATATATAAAAAATACAGATTAATAGATAAAAATAAATTAAAAATAAAATATGATAAGAATTATAAAGTGTATACTTTATCTAATTTTGATATGTTGCTAACTAGAAATGAAAAGAAAAAAATAAAAAGAACTATAACTTTTTATAAAAATGTAAAATGTAATGATAGTTGTAACTTAGGGAAAATAGAAATATCACTTGATAATAAAATATATAAAACATTAAATATATATGCTGAGAGAATAAAGGATAATAAAAAGAAAAAAATCTTTAACTATTTTTCATAGTGTGATAGAATTTAATTAAAGTAGGAGCATGTATGAAGAAAAAGGGTATTATTCTTTTTTTTATTATTGTGTTAATAATAGGGCTTTTAATGTCCGTTCTTTTTGGTTTTAAAAAATATATGGAAGAAATAACCATTAAAAAAGTTGATTATGAAGAAGATTATGTAATACTTAAATTAAATAAAAATGGACAGTGCGCTATTGACGAGACAAAGTCAAATTGGATAGAAACCGACAAAAAAATGTGCAAAATATATTTGGAAAAGAATCAAAAAAACGTATATGTTAGAAATAAAATGGGTAGGATATTTACATATAAGGTAAATGAAAGTGATAAACCTATTTTAGATTTTTCTTTATCATATGATAAAACATATTTAGCAGTTGGTGGAGTAGATTCTATAAAGTATACACTTGATGATTTAAGAAGTTTATCAGCTTCTTATAAAAGTGAAGATGAACAAATTGCGAATGTAAGTAGTGAAGGAGTTATTACTGGAATAAGCCCTGGTAAAACAAACATCATAGTTACTATTCTTGATATTTCTAAAAAAATAGAAGTAGAAGTTTCTAATTTAATTATTCCAGCGCCTTCAGAATTTGATTATAATAAAGAATATTTAACATGTAACAAATATACAGCAGAAGATAATGATAAACTAGATGAAATTCTTAAATATAGAGTAAATCGCGGCGGTGAAAGTACGCGTGCTGGAGCAATTGAAGCCGCAAGATTTATAACACTTGAAATGCCATATAGATTTTCATACTTTTCTGAAAACGGTAGGCTTGGTAATTATGGAGGAGCACCACTTGTTGATGGAGAAGGAAGATATTATCATCAAGGATTATACCTACATGAATCGCGTTTTGTTCAAATAGAAAAATCTATGTATGGTCCTATGCCATGGGGATGTATGCTTTATTCGAGTCCGAGTGGTGGAATGAGAAAAAACGGATTTGATTGTAGCGGATTTATAAGCTGGGTTTTATATAATGGTGGTTATGATGTTGAAGATGTAGGAGCAGGAGTAAGTTCTTACAAAGATTTAACAGATTTAGGACACTTAATAAAACTTTCAGATTCACTAAATGATGATTCATTAAAAGTAGGAGATCTACTTAGTGGTAAAGGAATAGAGGGTGGACACATTGCAATGCTAGCAGGCAAAAAAGATGGATACTTCTACGTTGCAGAAAGCTTATGGCATGGTGGAAAAGATAATGGTGCACAACTAAGAAAATATGATTCTAACACCATTTTAAATTCCTTTTATTGGCGCGTAGATATGAGTGATTACTATAAACTTGACGGAAACTTGACAGATTTTTGGAAAAATTAAAAAAAAATTACAAAACTACTAGTTTTTAAATTTTTGCAAGCCAAAATTAATTTTTAGTCAAAAATTTTAACCAAAAAAAAATTATTGCTTAATATTTTAACAAATATTAAAAAACTGCTTACAAAAACGCTTTTTTTGCGATTTGACGGCAGTTTTTTTGTGTGTTACGCTCAATTTGGAAAGGAGGAATGACATATAAATCAGATATTTTTGATAGGCCGCTTAGTTAAAGATCCAGAACTAACAAAAAAAGATAATAAATCTTCATCTAAAATAGTACTGGCGGTCAAGAGAGCTTTTAAAAACTCAGATGGAATATATGAAACCGATTTTATTGGGTGTACTGTTTGGAACGTAATTGCAGAAAGAATATGTGAATACTGTCACAAGGGAGATCTAATCTCTGTTAAAGGTAGAATCCAAAATAACAATTATATAAAAGACGAAAAAATGGTATATTCATATGAAATAATTGCAGATCAAATATCATATATTCAAAGTGCAAAGCCAAGTGATATATCTTATACTGATGAAGATGATAACCTTGATAAACCAGTCGAAATACTAGAAAATGATTAATAAATATTAAACTATAATCATATTTTTAAATAGGTGATTCATTTGAAAAAGATATTTTCACTTATAGGTGGATTTGCTATAATTCTATTAAGTTTCTATTTAACGGATAAAGTAAGTTTCATGATAATTAATAAATCCTACTTAATGAAAGAAATTGAAACTGCTTCAAGTATGTATAATGAACAACCTTCTAACGCAATAATTGATAATGATAATAATTCAATAATCCCTGGAAAATATGGTAAGATAATAAATGAATACGACAGTTATAATAAAATGAAAGATTTTAAGGTGTTCAATCAGAATTTTTTAGTTTATGATTATATAAAACCAAGTAAGAGTTTAGAAGATAATAAAGACAAGTATATAATAAGTGGTAACAAATCTAATAGAAACGTAAGCATTATTCTAGAATACAATGAAGAACTTATAAACTTTTTAAACAGTGAAAATATAAAATATAATGTTATTTTAGAAAAAGAAGACGAATATAAAAAAGATTTAAGTTATATTAATGGAGCATATAATCAAGAAGATTTTTATAAAATAAATAAATTATTAAAAACACCCTTATGCATAAAACAATACAGCAATATACTTTTATGTTTAAAAGAAAACTATTATATTATATCTCCACAAATTGTTATTTATAAGGATTATCTATCTTTTAAAAAAATTAATAATGGGAGTTTCATCCTCGTTAAAAATAATACTTCCTTAGAAAACATGAATTTACTTATAAAAGATTTAAGATATAAAAACTTAGAACCTGTTTACGTTTCAACACTTATTAAAGAAAAGTGACATAGACTTTTCTTTTTAAATTTGATATAATACCTATAGCTTTAATAACTTAAATGAAAAGAAGGGATATTTATGAGTAAAATTAAGATTATGGCTCTTGGTGGGCTTAATGAGAACGGAAAAAATACATATGTAATCGATGTAGATGACTCTATATTTATTTTTGATGCAGGAATAAAATTTGTTAGTGAAGAAATGTATGGAATCGATTACATAATTCCAGATTATGATTATTTAGTAAAAAACAAAAAACGTATAAGAGGTTTATTTTTAACACATGCGCATCCTGAAAATGCACTAGCGATATTTGACCTTTTAAAAGTTTTACCAGATATAAAGGTATATGCTACTAAATATACAATCGAATATTTAAAATTAAAAGGGTTAGACACTACAAAAACAAGTGTAACCGAAATAACTGCCCATCATAGAATAAAGTTTAAGACAGTTAGTGTTTTCCCAATTAATGTTAATCATTCAGTCCCAGACGCTGTAATGTATGTAATAAATACAAAAGATGGGGCAATTGTATATACTGGTGACTTTTTAATCGATCCAAGTATGACAGGTGCATTTGGTATGGATTTAGGAAAAATAGCATATGTTGGTAAACTTGGAGTTTTATGCTTACTATCTGAATCACCTTTCTCAGAAAAAGTAGGGCATACTTCACCAAATCATAAATTTGAAAGTTTTTACACAGATGTTATAAATAAATCAAGTGGTAGGATTCTTGTAAGTTTATTTGAAGACCATTTATATACTATTATGGAAATATTTAATGCTTTAGTTAATTCACATAGAAAAGTAGTAATTATGGGACATAGATTACAATCTGTAATAGATATGGCAATAAAGAATAATTACTTAAAGATTAAACCAGGTATAATTGGTGATTTAAGCGATCTAAATCATAAAAATACAGTTGTACTTATAGATGATGATAAGAATAATCAATATCATAATATTAAGAAGATTATGAATGGCTATGATAAATTTATAACACTAAAAAAGGATGATACAATACTTTTTGCAGAACCAACTTATGATTACAATGAGAAAAAACTTGTTGATATTCAAAATGAACTTGCACTAGATAATATCGAAAGTTATGCAATACCAAAAGCTCAAGAAATCTTGCATCATGCTTCAAGTGAAGATTTAATGATGATGATAGATTTACTTAAACCAAAATACTTTATGCCTGTTGAAGGTGAATATAGATATATGGTTAATAATGCTAACCTTGCTACAAGTTTAGGCGTTCCAAATGAAAATATAATCCTAAAACAAAATGGTGAGATGGTAACTATCGAAGATGGAAAGTTACTCGATAAAACTGAAATAATTAAAATTGGAGACGTACTTATAGATGGTGCCAAAGGAGAAGATGTAGGAGAACTTGTTATTAAAGATAGAGAAATCTTAAGTGAAAACGGAATAGTTTTAATAAGCGCTACATTATCTAAAAAAACAAAAGAAATCCTTGTTGGTCCAGAAGTGACAACAAGAGGATTTATATATGTTAAAGACTCAAGTGAAATGATAAAAGAAATAAAGAAAATAAGCGCTGAAATCATAAAACATAATGCCAATGAAAAAGTAGTTGATTACAATGCTATTAAACAAGAAATAAGAGAAAAACTAAGCAAATACTTTTATGAAGAAACAGAATCTAAACCAATGATAATTGCAGTAATTCAAGAATTATAGGAGAATATTATGGAAAAAGATATGGATACAATAGTTAATTATACAAAACAATACGGATATATATTTCAAGGTTCCGAGATATATGGTGGACTTGCTAATACATGGGATTATGGTCCTCTTGGTACAAGACTTAAAAACAATGTAAAAGATGCTTGGAGAAAAAAGTTCATTCAAGAAAGACCAAACGCTTATGAACTAGATGCTGATATTTTGATGCATCCAAGAGTTTGGGAAGCTTCTGGACATGTTGATTCTTTCGCAGATCCACTAACAGACTGTAAACATTGCAAAACTAGACATCGTGCAGATAATCTAGTAAATGACTTTTTAGGTAACTCTAAGGGTGATGCAATGACTAACGAAGAATTAATGGATTTTATTAGAGAAAACAAAGTACCATGTCCTAAATGTGGTAAATGTGATTTTACTGATATTCGTCAATTTAAATTAATGTTTGAAACATATAGAGGAGTTGTAAAGGATAATAAAAGTGTTGTTTATCTTCGTCCAGAGAATGCCCAAGGTGAATATGTTAATTTCTTAAATGTTCAAAGAACTATGAGAGCAAAACTTCCATTTTCAATTGGACAAATAGGTAAAGCTTTTAGAAATGAAATTACACCAGGTAACTTTACATTTAGAACTATAGAATTCGAGCAAATGGAATATCAAACTTTCTGTAATAAAAATGATGCAGAAGATTTATACAAGTTCTTTAAAAATTATGGTTTAGAGTTTTATAAGTCTCTTGGCTTACCAGAAGATAAATTGCGTTTTCATGACCATGAAAAGCTAGCACATTATGCCGCAGCAGCTTGTGATATAGAGTATAAATTCCCATTTGGATGGGGAGAAATAAATGGTACTCATAATAGAACGGATTATGACTTATCTAGACATGAAGAGTATAGCGGTGAATCAATGAAATACTTAGATCCTGAAACAAATGAAAAATATACTCCATATGTTATCGAATCAACTTATGGACTTGATCGAACAGTACTTGCTATTCTTTGTGAAGCATATGATAAAGAAAAATTAGAAAACGGTGATGAAAGAGAAGTATTACATCTTCATCCAGCCATCGCTCCATATAAAGCAACAGTATTACCACTTGTTAAAAAAATTCATAGCGAGAAAGCTAAAGAAATATACGCCGAGCTTTCTAAACATTTTATGACATCATATGATGAAACTGGAAACATTGGAAAAAGATATAGAAGAAGTGATGCTGTAGGTACACCTTTTGCAATTACTATTGATGATGTAACACTAAATGAAAACATAGTAACTATAAGAGATAGAGATACTATGGAGCAAATCAAACTTCCATTATCAGAGGTAAAAGATTATATCGAAGAAAAAGCGCGTTTATAGACGCGTTTTTGTATGCTTTGCATAGTATATTCATTTGTACT
This sequence comes from uncultured Erysipelotrichaceae bacterium, assembly GCA_902795215.1. Classification (GTDB taxonomy): domain Bacteria; phylum Bacillota_I; class Bacilli_A; order RF39; family UBA660; genus RUG11867. Next base: position 1,000 of record CADBKG010000015.1, on the reverse strand, counting down.
ATAGTATCTACTAAACTAAATATGGAGGATATAATATAAAATACCAACCTTATGCATTAACATAACAAGAGATAATGATGCGAAATCAGGTGGATCGTGTTGGAAATTAAAGTAGTTTAAAGTTTTTTTGCTGCTTTTTTGCTGCTTTTTTTGTCGCTTTTTTTGCCGCTTTTTAAATCATTAAATGCTTTACCATCACCAACAAATATGCTATAATTGAAATGAAAATATGGTGATAGTATGTTGACAAGTAGTAAAAAAGAAAGTAAGCTTAGACAGACAGACAGACAGACAGACAGACAGACAGACAGACAGACAGACAGACAGACAGACAGGAATAACTAACTTTTTAAACACAAAGCCAATAGCAAAATGGTTTGTTTTTGCTATGGCTTTTTTAGTGCTTTGTTGCATCATTGCAATAAACTCACCAAAACAAAACTTTATTAAAACCCTAGCAAGTAATTTCTTTAGTGGTAATACACCTATAAAAGAAGTAGAAATAACAACAGAAGATTATGATAATGAAGGTTCAATAAAAGTAACAAAAGAAGCACGCTGGATTAGTAAGACAGAAGCAGAATTAAATCTAAAACTAGAAACAATAAGAAAAACAGGAGACAATAAAAAGGATATAGTCCTTGTATTTGATGTATCAGCATCAATGGAAGGAGAAAAACTAGATAAAGTAAAAGAAGATGCATCAGAATTAATAGAATACGTACTTGATAAAGATGAAGATAACAAAGTATCAATCATATCTTTTGCATCTACTTCTAGAATACTTTCACCACTAACTAATGATAAGAATACTTTACTAGAAGCAGTTAATAACATGCATACAGAAGATGCAACCAACTACTATCTAGCATATAAAAATGTAGAAACAGTTTTAGAAAACTACTCAAAAGAAAGTGGAAAAGATTTAGTTGTACTATTTTTAACAGATGGAGTACCAACAATAAACTCAGGTGCAACAACAAGTATATATGAATCACTA
>CADBKG010000014.1 GCA_902795215.1 uncultured Erysipelotrichaceae bacterium | reverse complement strand
CTATATTATTCATATGGAAAACCTCTTTTCTAATAATATTGCGATTTAATTATATCAGGTTTTCCTTTTTTTGTGCATCCGAAACCATTTTACACTATCCATGCTGTGGGTAATTTGACAAAAGGTGCAAATAATGGTACAATGACTTTGCGTTGAAAGGGAAAAGTAACTTTAATCGCTTATAAAAGTGAGCTTGGTATAGTGTGAACAAGTTATAAGTCTATTGTGAAAGAACACCCTGGAGCTAACTACCGAAAGGAGAAATCCAAGTAGACTAGTTCGGTTGCAATCCGTTATCATATTGCTATGCTTATAAATGAGCAAAAAAGAGATTACTAATAAAAGTTTAAAACTTTAGTAATAAATTAAGGTGGCACCACGGATACCCGTATTCGTCCTTATAGTAGGATGATACGGGTTTTATTTTTAAAAAGAAAGGATTGATTAGAATGAAAAAGAATATTTTTCATACGCATTACTGCAAAGATTTGGATATTAAATCTATTGGTAAAAGTGTTGTAGTTTCAGGTTGGATTGAAAACATAAGAGATCATGGTGGTGTACTATTTTTAGATTTAAGAGATAACACAGAAACACTACAAGTAGTTAGTAACGATGATAGTATATTCAAAGGATTAACTAAAGAAAGTGTAATTAAAGTTTCAGGTGTTATAAGAAAAAGAGATGAGGAAACATACAACCCTAAAATAAAAACGGGTGAAGTAGAGTTACTTATTGATAATTTGGAAGTATTAAGCAAATCTAAACACGAATTACCATTTGAAATAATAACTTCAAAGCATTCAAAAGAAGATATCAGATTAAAATATAGGTACTTAGATATGAGAAATAAAAAAGTTCAAAAAAACTTCTATTTAAGAAGTGAACTGTTACATTTTTTGAGAAACAAAATGTATGATTTAGGATTTACTGAAGTACAAACACCAATACTTACTGCTTCTAGTCCTGAAGGTGCAAGAGATTTTGTGGTTCCATCTAGAAACTTTAAGGGAAGATTTTATGCATTACCACAAGCGCCTCAAATATATAAAGAATTACTTATGGTGGGAGGAATTGAAAAATATTTTCAAATTGCACCTTGCTTTAGAGATGAAGATCCTAGAGCAGATAGAACACTTGAATTTTACCAATTAGATTTAGAAATGAGCTTTGTTACAGAAGAAGATGTTTTAGAGCTTGGTGAAGATATCTTTTATGACACATTTACAAAATTTTCATCTAAAAAGGTTAGTTCAAAACCATTTAGAAGAATTGCTTATAAGGATGCTTTAGATTGTTATGGAACAGATAAACCAGATTTAAGAAACCCATTAATAATTAAAGATGCAACGGAAATACTAAAAGATTCTTCTTTTGGACCATTTAAAAAATCAACAATAAAAGTAATTGTTGTTGATGGTATAGGGGATCATTCTAACTCTTGGTTTAATGAAATTGTAGATTATGCTTCTAGTATAGGAATGCCTGGAATAGGTTATGTAACTCTTATGGAAGATGGATCTTTAAAAGGTCCAATTGACAAATTTTTAACTGAAGAAGAAAGAAAAACATTAATTAAAAAGTTTGACATGAAAGAAAAATCAGTAATGTTCTTTATTGCAAATAGGTATAAAGATATAGCCCAAAAATTTGCTGGGTTAATAAGAACAGAGCTTGGTAAAAAATGTGAGTTAATTGATGAAGATAAATTAGAAATGTGTATTGTTAATGATTTTCCAATGTTTGAGTACGATAAGAAATTAAAAAAATATGTATTTTGTCATAACCCATTTAGTATGCCACATGGGGGTATAAAAGATTATGAAACTAAATCACCTGAAGAAATACTTGCATATCAGTTTGACTTTGTATGTAATGGTAATGAAATGGCATCAGGCGCCATTAGAAACCACGATGTTAAATCACTTTTAAAAGGATTTGAAACTGTTGGATATAAAAAAGATGAAGTAGAAGAAAGATTTAAATCAATATTTACTTCCTTTAAATATGGATGCCCACCTCATGGAGGATTAGCGCCTGGAATTGATAGAATGCTTATGTTAATTCAAGATGAGCCAAACTTAAGAGAAGTTCAAGCATTTCCTACTAGTGCTAGTGGACAAGACTTAATGATGGGATCACCTTCAGAGCTTACAAAAGAGCAACTATCAGAACTTGGTATAAGCATTAAAACTGAAGATTAAAAAAGCACCAATTATTGGTGTTTTTTTGTTGTTATATTATTTTCTTCTTTTTTTAATTCTTCTAACTTTTTATCTATTGAATCTATTATTATTTCCTTAGCTTCATCACTTAAGTTTGAATTTAATACTTCTTCTTTTTGAAGCTCTAATCTAATTGCTTTATATGGAACTATATTTCTATAATAATCTTTCATTATAATCATCCCTCTTTTCAAGGGGTATAATACTATAAAAATTAAACTTTTTCAAGTTTAAGAAATTATTTCATTTAAATATCACATTTCTTTAACGTTTTATTCAAAATAAAAGCATATCATTATTAACGAAAGGAAGGAATATATGGATAAATTTAAAAAAGTAGGGAAACTAGTTGTAGCAATTATTTTAGTAATTGGAGTAATGTTTACAAGTGGTTGTGGTAAGAAAGAAAATACTTCAAGCGTTAAAACTACTACTAATTCTGATGGAACAGTTACAACTAGCATTAAAAGTATTGATGGGACGGTTTATAAGGCTGAAGATTTATTTACAGAAAAAGATTTATTACAAACTGTTGATACAAGTAGTGCAAGTAAAATATCAGTTAAAGATGGAGAAAATGTAACAATCGATAAAGAAGGTACATACGTTATATCTGGAAATTCAAAAAATACTACAATATATGTAGAAGTAGATGATAGCGAAAAAGTTGACTTAGTACTTGATGGAGTTAATATTACTAATGAAAGTATGCCTTGTATATATGTTAAGTCTGCCGATAAGGTATTTGTGACAACTACTAAAGGAAGCTCGAATACTTTAAAAGTAACCGGTGAATTTAAAACAGATGGAGAAACTAATTTAGATGGAGTTGTTTTTTCTAAAGAGGATATTACTCTAAAAGGACTTGGAACTATAAATATAGAGTCAAGTAAACATGGAATAGTTTCAAACGATGATTTAAAAATTACTGGTGGTACTTATAATATTACTGCAAATGATAAAGGTATAAAAGCTAATGATTCTATTAGAATAGCAGATGGAACAATAAATATAACTTCTAGTGATGATGCAATGCATTCTGAAAATGATGAAGATAACACTCTTGGATATATATTTATTGGTGAAGGAAATATTAAAATAAATTCTCAGGATGATGGAATACATGCAACTACTGTTTTACAAATAGATGGTGGAAGTATTGATATTACTGCAAGTGAAGGTCTTGAAGCAACTTACGTTCAAATTAATAATGGAACTATAAATATTAATGCATCTGATGATGGTATAAATGCCACTCAAAAATCAACAGCATACTCACCAAAAGTTGAAATAAATGATGGAAATATTACTATTAATATGGGCCAGGGAGATACAGATGGAGTAGATTCTAATGGAGATGTAATAGTAAATGGTGGAACTTTAAGCGTTACAGGGCAATCTACTTTTGATTATGATGGTGAAGGAAAAATAAATGGAGGAAAAGTTATATGTAACGGTGAAGAAGTATCGTCACTTCCAAATCAAATGATGGGTGGCGGAGGCGGTCCTCAAGGTGGACAAGGTAATCCACAAGGAGGAGGCAGACAAAGAAGATAGTGCGCTATCTTTTTTATTGTTTATTTTTTGTAATTGAGATAAAATTACTTTAGGTGATATATATGGATGATGTAAAAGAATTACAAAAGTTAATAGATAAATCAAATAATATAGTATTTTTTGGTGGCGCTGGGGTTTCAACTGAAAGTGGTATAAAAGATTTTAGAGGTAAAAATGGATTATATAAAGAAAACAAATACGATAGACCACCAGAATATATGCTTAGCATTAATTGTTTACTAGATGAACCTGAATTATTTTTTAAATATTATAAAGAGAATTTAAATTCACTTGATATAGAGCCTAATGTAACACATAAATATTTAGCAAAACTAGAACAAAAAGGTAAACTAAAGGCAGTTGTTACTCAAAATATAGATGGGCTTCATCAAAGAGCGGGTTCAAAAAAAGTATTAGAAGTACATGGAACAACATATAAAAATTATTGTATGAAATGTAATAAAGAATATCCTTTTGATTATATATTTAAAAGTAAAGGAATTCCTAAATGTGATTGTGGTGGGACTATTAGACCAAGTGTAACCTTATATGGTGAAATGCTTCCAAGAGATTTTGAAGAAGCTGAGGAATATATTAAAAATTCTGATCTTTTAATAGTCGCTGGATCTAGTTTAACTGTTATGCCTGCTAGTGGACTTGTTAGACTTGCGCGAAATAAAGTGGTAATTGTAAATAGATCAGAAACACCTTTTGATAGATATGCTGATTTAGTTATTCATAAACCATTAAAAGATGTATTTGGTAATTTAAAATAAGATTGAATAAACACGTAAGAAATGATATACTTTATTAAAGAATAAAAGGAGTTAATATGAAAAATAGTAAACTATATTTAGTTAATAATATATTAGCAACACTAGTAACGCCTCTTGCGATGCTAGCTTGGTCATACAGATTATCTTTAGGGATAGTATCAAAAGAAAAGATAGAATTCGCTAATAGATTTGATATATTTAAAGAGTTAAATACTATATCTACTAAAGTATTTATAATTACGGTGCTATTCGCGGTAGTAACTATGCTTATTAATAATATATTTGAAGAAAAAAAATTTAAAAAAGGGCATATAGTTATGACTGTTTTACTAACATTATTAACAATATCATTAATAGTAGTTAGTATTATTTCTAGCATGGGGTAATTTAAAAAAACTATTTAAAACCTTTCAAGTATGATAAAATATATATAGAGGGTACTTGGGAGGTTTTTATATGTCAGAGATAAACAATAAAATACTTGATATGATTTCAAAGGGATTCAAACCAAGTATAATTTGCGAAAAATTAAATATATCATTAAAAGAATTAAAAAGAAGAATAGAATCTATCAAATATGATGGTTATAATATAAATAGTCAGTATTTTTATGATGGAACAAGAAGATATATACTTGATAAAAAAACCAACAATATAAATAGTAACAATAAGGTATATATTAAAGGGGTAGGAGATAATCATGTATTTAAATTTATTGCAATGAGTGATACCCATATTGGTCACAAAAGAGCAAATATTAATTATGTAAATGATATATATGAATACTCCGATAAAAAAGATATAAATATGTTTGTTCACTGCGGTGATCTGTTTGAAGGAACAAAGCAACCTATAATGACTTTAGATGAACAATTAGATTATTGTATAAAAAACTATCCAAAGAAGAATAATTCTTTAACATTTGTTTCTTTTGGTAATCATGATGAAGATTTTGTTACTAAACTAGGCATTAATTTGAATAATTATATTAGTAAAAATAGAGATGATATAATACCAATAGGGTTCAATAATTCAATAATAATGGTTTTTGATAATCCGATTTATATTTCCCATGAAGGAAAATTTCCAAGTGGACAGGGTTTTAAAATATCTGGACACTCTCATAGATTTAAATTTAGTTCAGATAATTATAGTAATATATTAGTCTGTCCTACACTTAGTGATTATTTACATGTTTCTGATTATCCAGGGGCGGTAGAAACACATATTGCAATAGATGGTGGTAAATTTGTACATTTGATATTAAAACATTTAACGATAAATGAACATAATATTGTAAAAGAAACATCAACTATTGATGTTCCAATGCAAAAGAAGGTGAAAGGAAGGTAAAAAGATGGGTATACTTGATGATTTAACAGGAAAAGATACTAAAAAGAAGGGAAATGCTTTAGGTTTTTTTGCATTTTTAGATGAAATCCAAAACAAAGATAATGAAAACAAAAAGATTAAAGAACTTAGAGACCAAGGACTTGATGACTGGCAAATAAAAGAAGTGTTAAGTGGTAATTTTGAACCAGAAGATTTTGAGGAAGAAGAGCTTGAAGAAGATAGTTATTACGAAGATGAGGAAAGATAATGTCAAAGCTTTATAAAAAGGATATTATTAAAATAATTGATGATTATAAATTAGATAAAAATGAAATTCTTATTATAAGTGGTGCAGCAATGGTATTATATGGTTATAAAAAATATACTACTGATATAGATATCGCTGTTAGCAAAAAATATTATAATTACTTGCTTAAAAAGTATTCTTGTGTTTTTGAAAGAATTAATGAATATGGTGAAAAAATATATTTTATAGATAATATCATTAATTTTGGTAATACATACTATAGCTCACCATATGAAGTAATTGATGGATTGAGGGTTCAGACTCGAAATGATCTTATTACATTAAAAGAAAACCTAAATAGAAAAAAAGATATAGAAGAAATAAATAAAATAAAGTATAATAATATTGGAGGAGATAATATGGGAAAACCAAAGGTTTATTTTAGTAAAGAAATTACACCAGAAAAATTAATTGAAATCTATGAAAAACTAGGAGTTAATTTAACAGGTAAAGTAGGTGTTAAAGTATCAACAGGTGAAGATGGTGCCAAGGGTTATTTAAAAGCAGATTTAATTGCACCACTTGTTAAGAAATTAAATGGTACTATTATAGAATGTAATACTTCTTATCCTGGTGCAAGAACAACTTATGAAGAACATATAAAAGTTGCTGAAAAACATGGGTTTACATCTTTTGCAGATGTAGATATTATGGATAAAGATGGTGACTTTGAAATACCATTTGAAAAAGGAAAATATTTAAAATATGATAAAGTAGGAATTAATTTTAAAAATTATGATTCAATTTTAAATCTTGCTCATGGAAAAGGACATATGATGGGTGGATTTGGAGCTAATCTTAAAAATCAATCTATAGGTATTGCTTCTAGACATGGTAAAGCATATATTCATTCATGTGGACAAACTGAAGATCCAGATGCATGCTGGCAATCAAAACATGAACAAATAGATTTTATTAAATCTATGGCTGAAGCTGCAACTGCAGTCGCAGATTATTTAAAAGAAAACAATAAACCAATTGCATATATTACAGTTATGAATGCATTATCAGTAGATTGCGATTGTGATTCTAATCAAGGAGACCCTGTTATGGAAGATTTAGGTATAGTCGCTTCCCTTGACCCAGTTGCAAATGATCAAGCATTTATTGACATGATTTGGGCCTCAAAAGATCCAGGCGCAGAAAAACTAAAAGAAAGAATTGATACAAGAGAAGGTAGAGAAATTCTTCCATATGCAGAAAGCTTAGGATTAGGTTCAAGAGAATACGAACTTATAGAAATTTAGATAGATGAAATATTCTATCTTTTTTGTTATAATAATCTCAAGGAGAAACTATGAAAAAAGAAGAAGTATATTTAAAATCTAGTTCGGATGGATTAAAACTATTTACAAGCTACTTTATTCCTAAAACTAAACCAAAAGGTATAGTGCAATTCTCACATGGTATGGATGAATATCAAGACTATTATTACGATATGATGAAATACTTTACAAATAAAGGATATATAACAGTAATTAATGATCACCGAGGACATGGAAAATCTGTAAAAACAGATGATGACTTAGGATATTTTTATGATGAAACAAGCAAATATGTGGTAGATGATTTACATGATGTAACAAAATTTATAAAAGGAAAATATAAAAACATCCCAGTATATTTATTTGGTCATAGTATGGGTTCTTTAATAGCTAGAAGTTATATAAAAAAATACGATAATGAAATAGATAAACTAATTGTATGTGGTTCACCTGGGGATATACCAGTGCCAAATATCCAATATGCAGTTCTTAAGATAATTAAAAAAATTAAAGGTGATAGATATAGAAGTAAAATTATAAATTCAATGGCTCTTACTGATGAACCTGCTGAAAAATGGTTATCTATTAATAAGGAATATGTAAAAGAATATAAAAATGATTATAAATGTCAATTTATTTTTACAATTAATGGATTTATGAATTTAGTTAATTTAGTTAAAGATATATATCATGATAAAAACTTAAAAGCAGGCAATAAAGATATGGATATACTTTTTATAGCAGGAAGCGATGATATAATACTAGAGGGAACAAAAAACTTTCATAAAGGTATAAATATATTAAAAAATGCGGGTTATAAAAATGTTGATTATATAATGTATGATGGTTTTAAACATGCAATATTTAAAGATGATGAAAAAAAGATATGTAAAGATGTACTTGAGTTTATAGAAGATGGAGGTTAAAATGAGTGAAGAATTAGAAAAACAAATAGAAAAAGCACTACTTGAATCGGGAACAATTTTAAAAGACGAAAATCTTTCCACAGAAGATTTAGAAGAATTAAAAAATAAATTAAAAGAAGCAAATGATAAAGCAAAAGAGGAAGATGATAAAGATGCAGGAAAACAGCAATCTCTTTGAAAAACATTCAATGTATTGTTATGAAAACGAAGATGTATTAAAAAATAATTTTGATCTGCATGATAATGATAGTCTGGCTAAAAAAGAGGCAGAGATATGTGGTAATAAACTATTTGTATTTAATTTTGTTTTTAATGATATCGATCCATATAAACGAATAGAAGACTTAAAAAAATATTTTGATATATGTAAAAACTATAGTGAAGATTTAAAAAAAGAAAATGAATATGTACAAACAATACTTAAAGAGATAGAAAAAATTCTAGATTTATTAAAGGTTAAAAGTGTTTTTTCTTTTGAAGTAATATCTATGTTAAATAGTTATTTGCTTAAAGATATATATCCATTCGCAGGAGAAAAAAGATGGGAAGATACTACTAAATATAATATTACTTATTGCAGAGCTAGTTATATTAGTGATCAATTAGAAAGATCATTTAAACAAATTAAAGAGAAATTTAACAATCTTGATATAGAATCTATTCCTTCATTTCTTGCAGAAACTTATAGTGATTTACATATAATCCATCCATTTAGAGAAGGTAATACGAGGGCACTTAAAATGTATATGAAATTACTTATGTATAAAAGAAACCAAATAGAGGAAAGCCCTTGTTTAATAGATTATTCAAGCATTGAAGATAATAGTATGAAAAAAGCAATAATTGTAAGTGATTATACAGCAGACACAAGACTTTTAGAAAATGCTTTTAGGGATTCACTTATAAGAATAAATAAAAAGAAAGGACAAAAAAAATGAACGAACTTGAAAATAAAATAAAGAGCCTTGAAGAAAAAGTTTTATGGCTTGAAAAGGCTGAAAAGAAAAGAAGAAGGAACAAATTAATAGGAATTATATTTAAAGTTATAATAGCTATAATTGTAGTTATAATTGGTTATAAAGCATATCTATACGTAAATGAAACATATATTAAACCATATAATGAATACAAAGAAACTCTTGATGAAATAAAAAAAGATTATGATTCTATTAAAGATTACACTGGTATAGCTAGTAGCATAGGCAAAAGACGTTCTTAAGTCTTTTGTTTTTTTTATAAATAATATATAATATAGTTGTGATGAAATATGGAAACAAAAGATTTAATACTACAAGAAAAGTTAAAGAAACTAGATTCACACTTTAAAAAACAAAAACCTTTGGTAGAATTATATTTAGAAAAATATGAAAAATGTAATGTTTATATAAGAATAGATTATATTAAAAAATATGATACCTATCAAATAAGATGGTATGATTTAGATTTTTTAGATGTTAAAAAAATAGATTCTCTTTTTGGATACGAAACTGTTTATAGAGAGGATTTAAATTATTATGTAAATCTAATAAAAAAAGACCTTAAAAACATTACTAAAATAGAAGAAAAAGAAGAAAAAACAGATATCTTTCACATGTATATATCTGATAATCTTACAAATGACAAAGAAATTAATATAAGACTTAATAAGTATGTGCCTGTATATTTAAAAGCACTCGCTGATTTTATTGTTTATATTTTTAACAATATTCCAAGAAAGTTTGAACCATTTTTATTTAAATTAATGGCTGAACTTGATGGAACTACAAATAGATATGAAATTAAAAAAAGTATAAAGTTTAATTTATATAAAGACTATTTAGATAAACTTTTCTCAAGAGAAGTTATCGTTAGAGGAGAGAATTATTTTAGTAGAGGTAAAGTTATATTTTTGGAAAAAATAAACGATAGATATATCGCTGTAGTAGAGGGCTCTAAAAAGTATGTTGTATTTATTAAATACGATGAAAAAAATAAAACTATGGAAATGTCATGCAATTGTCCAAGTGATTTTTATTGTAAGCATTTATGCGCAGTTATAATAGCAATTAGAGAAAAGAAAATAAAAAAGTTTTATAAGATATCTTTTATAAAAAATGAAAAAGATATGCTTGAAAAAATTACTGAATTTAATTATTATTTATGCATTGGAATAAAAAATGAAAAATTTGAAATTATTGATGATTATGGAAATATAGCTTATGCTGATATATATAACGATAATCATAAAACAAACTGGAAAATAATAGAAGATTCTAAAGATAAAAAACTAAATAAAATGCTAGAGGAAGTAATATGAAAGCAATATTTATTTCTGATATACATGGACAATCAAATTATTTAAAACATATAGAAAGAATTATAAAAGAAAAAAGAATAGATAAACTATATATTTTAGGTGATTTATTTTTAGGTGGATATGATATTCATGATGTGTATGAATTTTTAGAAAAATATAAAAATATTACTACATGTATGAAGGGTAATTGTGATTTTAATATAGACTTACCAGTTAAATTAGAAGAGGGAATAAAAGAAATAAAGTTAGATGACTTAAAAGTGTTTATAACCCATGGACATATGCTTCCATTTTATAAAGATATATATGATGGGAGTATTCTTATCTATGGTCACAAACATATTCCAAGCATTGAAATTATTAATAATACAACATATATAAATGTAGGTTCTATTTCTAAACCAAGGGATGGCAAATTACCAACTTATATGCTATATGAAAATCATGAGTTTATAATACTTGACACAAATGATACTATAAGAGATAGAATCTGTGTAAAGTAACAAATATATCACTTGTAAAAAGTGGTATTTTTTTGGTATATATATTATAGGGATGATATATATGGAGAGTTTCAAGGAAAAAGTATTATATGATTATATAAAATATAAATTATGGCAAGAAGATTTATATAAAAATGGAAGTATTTCCAAAAATGAAATGCTAAATGAATTAGAATTGTTTTTTATGGCAGGCAATTTTCAAGGGTATGAAGAATATATTTCTTTGCTTAATACAACCGCTTCAGAACAGATTAAACATGCAAGTCTTCTTAACGAAAGAATTAAAACACTTCAAGAAAATATTATTCCAGTAGGATTAGATTATTATGTAGAAGGCCTTTATAAAGAACTAGATGATAATGAAACGGGTAGTGTATATCCAGAGTTTTATAATAATTTAGACTTTAAAAAAAGCAAAACTCCAATAAACAAAAAAGAAAAAGCTATTAATCAAATAACTGCTTATGAAGTGTATGGCTCAGCGCCTAGTATAAATACTAGTGACTATATAAATATGTTAAGTGAAAATGAAGATTTGTTATTTATGCCAGACATAGATGGTGAAATATCTTTTGGAGGTAAACATGTATAAAAATAGTGATTATGTATTGCCAAGTAAAGATCTTCTTGAAAAAAGAAGCAAGGATTTATCTAATGAAAATAAATATTATAGTTTAAGTAAATTAACCTTTAAAAAAGATTTAAAAGCTAAACTCGTTGTTCCAGTTGGAATTGATAATAAAAAACAAAAATATTATATGGATTTAAAAAACATAAGTGGTATTTTTATTGAGGGGGAAACTGGTAGTGGAAAGAGTGTATTTATAGATTCAATTATAATATCCTTGCTACTTAAAAATACACCTCATGAATTAAGACTACTTTGCATCGATCCTAAAATAGTAGAGTTAAAAGCTTATGAAGAGTTACCTCATTTGATGAGTTATGTTATAAGTGATTTTAATAAAGGTAAAGTATGGCTTACAGGTATATCGAATTTACTTAAAGAAAGAGAAGATATATTAAAAGCTAAAAATGTAAATGAAATAGAAGAATTAAATGAAACTGAAAAATTACCACATGTAATTGTATTTATAGATGAATCATTTGACTTAATAAATCAAGATGAAACAAAAAAAGTTCTTAAAGAAATACTCAAAAAAGGTGATAAACTAGGAGTACATTTAATAATGGCTACAAATTCATATTTAAAAAATGGTTATGATAAATCATTATTGAAATTATTCCCATATGTATTTACGTTTGATTTATCATCAAAAGAACAATCTAAACTTATAAATATAGAAGGCGCTGATCTTTTAACAGTGTACGGTGAAGCATTTATTAACATTAGAAATAAAGATGTTATTAAGGTTCAAACACCATATACTTCCGAAAAAGATATAAACGAAGTAATAAAATTTATAAAAGAGAATAATTAAGAGGTGATGAAGATGTATATAGATTTGATTATTTTATTAATACTTATTGTCCTTGTAATATTTTTCTTTAGAAGATTTGATTCAGTTGTATACTTTATAGCAATTGTTGATATCTTTTTAAGAATACTTACATTTTTTAAAAACAATTTAGGACTTCCTGATTTTGCAAATTTTATAGAAAAGTACTTTCCAGAGAATTTCTTTGGAATAATAGATAAATATACTAGGGGAGATATAAATATTATTTTAAAGTGGGCATTTGTAGTAATAATGTGTGTATTCCTTGGGTATATAATTTCATACTTTATAAAAAAGAAAAAATGATTTTTCTTTTTTTATTTTTGCAAATATGATAAAATTGTCATAATAGAAAGGGAATAATATGAGGAGAAAATTTATTAAGCTTGGAAGTATTTTATTAGGTGTAATGTTATTTACAAGTTATACGTATTGTGTGCCAGATGCGCCACCTGGAGGAGGAAGTGCGCCTGGAGGAGGAACTTCTAGTGCAAGTGTAAGTTATAACGGTGCAAATACAATTAGTGAAGATAAAACTGTTGATAATCAAAACTATAGTAGCACTACTGCTGGACAAAATTCATTACTTATAAGTGGCGGTAATAGTACTATTACTAATTCTTCATTTACTAAATCTGGAGATGAAAGTGATGAAAATAGTGATTTTTATGGTACTAATGCATGTATACTTGTCTATAACGGAGGAGAAATTACAATAGTTGATGCCAAAATAGAAACTAATGGTGGACATGCCAATGGAGTATTTGCTTATACAAATGGAACTATTAATATAAGTGATTCGACTATTAAAACAACTGGAAACAATTCCGGTGGAATAATGGTTACTGGTGGGGGAACTTTAAATGCTAGCAATTTAACTGTTGAAACATCAGGTAATTCATCTGCGTCTATTAGATCTGATAGAGCCGGCGGAACAATGCTTATAAAAAAAGGTTCATATAAAACTACTGGACAAGGTTCCCCTGCAATATATTCAACTGCTAATATTTCTGTAGAAGATGCAACCCTTACAAGTGAGTCATCCGAAGGAATAGTTATAGAAGGTGCAAACTCTGTTAAATTAAATAATGTTTCTTTAACGGATACAAATAATACTCTTAATGGTAATTCAGAAACATATAAAAATATCTTTATATATCAATCAATGAGTGGAGATGCAAGCGAAGGTACAGGAACATTCACAGCAGAGGATTCAAATATAATTACAAATAAAGGAGATACATTCTATATTACTAATACAACGGCAATTATTAACCTAACAAATAATACCTTTGAAAATAAAGATGGCGACTTTCTTCGCGCTGAAGGAGCTAAATGGGGAACAAGTGGTAGTAATGGGGGACTTGTCAACTTAACATTAAGTAACCAAATAGCATACGGAGATATAGTGCTTGATGAGATTTCTACGTTATCTATGGCAATAAGTAAAAAAAGTTACTACAAGGGCGCAATCAATAAAGATAATAAATCAACCAAAACATCTTTAACTATTGATGATAATTCTATATTTGTTTTAGAAGGGGATACATATTTAAATACACTTACGAATTCAGTAAATGACAATAGTAATATATATTCAAATGGTTATACTCTTTATATAAATCAAGAAAAAGTTGATATAAATGAATCAACTCCACCTGAGCCAGAAAGCGAAGTAGAAAGCACAGAAAAAGAAGTAGTAACCAATACTTTATCAAAGAAAAATATGTATATGATTTTAGGTTCTATAATAGCTTTATTATTGCTTTTAATAATAGTTACTATAATAAAGAAAAATAAAAAATCTAAATAATTATCAAAAAACACTTTTTATAGTGTTTTTTAAGTGCAATAAAAAGTATTTGGTAATCAATTACTATTTTTTTGAAATTAATTACAAAAATGGATATAAATTATTAAATATTTGAAAGAACTAAATAACAAAAGTTATATAAATAAAAATTTTTGTTATTTTTTTTAGTCAGTAATTAAAATCTTGTATAAGTTTTTTGTAAATAATTTATAATTATCTAATTTTTGATATACAAAAAATAAAATATCAGAGTTTGAATAGGCTCTTTTCGTTGGTTATAGTTGAATCATTCCAATAAGAAAGGAGGCGATAAACTATGATTGGAATAATAAATTTATTTGTAGGTTCTAATCCAATAATGATAAGCAATATTGCATACTCATCACCTTATAAATTAAATGAAGAATCTGCAAAGAAAGGAATTGATATATCTTCATGGCAGGAGGGGATAGATTTTAGTTTAATTAAAGATAATTATGAATTTGTGATTATAAGAGGTGGTTTTACAGGGACAGGTAATGGAATAAATCATTATAAAGATTCCTCATTTGAAAGCTTTTATGCAAAAACACGAGAATTAAATATTCCAACCGGGGCATATTATTATAGTTGTGCAAATACCTATGAAAAAGGCGTAGAAGAAGCTAAGTACTTATATGAGAATATTTTATTAGGCAGAAAATTTGAATATCCGATTTATTTAGATGTTGAAGAAGGTAAATATCAAACATCAAATAGAGAAGGAGTAACAGCAGCAATAAAAGGATTTTGTGATTATTTAAAAGAAAGGGGGTATTATGCGGGAGTATATGCAAATAGTAATTACTTTAACAACTATATTAATACTGGTGATTTAGATGGATATGAAAAATGGCTTGCTGTATGGAGAAACACCAAACCAGAATTTAAATATGGTGACTATGGTATATGGCAAAACTCTAGTTCTGGAAGCATAGGTGGTTATAGAGTAGATACGGATTATGCTTATAAAGATTATCCTACATTTATAAAAGAGAATGGTTTAAATGGATATGAAATAAAAGAAGAAGCGCCAGAAGAAACTAATGAAAGCGAATTAGAAGTAATTATAGAAGAGGATACCGGACAAGAAGAGCTTTCAGATGGAGAAGTAGAAAAAACGCTTGATGAATTATTTAATGAAGTTATGGAAGGTTTGTGGGGCAATGATATTGAAAGAAAAATAAATTTAGAAAATGCAGGCTATGACTATGATATAGTTCAAAACAAGGTAAATGATGAGTTATTGAATAAAAAAGAACAATACTATACAATAAAAAGAGGAGACACTTTGTTTGGAATTGCGAGCATGTTCTATGGAGATGGTTATAAATACAATTTGATAAGTGAAAGGAACAATATTAAAAACCCAAATCTTATTTATCCAGGGGATACAATTATAATTCCATAAAAAAAATGTAAAAAATTAAAAAAATTTCAAAAAAAGTATTGCAAATAAAAAAAATATATGATATATTATAGTTACTTAGTAGAGAGGTAGTAAATTAATAGGTAATAATTTATTATTATTGTATTAAGTTGGTACCATTTTATTGAGTTTGCATTATTTGATATATAGTTTATCTTGTTATACTTGTTTAAATTATATATTTTAATGCATGTAGAGTATATTATTTCGTTTTATGTATTTTGTATCATTGTGATATTTGAATATGTAAATTTATAATATACTCTATGCGTAAGATTTATTCTTATTGCATGATGAACAGTAAAGTTATCAAGCTACTAAGTAAGACGGTCGTTTGTGGAATCTTGATAACGGTTTGTATATTGTGTGTTGTCAGCATGGAATATACGAACTTCGAATCCACGGAAAGCATATTAGTCTGACATCTAATATGTTTTTTTTTGCCAAAAAAAGTAAGATGTTACATCTTACTTTTATTTTTATTATTTAACAATTCGATTTGAGGTTTTAAATTTTCTGCAATAATTATTGTATTTTTCTTTTCTTTTAATGATTTATTGCTTTTAAGAGTACATAATATGTCTTCAATTTTTTCTTTAAGACCGTGTTCTTCTAAATCTTTTGTTATAAGTGCGTTTTCAAAAAAAGATATTAAATACTTTATATGTTTATATAATTGTATTGTTTCATATCTGGACTTTATTTCTAATGCAAATTCAATTGAAGGTGTTTTTCTTTCGTATGGAATATTTTTATCTCTTAACACATTGATAGTGCTTTCAATCCTTTTTTGAAAACTTTTTTCACCAATATTTTCGCTATTAACAATTTTTTCTAAAACATCTGCTAAATATTCTAGATTTTCTTCCTTATTTATTCCCATTTTCCCCTCCATTTGTGCTATAATAACATGAGTAAAGGGGTTAATCAAGGAAAAATGGAGGTATATATGGAAAAGTTTACAAAAGAAATGGTTGAAGACTATGCTGATAGACTTCTTATTGGTTTAAGCGATGAAGAAAATAAAATGGTATTAGATGAATTTGAAGTTATTGATAAAAGTATAGATGTAATAAATAAAATACCAAATATAGAAAATGTTGAACCATATTCTTGGTGTTTGGAACAAACAATTGATAATTTAAGGGATGATGATATAGAAGAGTCAATTCCTATTAAAGAAGCTTTGAGAAACAGTGGAAATCATACAGAAGTAGAAATTGAAATTACTAAGGTGGTGAAAGATAGTGAATAAAGATATAGTTACTTTGCATAAAGAATTAAAAGATGGAAAAACAACTTCAGAAGAGTTAATAAAAGAATCATTAAAGCTTTCTCATGAAGTTCAAGAAAAATATAATGCCTTTGTAACAATAATAGACGATGCAAAAAGTAAAGAAATAACAGATGATTTATTATCAGGTATCCCTTTTGGTATAAAAGATAATTATTCTACAAAAGACATTTTATCAACTGGTTCATCAAATACTTTAAAAAACTATATACCATTTTTTGATGCAACAGCGCTTATAAATTTATATAAACATGGGGCCGTGCCTGTTAATAAAACTGTAATGGATGAATTTGGTATGGGAGGTACTGGTACTACTGGACATACAGGAATTGTTTTAAATCCATGGGATACATCACGCATGTGTGCTGGGTCTAGTGCTGGTTCAGCTTGCGCTGTAGCAGCAGGAGTTTATCCATATGCACTTGGTTCAGATACAGGTGATTCTATTCGTAAACCAGCGGCATACTGTGGAATAGTTGGATATAAACCAACATACGGAATGATATCTAGATATGGATTATTTCCTTTCGCATCAAGCCTTGATACATGCGGTGTACTTGCAAGAAATGTAAATGATGCTGCAATTGTTGTTGATGGTATGAAAGGCAAAGATCCAAAAGATATGACAAGCTGGGATTCTAGCAATATCCATTTATATGATTCAATAACTAAAGAAGTTAAAGGGAAAAAATTATGTTACATTGCTGAGTTATGTAATATTGAAAACTTTGAAAATCCAAGTGATGAATTAAAGGAGCATTTAAATAATTTTAAAGAAAATTTAGAAAGAATTAAAAAGCTTGGAATAGAAGTAACAGAAGAACATGTAGATAAAACTCTTCTAAATGCAATAGCAAGTGTATACGTAGTTATTTCATGCGCTGAAGCAACAAGTAATATGTCAAATCTAACAGGTATTGTGTTTGGTCCTAGAGAAGATAAAGATGATTATGTGTCTACAATTAAAGATTTTAGAACCAAGAATTTTTCACCACTTATTAAAAGAAGATTTATAATTGGTTCATATGTTCTAGAAGCTAAGAATAAAGATAGATACTTCTATAATGCTCAAAGAGTAAGAAGATTGCTTGTAGAAGCTTGGAATAAACTATTTGAAAAATATGATGCAGTGATACTCCCTGTTGGAAGTGGCCCTGCTAAAAAACTAGAAGGATCAAAAGAAATACTAGATGATACTGCAACAGCATTAGAAGAACATTTACAAGTAGGTAACTTTGGAGGATTCCCTTCAATTACGATTCCAGATGGTTTTATAAATGATTTACCTGTAGGATTAAATATTACTGGAAAGTGTTATGATGATGAAAATGTACTTAATATTGCCGCAGCTATAGAGGATGCATTTGATTATAAAAATCAAATAGCAAAGGAGGTAAATCATGACTAAATATAAAGCAGTTATTGGTCTTGAAATGCACTGTGAAATAACAACCACTAAATCAAAAGTCTTTTCAAGCGCTAAAAACAGTTATGAAGTAGATCCAAATGTAAATATTGCACCACTTGATATGGGATTCCCTGGAACTCTCCCGGTTGTTAATAAAGAAGCTGTTAGAAAAGCTTTAATGGTAAGTATGATACTTAATTGTAAACAACCAGAGTATTTGTACTTTGAAAGAAAGAATTATTATTATCCAGATTTACCAAAAGGATATCAGCTTACACAAGAAACAAAACCAGCGCCTGTTGGAATATATGGAAAATTAAAATACTTCGTAAATGGTGAGGAAAAAGAAGCCCTTATCAACAATTTGCACTTAGAAGAAGATTCAGCTTCTATGGAACACTTTAGTGATGTTTCTTTAATAGACTATAATAGAAGTGGTGTACCATTACTCGAGCTTGTAACAGAGCCTTGTTTTCATAACGCAGATGAAACAGTTGCTTTTCTAGAAACAATGCGTAATATTTATAGATACGCTGATATTTCAGAAGCGGATTCTAAAAAAGGACATATTAGATGCGATGTAAACATATCTATAATGGATGAAAGCTTAGAAGAAAAAGAAGAAAACTTTGGAACTAAAGTAGAAGTTAAAAATGTAAACTCATTTAGTGCAGTTAGAGAAGTAATCAACTATGAAATCAAAAGACAAATTGCATTAAAAGAAGAAGGTACATATGATGAAATGCCTCAACAAACTAGACGTTGGGATGAAGCGACTATGCAAACTCAGTTTATGCGTTCAAAAGTTGATGCAATTGATTATAAATACTTTATTGAACCAAATATTCCTAAATATAAAATAACTGATAGTCTTTTAGAAGAGATTAGAAAGGATATTCCTGTTCTTGCAGATGAAAGAAAAGAAAAATATATTAATGAATATCAGTTATCAATTGACGATGCTAAAAATTTAACTAAAGAAAAAAATATATCTGATTATTTTGATAAACTTATTAGTTTAGATATTAAGCCAAAAGATGCGTCAAATTATGTTAATACCATTATTCTTGGATCATGTAATAAACTTGATATTGATATAAAAGATTTGTTTATTACTCCTGAAATCCTTGCAGAACTAATAAAACTTATATATGATGGAAAGCTTAGTAAAAATCAGGCTAAGAACGCTTTATATAAAGCAGTTGATACTAATAAAAGTCCACTTGACATAGTTAAAGAAGAAGGAATGGAACAAATTGATAATGATGAAGAAATAATAAAAATGATTGATGAAATTCTTTCTAATAACTCTAAAATGGTTGAAGATTATAAAAATGGTAGAACAAATGTAATTAATTTTTTCTTAGGTCAAGTAATGAAAGAAACAAAAGGTAAAGTAAATCCTGCGAAAGCTATGGAAATACTAAAGAGTAAATTAGATTAAAGCACTTATGTGCTTTTTTTCTTGAAAAAAACATATAATTGTATTACTATAAAGTAACCTTAAGGAGGCATATTATGAAGGAAAAGAGAGAAAATATTGCACTTTTAGAAGAAGTCATTAAAGAAAACTTTTTTACCTGCACTAAAGAAGATTTTAATATAAATGATGATCAAGACAGTAAATTTAAAAATATACGAAATAGATTATTAAAAAAACTTTTTAAGATGAAAGCAAGTGGTAATGTAAGTATTCCACCAACAATTGATGTTTTTATTGATAATAATAATATTACTAATGAATATACCTTTAATAACTGGCATGTTAATGAAGAGGGAATTATTGTTCAAGATCAAGAGCTAAGATATAATGATGATAATACAAATGTAATAATAAATCCAAAAGGAATAATATATTGCTCTAGAACATATCAAAATATTTTTCCAATTACTAAGAAAAATGAAAATGTTGAAGAGTTAATGCATTTGCTAAAAATTAAAAAAATTTGTTTAGACCAAATTATTAAAGATATTGAACATAACTTAAATAATGCTCGTGCATGTAATGAGATTTTAAAGAAAATAAATAAGGATTTAGAAAAATATAAGCTAGCATATATTGTGCAAAAAAGAACAGTAATATATGATGGAATGTACAGTATAGAAGATACTTTGTCTTTTAATGGATTGGATAAACAATCTTTAAACGGTTTTAGTGATGTAAACGAAAATACTATTTTTAGAAAGATAGTTAATTATCCACCATCTGAACCAATATCCAGCGATGATGTTTTAAATGAGATAGGGGAAGTTTTAGGCGAGGAATATAAAATAGATCATGAAAACATTAATATGCAAGTTTCAAAAGATTATTTGCCAGGATATTATTTGGTTGATGATAATAAAGATGTACTATTATTATTTAAATTATATCAAGCGGGGCAAAATTATGATTTTACAGCAGCGCAAGTAAGAAATATAATGGCAATGAAGCAAAAAAGTCATAAAAACAAGTGACTTTTTTTTAAGGTTTTGATATACTTAATACGGAGTGGTGATTATGCTGAAGATCAACAAAAAAACTCCACACGGGGGAGAATATAGCGAAGTATATTACTATGACGAAAATGGAAAAGAAAAAATGAAAAGCAAAGGGGCTAGTGTTGGTATAGCATACGAATATGATAAAGATGGAAAAGTTATTGCTCAAACCATTTTTAAATTAGATAAAGATGGTGAAATTATAGGTGATAGCATGAAAATCGCTCATAAAGGAAAAGATGGCAAAATAGAAGTATACTAACAGGAGGGTTTTGATGGAAGTTAAAAGACAAAGTGAAGTAGGACATGTATTCTTGCTTGATAATTCATTTTGGGGTATGTCAGCAAATGAACACAAAGATATATTTAATTGTATAATAGAAGAATCTAAAATTAATGGGGAAGTGCCACCATTTTTAGAGTTTAAAATAGGTGATAGAGAATATACATATTATACAGGCAAAAAAATGATGGATATGAAACTTGAAAAAGATATTGCTAATAAAAGATATATACAAATATCTATAGGCGAGGATAATCAGGAAGCTAAAATGAATGTAATAGCTAACTTTAAATACAATATTGAAAAAAAATATGAACCAGCAACTCCATCAAAAAGAGAGCTTAATAAAGAAAATAAACCTATGTATAAAATTGTTAATATAAGTGAGTTAAGCAGAGAAGCTAGGATAAGAAGAGCTAAAGAAAATCCTAATATATCATATACCAAAGGAATAAGCATTATAACAAAGAATGGAGTAGTATCCTCTACATCTTTAGATAAATTATGTATAGAAGCTTTTGATAAATTGGAAAATATTGATGGTAAACTAATCGATGAAGAAAGCACTGATATAAAAAGAGTATACAAAAAAGCATATTTAACAGATTTAAGTAAAAGTTTGGAAAAAGAAGTTCTTGAAAATTTAGGTATCGATGAGAGTTTACTTACTAAAACAAGTGGAAAAAACGAGGCATATTCAAGTTTACATAAAGAACTTGTCCATGAAATTGTTAAAACTAGAATAATATATAGATATATAAGTGAAAAATATAAAGTTAAGTCATTATAATAAGGATGTTTACAGACATTCTTGTTTTTTTTTTGAAATTTTTAGCATTTTTAGTTGACAAGTGCTAATAATAAGAATATAATTATTTTAGCACTTAAAAGTTTATAGTGCTAAACGAGGTTATTATGAATGATAGACAAAAGAAACTTCTAAAAGAAATTGTTGAAGCATATATTAAAGATGCAAGACCAGTAGGATCAAAAATACTTACTGATAAAATGAAAGTATCTAGTGCAACAATAAGAAATGAAATGAGTGAGCTAGAAGAACTTGGGTATTTAGAAAAAACACATATATCCAGTGGTAGAGTTCCTAGTTCTAAAGGTTATAAGTATTATGTAGAAAATATAATGAAACCTAAAGAATTATCTGAAAAAGATATGTATAAATTAACAACTATATTTTCTAATACAAATCTTAGTTTAAATGATGCTATTAAAGAATGTATGGAAATAATAACAGATTTAACTAATTATACAAGTATAGTTCTAGGTAAAGAATCGGATAATAATACTTTAAAGCAATTAAACATAATACCAATTGATGATCATAAAGTAGTTGCACTTGTTGTAGTTAGTAATGGTCATGTGGAAAATAAACAAGTAATCTTACCAGAAAATGTTAATGTTGATGAAGTAGTTAAAGCTAGTGAAATAATTAATAAGCAATTAATTGGAACACCAATTAGTGAAGTATCTAGCAAGATGGAATTTGAAGTAAAACCTCGAATAGCGCAGATTATAAAAGAATATGAAAGTGTATATAGCATGTTTAGAAATGTCTTTAGTGATTTTGCGGAAAAGAATTCAAATTATTTCTATAATGGTATAAGTAATATGTTAAAACAACCTGAGTTTGAAAAAGATAAAATTCAAAATATTATAGAAAAACTAGAAGATTATGAAATGGTTAAAAAGATAGAATCAAACGATGATGGTGTTAGTATTTACATTGGTGAAGATAATGAATTCGATAAAGATGTTACAGTTGTAAAGACAAGTTATAAAGCTGATGGTGAAGAAGGAACACTTGCAATAATAGGTCCACAAAGAATGGAATATGATAAAGTGGTTACACTTCTTAATTTTATAAAAAGTCAAATAGAAAGGTAAAAAAATGAAAGAAGAGAAGAAGAAAAAAGAAGAAAAGCAAAAAGCAAAAAAAGTGAAAGAAGAAAAATGTGATTGCAAAAACTGTGAATGTGAAAATTGCAACTGCAAAGAAAACGAAATAAAAATAGAAGAGCTTGAAAAAAAACTTGCAGATATGACAGAACTTGCTGCAAGAAGTCAAGCGGAAGTATTAAATTTTAAGAAAAGAAAAGAAGAAGAAACAAGTTTAAGACTTAAATATTGTAATGAAGAAATACTTCTTAAAATAGTGGATATTTGTGATAACTTCGAAAGAGCAATAAAAATGGATGATGATGATTTATCTGATGAAGTTAGTAAGTTCTTAGAAGGATTTAAAATGATTTATACACATTTGATGAATATCCTTGAAAGCTATGAGGTAAAAGAAGTAGATGTAATAGGTAAAGAATTTGATGCAAATACTAGTGAAGCAGTAATTGTAGAACATGATGATAATAAACCTAGTAAAGTGGTACTTGAAGTACTTAGAAAAGGTTATATATATAAAGATAAATTACTTAGACCTGCAATGGTTAAGATAAATGATTAAAAGGAAAGGTGATAAATATGAGTAAAATAATAGGTATTGATTTAGGTACAACAAATAGTTGTGTAGCTGTATTAGAGGGCGGTGAACCTCACGTTATAGTAAATCCAGAGGGAGCAAGAACAACTCCTTCAGTAGTACAAATAAAAGATGGTGAAGAAGTAGTTGGTGAAGTAGCAAAAAGAGGTGCTATTTCTAACCCTGATAAAACTATTTATTCAATCAAAAGAAAAATGGGTACTAAAGAAAAAGTTGAAATTGAAGGAAAGAAATATACGCCAGAAGAAATAAGCGCAAAAATTCTTATGAAACTTAAAAAAGATGCGGAAAGTTATTTAGGAGAAAAAATAACAAAAGCTGTTATTACAGTTCCTGCATATTTTAATGATGCTGAAAGACAAGCAACTAAAAACGCTGGTAAAATAGCAGGTCTTGAAGTTGAAAGAATCATCAATGAACCAACAGCTGCAGCGCTTGCTTATGGTGTTGATAAACAAGATAAAGACCAAACAATTCTAGTATATGACCTTGGTGGTGGTACATTTGATGTATCTGTACTAGAACTTGGTGATGGTGTATTTGAAGTTAAATCTACTAGTGGTAATAACCATTTAGGTGGAGATGATTTTGATGAAAAGATTATGGATCATTTAGTTGATACATTTAAAAAAGAAAATGGTGTTGACTTATCTAAAGATAAAATGGCAATGCAAAGACTTAAAGATGCTGCTGAAAAAGCTAAAAAAGATTTAAGTGGAATGAAGAGTGCGCATATAAGTTTACCATTTATCTCTCAAGGATCAGATGGACCATTACACTTAGAACTTGATTTAACAAGAGCTAAATTTGAAGATTTATGTCATGATTTATTTGAATCAACTCGTAAACCTGTAAAAGATGCATTAAAAGAAGCTGGACTTAAACCTGCAGACATCGATCAAGTAGTACTTGTTGGTGGTTCTACACGTATCCCTTATATTCAAGATCTTGTTAAAGATGAACTTGGAAAAGAACCAAATAAGAGTGTTAACCCTGATGAAGTTGTTGCAATGGGTGCAGCTATTCAAGGTGGAGTATTAACTGGTGAAGTAAATGATTTAGTACTTCTAGATGTAACACCATTATCATTAGGTATTGAAACCATGGGTGATATGATGACTGTACTTATCCCAAGAAATACTACAATTCCTGCAAGTAAGTCACAAATCTTCTCAACAGCGGTTGATAATCAACCTGCAGTTGATATTCATGTATTACAAGGTGAAAGACCTATGGCATCAGATAATAAAACACTTGGAAACTTCCAACTATCTGGTATCCTTCCTGCAAGACGTGGAGTTCCTCAAATCGAAGTTACATTTGATATCGATGCAAACGGTATCGTAAATGTTAAAGCTAAAGATTTAGGTACTAATAAAGAACAAGCAATTACAATTACATCTAATACAAATCTTTCTGATGAAGAAGTTGAAAGAATGATGAAAGAAGCAGAAGAAAACAAAAAAGATGACGAGAAGAAAAAAGAAGTCGCTGATGCTAAAAATGATATCGATCAAACTATCTTTAGTGCAGAACGTGCAATGGATGATTTAAAAGATAAGATTTCTGATGATGAAAAGAAGGAACTTGAAGAATTAATCAAAGATGCAAAAGATGCACAAGAAAAAGATGATTTAGATGATATGAAAGCTAAGAAAGATAAACTTCAAGAAAAAATCGTCGGTATTTCTTCTAAGATTTATGAAGAAGCTGCAAAAGCAAATCAAAATGCAAGTGCAGAACCAGAAGAATCAAGTGATGATAAAAAAGATGATGATGTAAAAGAAGCAAAATTTGAAGAAAAAGAATAATAAATAAGGTTCTAATTAATTTAGAACCTGTTTCATGTTAAGGAGAGTATATGGATAGAAAAGATATAGATAAAAAATATAAATGGGATTTAGAAGCGATTTATAAAAATGATGAAGAATATAATAAAGATTTAGAAGAGTTTAAAAATATTGGCGAAGAGTTATGCACATATGAAGGTAAAGTTTTAGATAGTTCTAAAACCCTTCTTGAAGTACTAACTCTTGACACTAAATGTGAGAGATTAATAGATAAATTATATACATATACACATCTAAATTATGATTTAGATACAAGGAATGGAAAAAATTTAAGTAAATTTAATACTCTTATGGATATATATAGCAAAGTTAGTACTAAAACTAGTTTTATATCTACAGAACTTGCAAAACTAACAAATGAAAAATTAGATGAATTTTTAAAAGATGAACCTAAACTTATGCCTTATAAATTTGCTTTAGAAAAAACTATTAAACATTCAAAATATATCCTTTCACTTGAAAGTGAAAAGTTACTTAGCACACTTAGTCCAATACTTGATGAAGGTGCAGAAGTATTTGATAAAATAGATAATGCTGATATCAATCTTGGTGAAGTAGAAGACAAAGATGGAAATAAGTTAAAACTAACAAGTGGAAGTTATGGTGAATTTGTAAGAAGTTCTGATAGAGTATTAAGAAAAAATTCAGTATATAAAATGCATGAATACTATAAGAATCATGAAAACTCAATAAGTGAATGTTTATATAATCATGTTAAAACAGATGCAATATTAACTAACTTGAGAGGATATAATAGTTCTCTTGAAGCATCACTTATGCATGATGATATCAGTGTAGATTTCTATAAAAAAGTAATAGAAGATACTCATAAGAATTTGCCAGTTCTTCATAGAATGATGAATGTTTATAAAAATGCTCTTGGTATAGATGAGATGCATATATATGATATCAATGCAAGATTAGGGGAGTTAAAAGACAAAAATTATTCTATAGAAGAAATAAATGATACAATTAAAAAAGCTTTAGAAATAATGGGTCCTAAGTACATGGAAGTTGTAAATAAAGCATTTAATGAAAACTGGGTTGATTATTATGAAACAACTGGAAAAGCTAGTGGTGCTTATTCTAGTGGATGTTATGATTCAAAAGCTTATATTCTTCTAAATTATACTGGAAAGTTTGATGATGTTGAAACACTTGCCCATGAGCTAGGTCATTCAATACATTCATACTATTCTAAAAAAGAAAGAGGTCCTATTGATTATCAATATCCTATATTCCTTGCAGAAATAGCAAGTACTACCCATGAAATACTACTAAATGATTATCTTTTAAAAAATGCAAAAGACAATGAAACTAAAAAATATATATTAAATAATATTTTAAGTGGATATAAATCAACAGTATTTAGACAAGTAGAATTCGCAGAATTTGAATACATTATCCATGATAGAATAGAAAAAGGTGAAAACTTAACAAAAGAAGATTTTACAAATATTTATCTTGAATTACAAAATAAATATTATGGTAAAGATGTTATTAATGATGAAATTATAAAATATGAATGTTTAAGAATACCACATTTTTATTCAAGTTTTTATGTTTATAAATATGCGACTAGTTTATGTATAGCATATCATTTTGCAAGTGATATTATAAATAAAAAAGAAGGCGCAGTTGATAACTATATTAAATTAATATCTAGTGGTGGAAAAGATTATCCATTTAAGATATTAAAAGAATGTGGAATTGATTTAGAAAAAGAAGACATAATGAATTATTCTTTAACTCTAATAAACAAATATATTGATGAACTTGAAACTATCACTAGTGAAAGGAGTTAATTATGGCCAAAAAAGATTTTTATGAAACACTTGGTGTTTCTAAAACAGCGACTGATGCAGAGATTAAAAGTGCATATCGTAAACTTGCTAAAAAATATCATCCAGATTTAAATAAAGAAGAGGGCGCCGCAGAAAAATTTAAAGAAATTGGTGAAGCTTATGAAGTTTTATCAGATCCAAACAAAAGAAAAATGTATGATCAATACGGAAGTGCAGCATTTGAACAAGGTGGACCAAGCGCTGGAGGATTTGGTGGTTTTGGTCAAGGATTCGGACAAGGTTTTGGTGGCTTTAGTGGATTTGAAGAAGTCGATTTAAGCGATATGTTCGATGAATTCTTAGGTGGTTTTGGATTTGGTTCAAGGACAAGAAGCGGAGAACCAAGGGCACAAAAAGGACAAGACTTACTTGTTAGAGTAAAACTAACTTTTGAAGAAGCTGTATTTGGTATAAGCAAAGATATAACTATTGATATAGATGATGCTTGTGATGAATGCCATGGCAAGGGCGGAACAGGTGAACAAACATGTCATACATGTGATGGTAAAGGAAGAATTGTCTCTGAAACTAGAACAATACTTGGAGTTATGCAATCACAACAAACTTGTCCAGATTGCCAAGGAACGGGTAAAACATATAAAAACACATGTTCTAAATGTAAAGGTAAAAAGACTATTAGAAAAGAAAAAACACTTAGTGTTGAAATTCCATCAGGTATTAATAATGGTGAAAGACTAAGACTCTCTGGAAAAGGAAGTGCCGGTTTAAATGGTGGTCCTAATGGAGATCTTTATATCGAAGTAACTGTTTCAAAACACGAAATATTTGAGCGCGAAGGCAAAGATATATACCTAGTATTACCACTATCTATAACAGAAGCAATACTTGGATGTAAAAAAGAAGTACCAACTGTTCATGGAAGCGTAGTTTTAGACATATCCCCAGGAACACAAAGTGGAGAAAAATTAAAACTAAGAGGAAAAGGTGTCCCAGGCGGAAGTTTCTCTAAAGGAGATATGTATGTTATAACAGATGTAGTTATACCAAAGAAACTTGATAGAAAACAAAAATCCTTAATCAAAGATTTAGATGACACTGATATGTCAGTATCGGATTATAAAAAGTTAGAAAAGTACTTATAAATTATTAGACACATTATGTGTCTTTTTTTTGCAATATATCAAAACTTAGTTTATAATTATTATAGTAAACAATAATAGAAAAGAAGGTGAGAATGTGGCATTTAAACCAATAACCAAAGAACAAGTTATTAGTAATATATCAAGAACGATAAAAGAAGGTTTAATATCTCTGTTGAGTGATAAAGAAATAAATAAACTATCACTTAAATATTATGGAATAAAAGGAGATAATGGAGATTATATAGCATTTGTAGATCCATATAGTGGAGAAGTAGTAACAGATGAAAAAATAATGGCACTAGATCACATTCTCCCAGTATGTCTAGGTGGTGGTACAGTATTATTTAACTGTATCCCAGTAAAAGCAGATATAAATACAAGTAAAAACGGAAGTTATATACTTGAGTGGTGGAAAAAACAAGAATACTATTCAGAAGATA
>CADBKG010000013.1 GCA_902795215.1 uncultured Erysipelotrichaceae bacterium | reverse complement strand
AGACAGACAGACAGACAGACAGACAGACAGACAGACAGACAGACAGACAGGAATAACTAACTTTTTAAATACAAAGCCAATAGCAAAATGGCTAATTTTTGCTATGGCTTTTTTAGTGCTTGGAATAATCATTTTACTTAATTCAGCGAAACAAAACTTTATTAAAACCCTAGCAAGTAATTTCTTTAGTGGAAATACTCCTATAAAAGAAGTTGAAATAACTACAGAAGATTATGATAATGAAGGCTCAATAAAAGTAACTAAGGAAGCCCACTGGGTAAGCAAAACAGAAGCAGAACTTGATTTAAAACTAGAAACTATTAGAAAAACAGGAAATAATAAAAAAGATATAATTTTAGTATTTGATGTTTCAGGTTCTATGGAAGGCGAAAAACTAGACAAAGTAAAAGAAGATGCCTCTGAGCTTATAAACTATGTATTAGATAAAGATGAAGATAATAAAATATCAATTATATCTTTCGCATCTACATCTAGAATACTATCGCCTTTAACAAATGATAGAAGTCTACTTCTTGAAGCGATTAATAACATGCATACAGAAGATGCTACTAATTACTATCTAGCATATAAAAATGTAGAAACAGTTTTAGAAAACTACTCAAAAGAATCTGGTAAAGATTTAGTAGTACTATTCTTAACAGATGGAGTACCAACAATAAACTCCGGTGCAACTACAAGTATATACGAATCATTAAAAGAAGCATATCCATATATAACAATAAATGCAGTGGAATATGAAATGGGAGATACAACAAATTCTGTTAATGATATATCAGACAATCAATGGACTGCAAAAGTAGATTCTCTAAATAATGTTTTATTTGAAGCAACTGTATCACCAGAAGTATATGCAAAACTAAGCATTACTGATTATATAAATGATGATTACTTTGAAATAGAAAATGAAGATAATAAAATAGAATGGAATTTTAGGGATAACTCATTTATAACAGGAAGTGAAGACACACTTAAAGTTAAACTAAAATTAAAAGGTGAATATCAAGATGTAAAAGGGTTGTATCCAACAAATAAAAAACTAGATATAGATTATAAAATAAGCGATGAAAGTAAAACTAAATCAAGTACAGATACACCAGTACTTAAAAACAATTACGATGTTTATTATGATGTAAACACGCCTACAGAATGTAATATAGAAGAAATAGAAAGTGAAAATTATTTTGTATTTGATAAAGTAACAAAAAAAGATATAGAACTTTCATGTAGTGGTTATATCTTTAAGGGTTGGGATATAGAAGAGAATGTAACAAAAATAAATGATGATACATTTATAATGCCAGAGAGTGATGTACATATCCGAGCTATATGGACAAGGCAATCTATTAATAAATCAATGGATGGACAAATAAATGAAAAAACCACTTTATATAAAGTAGTAGAAAATGAAGCGAAAATAGGAACATATGCAGCTGAATATACAGGAGAACATGCAGATGCATATGATAGAAGCGGAACAGAAAAAATATATCACTATGCAACAACATCAACAAATACAAACGTTGCGAATCAACAAGCGGAAGTAATACTAAATAAATTTAATGTAATATTTGGAGGTTTCTGTTGGCAGATTCTTAGAACCACTGACACAGGAGGAGTTAAACTCATTTATAATGGTATTCCAGATTCAAATGGAACATGTAATAATACAGGAACAGCACAGCAAATAGGAACAAAGGCATTTAATTCAAGTTATAATTCACCAGCGTATGTTGGATATATGTATAATAAACTATATGTACAAAATACATTTGATCCAGATTCTGGAATATATGTACTCAGTAGAGAAACACTAAAGAAAAATCATTATTTTGCAAGAGAATATGAATATGAAGTTATGGGTTGGCATCACTTTAATTTGTATGATAATCCAGAAACTGATGAAGATGATAGATTTACTGCAGAAGAATGCATTACGAATAGAAATTGTAATGAAGAACTTGCTAGAACATACATTTTTTTTAGTACTAATCCAGATAGCGTAGGAACTACAATAAGATATGTAGTAGGAGTATCAGGTGAATATGTATACTATTTATCAATCCTATATGATCAGACATTAGAAAATGTAAATCCAACATTCTATGTGGGGGACGGATATATAGATAATCAAGATGGAACATATAATATTATATCAACAAGTGGAACTGTAGAAGAATTTAAAAAAGCAGACTGGTTCACAAAATATACAGATAGTAAAAATAAGTATATTTGTATAGGAAGCAATCCATGTACAAGTCCAATATATACAATAAATACAGCAATACAAACATATAATGCTGAAAGCATAGCAAGTGATTATATATATGCTAATGACTTTGATTACGAATTAAATGAAGAAACAAATGAATATGAGTATGTTTTAAAAGATACAGAAGTTGCAAGCAAGATTCATTTTTGGGATTGGCATGCAAAATATAATACCATAAACAATAATCACTATACTTGCTTTAATACAACAGGAAAATGTAGCGAGTTAAAGTATATTTATTATACAAGCGCTGGAGACGAAAGATATATAACATTAAAAGATGGGAAGTCAGTAGAAGATGCACTAAATGAAATGTTATATGATGAAAATGTAAATGTAACAGATTCAACAATGAAAGCGTATATAGATGCATGGTATCAAGAAAACTTATCGGACTATGAAAGTGGCTTAGAAGATACAGTTTTTTGTAATGATAGAAGTATAAGAAATATAGGTGGATGGAATTCAAATGGTGGAAATTCTACTGTACAATTACAATTTAAAGAAAATAATTCAACCAAAGATTTAAGTTGTACAAATAATACAGACAGGTTTAGTACACTAAATGAGAAAGCACAGCTTTTATACCCAATAGGATTAGCAAGTAATCCAGAAGTAAACTTATTAAATAATAACAACATAAGAAAAACAGGGCAACATTATTGGCTTGTTTCACCTGCTTGGTTTATTTACAATTATAATTATACGCATGTGAAATATACGAATTCAAATGGTGGATTATCGACTCAATCTGTTTTTGCTGCATACGGCGTTCGCCCTGTAGTTTCCCTTAAACCTGGCACAGAGTATGTTGATGGCGATGGAAGTAAGAATAACCCTTATATTGTTGATACTAGTGATGTTAGTGTTGGTGGATAATATGACTAAAGTTTCTTTAAATTTATAGTTACAAATGAACTAAAATGTATAGATTTTCTGTAATGCTTGTGGTAAAATTAAATAGATAAGGTAGGTGCGCTTATGGTAACATCTAAAAATAAACTAAAAACTAATAAATCTGTTATTATTGCTTTGTCAGTTTTTGCAATTGCAATAGCGGCTTTAATTATTAGAGCCACGTTTGGAAGTAGCAAGGCTGATATACTTGATAACGATGTTGAAGTAGAAAGAAACTCACTATTAACTTACTATTTAAAAGTAAATTATGATGGTGTAGATGTTAACGGAGTTAGGTCTAGCGATGAAACAACTGCAGAAGTTAAAAGTGGGATAATGACTATAAGTGATAAAATACCAAATGGTCTTGAATTCCAAGGATTCGTTGAAACTGACAATGGTAGTATAGGTGCAGTTAAAAGAAGTGATGATACTACATGCCTTGGTAAAGTTATTGATGATACTGGAGATACAGTAGGCTGGAATCAAGCACATACAGAATATGTTTATCATGGGCTTCATTATACTACTGCAGATAGAACAGTTAATTTTAAGGTTACTAATTTAAAAGCAGGTTGTTATTTAACTGTAGGAATTATTACAAAAACACCTGCAACAATTGATGATCCTGAAACTGATGAAGTTGAAAAAAGAAGAGATTTTTATAACTTTGCAAATGCTACTGAAAATGAATTATCAGTTAATTCTAATACCGTACATGCATTTATTGGATCTAGTGATATAGAAACATTTACAGTAAGTTATGAGTATGAAGGTGATATACCTGAAGGTGCACCAAGCGTGCCTCTATCATCAAATTATGTAAAAGGTGCAAATGTAGGAGTTGCTAATGATGCTTCTCTTACTGGCTATACTTTTAGTGGATGGACCACAGAAGATGCAACAGTAGAAAATGGAACCTTCTTAATGCCTGAACAAAACGTTATATTTAAAGGTCATTTTACAGCTGATTCTACAAATGAAGTTGTTTATGAAATAGATGGAGTTGCTCCAGAAGGTTATATTAAGCCTAAAACTAAAAGTTATCCAAAAAAATCTAGTGTTTCTGTTGATTCACTAAGCGAAGGCGACATAATTGATGGATATAGATTCCTTGGTTGGACAAGTGATGATGTTGAAATAACAGATGATTCATTTATAATGCCTGATAGTAATGTAACTTTAAGGGGTACATTTGAAGAAGTAACATATAAAATAACTTATAAATTTTATGATACAATTCTTCCTCCAAATTCAGAAAGTTTATTACCTGCAGAAAAAACATATAAACCTGGACAAACTGTGACTCTTGATGAAGTTACAGAACCAGCGGGTTATAAATTCCTAGGTTGGTATCATGAAGATGAATTTGAAATGCCTGAAGAAGATGTAACTATATATGGTGAATGGAAAAGAGAGGCTGGTACTTTTGAACCAACAATTACTGCAGTAGTTGATGACAATAAAACATACTTTGAACCAAGAGATTTTATTAAATATAAAGTAACTGTTACAAACACTGCAAGTTATCCTATAAGAGAAGTATATGTTAAAGGTGAACTTGAAGATTTTGGTTTCACACCAAAAGATGGATATGAAGTGCCAACGGATAAGATAGCCGTTATTGGCTCGCTTGCTGCTGGACAAAGTATTACTTTAGAGGGTGTATATAAAGTTAAAGAAACTGATACTAATAAAGTTAATATGACTTTTGCAATTAAAGGTGCAATAGCTGATAATGATTACTCATTAAAGGAAGGTACATATGAAGCTAGTGTTAGTTCGAATTTAAAATCAAAAGTAGAAATATGTAATACAATTACTGGTTCATATGCCGACAATTCATTTGATGTTAATATTAACAACAATTCATATGATACATGGATGAACCTTAAGAAAGATGAATGTAAATATGTGTTTGTAGAACCTGGAACATACAAAATAAAAGAAGTTATTCCAGAAGAATATAAAATTAATAGTGTAACTGGTATATCATCAAATGGTTCTAACTTAAATGTTGTTCAAGGAACTAATTATAAAATAGAGTTTGAACATAGTTTTGTAAGAAAAGGATTCTTCCATTCTTATGGAAGAGCAAAAAATACTGTATTAGGAGGTAACTAATGAAAAAATTAAAGAAAAATAAACCTCTTATATATTTACTTGCTATATTATCAATATTTGTTGTTGGAAGAACATTTGCATACTATCTTGAAGAAGTTAGTTTACCAAATAGATTTAAAACTATGACATATAATATTAAGCTAGAAGAAGATTTTCATAATCAGTTTGGTACTAAAAAGGTTACTATAAAAAACGAAGAAGCTACTAATACTCCTGTAGTTATTAGAGTTAATTTTACAGAAAATTGGAGCAAGGTAGTGGAAGGTACTACTAAAACACTTAGTAATACTATAAATGGTCAAAGTGTTGTTACAAAAAATTATACAAGTGATTTTAATAATGATTTTGAATTAAAAGATGATGGTTGGTATTATTATAAAAAGACTCTAGATTCTCAAAAAGCAGTTACTATATTAAATAGTATTGCTCTCAATGAATCTTTAGTTAATGGATCAGTTTATAGTAATGAATATCATACATACAATTATGAATTAGATGTTAATTATGAAGCTGTTCAAGCAGACTCTAAAGCTATAAATAATGTTTGGGGTAAAACAGCGACAATAAATAACGGGGCGGTAACGTGGGCATCTTAAAAAAAATAGTTCATGTTCTAGCTAATCTTTGTTATATTTTGGTTGGAATATATGCTCTTATATGTTTACCAATGGTAATGGGATATAATCCACTTGTAGTACTTTCTGGGTCTATGGAACCAAGTATAAAAACAGGCAGCGTTATTTATTATCATAAAGTTAGTGAATCTGATTTAAAAGAGGGAGATATTATAACTTTCAAAACAGATACAAAAAAGGAATATGTTTCCCATAGAATAAACAAAATAGAAAATGGAAAATATGAAACTAAGGGTGATGCTAATGAAGTTGCTGATCCACTACTAATTAACTATGAACAAATAGTTGGAAAAGATTCTATATCTATCCCTTATGTAGGATATTATGTTAAATTTGCAAATGAGAATGTTTATTTAATATTAATAGTTGCTATAATTTTGATATCAGAGTATTTATTTAGTAATACTTTAGATATAGAAAAAAAGAAAGGAGATCAAAATGGAACAAAAAAAGAATAATAAACCACTAATTGCAATTGCATTAGCGCTTCTTGTTGGGCTTGTTGGAGGTACAATAGCTTATTTTACAAGCGAAGCAACTTTCAGTAATCAGTTTAAAACTAAACCTTATAGTACTGAAATTACAGAAACTTTTGTAAGTCCTGAAAATTGGACTCCAGGTACTACTACTGATAAAACTGTTATTGCAAAGAATACCGGTGATGTAGATGTTGCAGTTAGAGTTTCTTATACAGAAGAATGGAAAGATGCATCAAATAATCCACTTGCACTTACAACAAATGGAGTAACTGCTGCAGTAATAAATTATGCTGATGATTTAAACAGTAAATGGACTAAAGATGGTAATTACTATTACTATAAAACTAAACTTACTAAAAATCAAAGCACTACATCATTTATTAAATCTGTTACATTCAATGAAAATGTTACTTTAAGTGCCAATCAGTCATGTGAATCAAATGCTGCTGGTACTACTGTAACATGTACAACTCAAGCAGGTGGTTATGCAGGAGGAACATATACTTTAACTATTAAAGTAGAAACTGTTCAGTTTGATGCTTATCAAGAAGCTTGGTCAACAAGTGTTAGTATAAGCTAATAGGAGGAAACAATGAAAAGAATATTCAATATATTATTATTTATTTCATTATTTTGGTTAAGTTTTGTATATGCAGATAATAATAAACTTTACTTTACGGAAACTAATGGAAGATTATATTATGATTCTGCTATAAATGATAATTCATTTATGAAACATCTTGATTTAGTTCCAGGAAGTGTTAATGAAGATACTTTGGTTATAGAAAACGGAACTAATACAGATTATACTTTATATTTAAAACTTAAACCAAAAAGTGATGCCGAAGAAGCAAGAGAGCTGCTTTCAAAGCTTAAGATGCAAATATATTTAGATAATAATCTTATATATGATGGTATTGCTTCTGGCGTTGATTATAATAATACTGGTGTTAATCTAAGTGAAGCTGCTAAAATCGGAATGGTTAGTGCAAAACATACATATACATTAAAAGTGGTTACTACTTTAGACACTGATTATGATAATACTGAAAATGATGAATATTCTTTAGTTGATTGGACATTTTATGCTGAATATAATGATGAAGTAAAAGAAATTATAAAAGTGCCTATAACTTCTAAAAACAGCTATACTTTTATAATATTAAGTGCGTTAATTATTGTTGGCGTTGCAATTATTCTATTACTTCATAAAAGAAAACAAACAAGCTCTCAGAAATGAGAGTTTTTTTATGCAATAAATTATTATTGGTAAGCAGAAAATTAATCTTTGACAAAATAGAAACTTTTTTTTAAAAAAAATTAAGAAAAATGAAATCTATCTTGAATAATAATAATAGAGGGGTTGGAAAAAAGAAACACAAAAATTTAAAATTAGAAAGGAGGTTACTAGTGAAAAGTGTCACAACGGTTTTAAACATTAACGAAAATGAAATTAGGATAATGAGGGTAGATAATGAAGATTATATATGTTTGACAGATTTAGCAAGATATAAAAATCCTGATAATCCTGGAGATGTAATAATCAAATGGATGAGCAACAAAAGCTCTTTTGATTATTATTCGCTATGGGAAGAATTATTTAATGAAGAATTTAAACTAGCGGAATCTCGCGAGTTTAAAAAGAGTTCTAGCGAGCAATCATTTACAATGAGTCCATCAAGGTGGATAAATAGGACAAATGCTATAGGATTTGTAAGTAAAAGAGGAAAATATAATAGTGGTACATTTGCACATCCTGATATTGCGTTAGAATTTGCTTCTTGGATTGATCCGGCTTTCAAACTTTATTTAATCAAAGAATTTGAGAGACTAAAGCAAGATGAAAGTTATCACAGTAAAATAGAATGGTCAGTTCGAAGAATGTTATCAAAAACAAATTATAAAATACATACAGATAGTATTAAACAAAACATTGTACCTAAATTAACAGAAAAACAAAAACAATTTGTTTATGCTGATGAAGCTGATGTTATAAATGTTGCATTATTTGGTATGACCGCAAAAGAGTGGAGAGAATCAAATCCAAAATTAATAGGAAATATCAGAGATTATACAGATATTCTTCATTTAATAGTATTAAGTAATTTAGAAATATTAAATGCAAGTATGATTGACAATGGAATACCACAGAATAAAAGACTTGAAAAATTAAACTGTTTTGCAAGGAGAGAATTAAATATATTAACGGACAACAAACATATTATGGATATCGAAAAAATAGAAAGCAATGAAAAATAGTAAAGGAGGTGATAAAGTGTTATACAACCTAATGAACGATAGAATATTTACAAGTATATTTAATGACTCTAAAAATAAAAATGTAACTGCAAGATTTTTATCAGATTTTTTAGGTATTGATTATGAGTATTTAAGAGATAATATGAAAATAAAGGTAAGAAAAAGACCTATAGAGATATATAGTAATCCATATGTGGAGTTTGACTTGTATGTGTCACTCCCAGACATGGTAATAAATGTAGAAGCTAATAACCGGAAGAGAAATGAGAAAAGTTTTGCATATGCAGGGAAGAGTTATTATGAAAATTATGATTCCAAAAAAGAAAAGGTAAAAAAGAAAGTAATCCAACTTAATTTAAATAATTATGAAAAAAGAGATAAAGAGATAGAAGAGATAGTTCCAAAAGATAGTGTGAATACTAAGTATTTACAAAATTCCGTTATTTTTGAGTTTTTTTTACCAGCAATAAAAGAATTATGTTATGATGAAGCTGACGAGAGAACAAAGAAAATAATTAGTTGGAGTGTGATACTATTGGAAAAAGACATAAATAAGGTAGAAAGAGAGGTAATGAAAGTGTTAACAAAAGAAGATGTACCAGCATTTATAGAAAAAATGAGAAAGTTATGCGAAGAAGAAAAAGCAGAAGAATTTTGGGAGAATTATCATGCTAACGTAGATAATATAAATCACATTATAAAAACCGAAAGACAGCTTGGGAAAAAGGAAGGAATAGTAGTTGGAGAGAAAAAAGGAATCAAGAAAGGAATCAAAGAAGGAAAAAATCAAGGAAGATATGAAATAATACGGAACATGCTTAATATTAATCTACCAATAGAATTAATTATTTCATCTACGGGGCTTTCTGAAAAAGAAATATTAAAAATAAAAGATGATATTTATAATATAGAAAAAAACAATGAAGTTCTAGTATTATAAAATAATTTGCTTAATGGTATTTTTTTAAATGTATATTAATATAAATAATTATGAACTTAATAGCACATAGAGGATATAAAAATAATATTTATAAAGAAAATACTATAGAATCTTTTGATATGGCCTACAATTTTGGATATAAGGGTATCGAGTGTGATGTGAGAGTTACAAAAGATAAAAAGTACGTTATTTGTCACGATGCATTTATTAATAGGGTATCAAATGGGCAAGGCTTAATAAAAAATAAAACATATAAAGAGTTATTAAAATATAATTTTGGTACTAAAGAAAAGCCTGCAAAGATACCACTCCTTAAAACAGTACTAAAAAGATATGATTTTATTAAAGTAATAGAACTAAAAGAGGATATAGATTTAAAACCAATAGAAAAATATATAGATGATAAGACGATATTTATAAGTTTTAATAAATCAAGAATAGAAAAACTCAAAGAGCGATATCCTAATTATAAATATGGCATTTTAAATTATGTTTTAAATTCAAGTGAAAACTATAATTATTATTGTGTATGTCTTTTAGATGATATTATGACAAAAAATATAGAGAACTATTATCTAAAAAGAAACATTAAAATATTTATATATGGTATTAATAAAAAGATAAAATATGTGTCAAATAATAAATGTATTTACTATATTATAGATAATAATATGTTATGATAATGTTGGTGAAGTCTATGGATTATGTATTACTTAAAAGTTTAGATGAAGATACATATAAAGATATAGTAGTATCTTGTGAATTTTTGGATAAAGATGCTTTAAAGGCTTATATAAGAAATTCTAAAGATATTTATATTGGGAAAAAAGTTGCTCCTATTAAGGTAAGAAAAGGTAAAAAAGGCGAAAAAATAAAAACCAGATTATTAACTGATTATAATGATAGAAATTATATACTTCATGAAGAAGTAAACTATGTAAGATTGAAAAAAACTGAATCAGGGGAACTAGTTTGTGATTATATAGCAAAAAATATAAATAGCTTATCTAAAGAAGAATATATTATAGATCCTAATTATTTATCTAAAATGATTAAATTAGACGATAATACATATGCATATGAGGATATCCCAAGGAAACTAGTAAGAGTAGATAAAAATATTTCATTTATGACTTCATTTGGAGAAAAAGCAGTTTGTTTAAAAGATTCATACATTGTTATATATGATGATGATAACTATAATACACTTGAAAAAACTGCAGCAGAATACACATATGAGATTAAAAAGGCCTAAATAACTTGCAATATTTGCCTATATGCTATATAATGTTATTAGCATAAGGTGATAGTAAATGGATAAAAATAAAGAAATATTAAAACATTGTCCACATTTTTATACAATAATTAATTTTGAATATTATAGTGATGATATAATTTCTGAAAAATTACTTGATATATATCAAAAATATATTTTTAGTGTGGATATTAATAATTCTGAAAATATAAAAAAAATAGAAAAATTAGATAGAGTTATGTTTAGATACATAAATGATTTTGTATTTAGAAAAGAAATAAAACAAGATATAACAAAAGTTAAGGTACAAAGAGGAGAAAATATCTTAGAAAGTATAGTTACTGCTATAATTAATTTCTTTGATAAATATGATTTAATTGCAATTAGAAGGGTACCTGTTACTAGATGGATTTAAAGGCTTTAAGCCTTTTTATTTTCTTTAATTTATGGTAATATTATACTAGAGGTATTATAATAAGTGAGGTGCTATATGAAAAAGATTGATAAAGTATTAATTTCTTTATTTATAGTTTTTGCTTTAATTTTTTTCATAAGTAAAAGCTTTGCCTTGCTTGAAAGTGATGTAAAAGCTAATGCAAGAATACCTATTGGAAAGTGGAATATCCTTGTTAATAATACAAATTTAGGAAGCATTCAAACAAAAGAGATATTAATAGATAATGTAATGTTTGAATCAAATGAACATACGGCTTCTGGAGTAGTAGCGCCAGGCATGAAAGGTGAAGCAACAATTACAATTGATCCAAATGGTACAGATGTGGCATTTTTATATAATATTACATATGAAGATAAAAATACTAATTCTAACGCTGTATTAAATGTTACAAATGTTAGTTCAAGCGATGGAGATTTAACTAAAACAGGCCCTAATACTTATACAGGATTATTTACTTTGAATAAAATAAGAAGTAATAAAAAAGAAAATGTTAAAATAGAACTTGAATGGATTAATGATGAAAGTAATAATGATTTTGATTCACTTGTTGGAACAGAGAGTATAAAAGCAAGTTTAATTAATTTAGAGTTTGAAGCAATTCAATATAATGGTGAAAGCATAGTTCCATATGTAGGAGAATAATATGTTAAAATTAAAAGAAAAATTTAAAATTTTAGGACATAATATTAGAGAAATAAAAAGGAATCTTACTGTAAAAGATAAAAAATATAAGGCTAGATTCTTAGTTTTGTCATGTCTAATAATTACTGGACTTATTTTAGGGATTAAGTTAATAAGTGCTTCTTATGCAAGATATTATTCTAAAAAAGCTATGAAATTAGATGTAGTTGCAGCCTTATATATTCTTGATGAAGGGGAATATAAATTTGATATGGATATAGAAGGAATCTTACCATCAAGTGAAGAGTACACATATCTTTTTACAGTGGCAAATTTTAAAGATAATAAAACTTCAAATGTGGATTTGGAATATACTATGAAAATTGTTACAACTACCAACCTTCCGTTAAATTATAAATTATATAAAAATGAAAATCCTGGAACAAATCTACTTACTAGTAAAGAGGTAAAACAAGATGAAAGTAATGCTTGGTATAATGTATTTACTTTAAACACACCGTCTTTATTTAAATATAATACTAAAACCACAGATTCATATTATTTAGTTGTAAACTTTCCAGAAGCTTATAAAAACAATCTTGAATATGCAAATAAAATAGAAAGTGTAACTGTTATAGTTAACTCTAAACAAGTAATATAGGTGAATTATGAAAAAGATGAATTTAAAAGATAAAAAAACTTTAATTTTGTTTTCGGCAGTATTAATTATTACTTTTGGAGTAGTTATTTCTCTTGCAAGATATGTGTATGATTACACTAGAAATCATATCTTAGAAGCGAAAGGTTTTTATTTTACTTCGACTACAATGAGTACTCTAGGAACAAGCCATAATATTTCTAATTGGGATGGAGTTAATGCTTATGAAATAACTCTTGATTTGAGCTCTAAGAAAAACAAATTTATAAAAACAGAAGCCGATATTAATTACAATACAAGTTTTAATTGTTCTAGTAATGTGACATGCTCCACAAATAAGCAAACAGGTAATATTTCAAAGGAAACAAATGCTGATAGTTTTACAATTACTGTTTTACCTAATGGAAATATTGGAAGTGGCGATACTGCAACTATAACCATTAACGCAAGCAGCACTTCGCCATATGAAAAAACACTTAAAACAACTTATATTTTACACGTTGTTACTTATTCATTTTCATATATCATAGATGATAGCCCTAATTCCAAATATTTAACATTGGAACTTAAAAATGCTTTTACATTTTATGAGGTTACAGAGGCTTTTGACGGAAAATCCGTTGGAGACCATGTAAGTATTGATGAATATAATAATTTATCAGATGCAAATAAAAAGAAATGTAAAAGTGCTATAGTAACGCTTACATATGATCCAAATTTACTTAGAATTGATATGACAAATAATTTGTATCTTGATAATAAAGCAAGTGAATCTACAGAAGTTATTGAATCACATAACTATGTTAAAAAAATAACTATACCAATAACCGCTTCTTCTACTAAAAAAATAATTTTTTATAAAGCCGATACTTCGCAGGATTATTCTTATGATGGAAAAAGTGGAACTAGCATTATAAGTGTATCTGTTGATGGGGCAAGCTAGTCATTAAATTGCAACAATTCAACCTTCCTTGTTGATAGTTTTACCCCATTTACAATGATATAATAAATATAATGGGGAAGGCGTATATTTTGAAGACAAAAGAGAAGATAGATATAACTAAATATACTAAATACTTTAAAGC
Source organism: uncultured Erysipelotrichaceae bacterium (assembly GCA_902795215.1). Classification (GTDB taxonomy): domain Bacteria; phylum Bacillota_I; class Bacilli_A; order RF39; family UBA660; genus RUG11867. The sequence goes on along the minus strand of CADBKG010000013.1, from coordinate 23,005 downwards.
TATTTTCTTTATTACGGCAGTAATAAATATTCTTTTGTTTGCTCAAAAAAAGGAAACAATACTTGAAAAAGCAGATTATAAAATACTAGTACAAGAATCAGAAGGTTCTTCTAACTACGTTGAATATAATGGTAGCACATTCCCTAAAAATGGTTATGTTTTATCAAGTTATGAATGCGAAAATGGAGGAGTTATAACTCAAAACGAAGCTAAAGCAATTACATTTACTGGTGGTACGGATACATGCACTCTTAAATTTGATTTAAGTGAAAGCGCATCGACTGCTACTACTCTACAATTGCTTCAAGCGTTAAATCCTAGTATTCAAGTTAATTCTGGAACGCCAGACTTTAGTCAAGTCGCTACTACTGATGAAGGATTATATTCCACGCAAGATGATTATGGCACAAGCTATTACTGGAGAGGTGCTGCAACAACCAATTATATCCAATTTGGAAAGAATTCTAGTAATCAAGATTTGTATTGGAGAATAGTTAGAATAAATGGTGATGAAAGTTTAAGACTTTTATATGCTGGAACAAGTGCGACTGCAATAGAAACACTTGGGGAAATACCAGTCAATCAAAATGATGATGATAACGCATATGTTGGTTATATGTATGGTTCACCAAATAGTTCCACATATGAAGCAACACATGCTAATAGTAATTCAAGTGGTATTAAAACTTTTTTAGAAAATTGGTATACAAATAATTTAAGCGGTACTACTGTTGAAAAATATATTTCGGATACAGAGTTTTGTTATGATAGAAGCATACAAGAAGGTGATGGTTTGGGAATAAAAAAGGAAACAACTTATTATTCAGCTTATAAAAGAAATTATATTAATAAATCACCTGAAGTAACATGTGTACAAAAAAATGATAGATTCACGCTTAATGATTCAAACGTTGGAAATAGTTCTTTATCAAAAAGAATAGGCTTAATAACATTAGATGAAGTTGTAATGGGAGGATTAAATTATAATAACAATAATAATAAGTCATATTTATATAAAAATACTTATTATTGGACTGGTACGCCTTTTAAATATGACAAAAATGATATTGATGCTACACTTGGTGTAGTTAATTATACTGGAGAATTGGGTTATGAGGATGTTACTGATGACGAAGGAATAAAAGTCGTTCCTGTTATAAACATTTCACAGGAAGCAGTTGCCACATTAACAGGTACAGGAACAAGTTCAAATCCATTTGTGGTTCATTAGGGAGCAAATATGAAGAATAAGAAACTTAAAAAAGTTGAATTTATAGTATTTGCGGTTTTAGCCTTTTTATCAACAAGTTTAATGGTAGAACAACTTATAAAAAATCATAAAGCTAATTTTGAAGTTCAAAGAACGGTATATAAGTTTTATATTAAAGATGAAGATGGCGTATATCAACCACAAGAGGGCAGAACTTTACCTAGTGAAGGATATTATTTAAATGTTGAAAAAACTAATCAGGAATGTTCTAGAGGAGTTATTGGTCAAAATGATGATTTGTCGATTTATGCTTTAATTAATTTTTCTACTATATGTAATCTTTACTATGATAGAAATGGTGTATTAACAGTAACTTCAAACGCAGAAAATGCAGTTGCGACTATCAAAAATGGTGATACAGTAATTGCAACTGGAACAGTACCACTTTCAACAGGAATAAGAAAAGGCAAAACTGTAACAATAACAGTCTCCGATCCTGAATATTATTATACTGAAACAAGTGGAACATATAATGATTATGAAGAAACTTATGTTATGACTGCAGAGGATACAACAAAAACTATAACATTAAATGAAAGACCATGGATAACAGGATCTATTGCAAATACTTCTAATACTACTGCAAGAACATATACAACAACAAATTGGCACCCTGGATATTATTTAGTAGAAGCCTGGGGTGGCCATGGTGGTGTTGGTGATGATGATAATACTAATGGTGGCCCAAATGGATATGTATATGGAGTTGTTTATATTCCATATAACACAAAAGTATACTCTACTGCTGGCGGTAATGGAGGCCAAGATAGAGGGCTTGCTCCAGGAGGTGCCAATGGCGGAGGTACTGGTGGTGAAACTGGTTCATCAGGAATGTCAGGTCACAGAGGTGGCGGAGGTGGATATTCCGCATTCGCTGTTGGAGGAACCGCTATAAATCAAACTAATATTAATAATGGAATAGTAAAAATAATCGCTGGTGGAGGCGGAGGAAGTTCTGCCAGAGGACAAACACTAAGCACTCAAGCCGGTGGTGAAGGTGGAACTGGTGGAACTATGTCTTCTACAAAAACGACTATTACTGCTGGAACCGTATTTTCCGGTGGTAATGGTACTGCAGTTTCTGGTTCAGCTTATGGCCGTGGAGGATCGACAACTGGTGGTGCTGCAGGAGGAAGCTCCGCAACATCGGGATCATTGTTAACTGGTGGAAATGCCGATAAACGTGGTGGAGGCGGAGGCGCTGGCTACTACGGAGGTGGCGGCGGATACGTTGCTAACGCAATAACAAACGCTGGCGCTGGTGGTGGCGGAGGAGGTTCATCCTTTATTGCAAGTGGTGTAACATACTCTAATCTTCCATCAAGTATAACCAGCAAATTAACTAACTTGAATCCTTCTTCAACGGGTGGTGCTATCAAAATACAATGGATAGGTAAAACCCTTCCTTCCTAATATAGGAAAGAGGGGCTTTTCTATGCTTGCTAAAATTCTACATAATATGATATAATTTTATAAGGATAATAAAGAGGTATTAGTATGGACATAGTAAAGGAATTTTTTGATATAAAAAAAGAATTTATCATTAAATATGCTTCTCTTTTAAGTGAAGGTTTTACTATGGAAAACAAAGATTACTATCTATCTGAGTATGCAAATGTATATGTAGACTCATACTATTTAGAAAGCTTTGAAACAATAGAATATAAACCTTATTTTGAAACAAGTACAAGTGATATATCTAAAGAATTAAAAGGAAAATACTATGAACTTATTTATAAAGAAGAAAAAAAAGGAAAAATAAATAATAATATTAAAAGATCAATATCACTTGCTCATACCTTTATTACCATTGCAATTATTGCGGACTTACAAGATTATTCTAAATGTGAACTTATAAAAGATTATGAAGAAATAATAAAAAAAATAATAGAAGCAAAAAGTAATATAATAAAGATTCCTAAAGACAATGTTAATAAACTAATTAGGGAAGTTAAAAAGGTTGAAGAAAACACTAAAAAATACTTAAAATCCCTAGAAACTGATAGTGTAAGATTAAGGTTTAAATATTATCAAAAATATGAAAATAGATGCAAAGTTAAAATGAAAGCGCATTTTAGAGAACTTGAGAAGCATAAAAAAATAGTTCTTGATAAAGTTATTAATTCTAAAGAAGTATATAGAGAAAAACTAAAATTAGAATTAAATATTATTAATAGTATTATACTTAGAAGATTACTTAGAAAAAGAGAAGGAGATTACTACTTTTTAGAACTTAAAACAGAGTATTTAAACAAATATATAATTGAGGATATAAAAAAATATGTAGATAATCCTGTATCTAGAAAGTATATTATTTTTACACTAAGATTTAATGATTACAATACAAATAGAACTTCTATAAAAGAGATTAAAAATTACAAATATGCGTGCCTCTTAGATGTATCAAGAATTAAAGAAGTAAATACTAGACTAGATAGTTTTATAGTAGATAAAACTTTTGATTATATAATACTTGATAATATAAGAGAAGATCAAAAGAAACAATTAAAAAATTATACTCTAGAAGGAAAAGAAATAATGTATAGTGAATTTAAAATAAGTAAGAAGGAGGTGTAAGCATGGGAACATTTATGAATTTCTTATATGAATTTATTGGTGTATTTATTAAGGGAGTTGTAACTATATTAAAAGGTATAGTTTCTGGATTTATAATGATGTTTAATTTTCCAGAGTACTTAAAAGTATTTAACTTCTATAAAAGAGAATTTACAGTTTCTGGTTATGTACTAGCTATAATAACTGCCCTTGTAGTACTTGTTTTGCTTGCACTTGTTATTCTTTTAATTGTATTTTTAGTAAAAAAATATATTAGATTTAGAAAAACACTTGTTGAACAAGAAAGCATGCTTAATGAAATAGCAGTTTTAAATAAACAAGTTAATACATTAGTTTTAGAAAAAGAAAAATTACTTGCAATGAAAGTTTCTAATCTAGGATTAAAACCTGGGGATGGAAGTAGTATGCTTCAAAATGCTAATTCTACTGAAGTAGAAGCTATAGAAGAAACTGGTGAAGACCTAGAAAATATGAATCTTGATAACGTTAGATTTACTAAGTTACATGATGTTGATATAGAGTTTGCTAATTATAAAATTCAAAATTATGGTAACAGCTTTACTTTACCAGAACTTGTTACAACATTTAGAAATTTTGCAGCATCTAAATTAGGACTATATTATACTGAAGAAATGATTAGAATATTTATTTCATCATTCGCATGTACAAGATTAATCATCTTACAAGGTATCTCTGGTACTGGTAAAACTTCACTTGCTTATGCTTGGGGTAAATTTATAAAACACGATGCAATAATAGCTTCCGTTCAACCATCATGGAGAGATAGAACAGAACTATTTGGATACTTCAATGAATTCACTAAGAAATTTAATGAAACAGAAGTACTAAAAGGTTTATATGAAGCTGGATATACTGATGATGTTTATGTAACGGTACTAGATGAAATGAATATCGCTCGTGTGGAATACTATTTTGCAGAGATGTTATCAATCCTTGAAATGCCAAGCCGTGATGAATGGATTATCGAACTTGTTTCAAGTCATTGGGATACTGACCCAGTGAAACTAACTGATGGAAAATTACAAATTCCTGGCAATATGTGGTATATAGGAACAATTAACAACGATGATTCAACATTCGCAGTTACAGATAAGGTATACGACCGTGCTATGCCTATAGATATTAACGATAAAGGACAAGTATTTAAACCTGTAGATACAGAAGCGCTTGATATAAATTCTTCTTACCTTGAAAGCTTATATGAAGATGCTAAAAAGAATAATCGAATATCAGATGAAAACCAAGAGAAAATCAATCGTATGGATGACTATGTTATTAAACATTTCAGAATAGCTTTTGGTAATCGTATTGTAAAGCAGATGAATGAATTTGTCGCAGCGTATATAGCATGTGGTGGAAAAGAAGTAGATGGTATAGATTACTTTATAGCAAGAAAGATTTTAAGAAAATTTGAACAATTAAATCTTGCTTATATTCGTGATGAAATAGATGGTTTTGTTAAATTCTTAGACCAAGAATTTGGAAAAGAAAACTTTAAAGAATGTAAAGAGTACCTTCTTAGAATGAAAAAGATGGTGTAGTATATGGATGATAAAAGAGATATATTTACAAAAGGGCTTGAATCTTCTTTACATATTAAGACAAATTATGATAGTAAAGTACTAGATTATACATGGCTTGAAATGTTTGAAGAAACAATTCCATATATTGACAATATTTTAAGAAATCCAAAAAAATTTATTGTAAATGAAGAAGAGGTTGTGCCTGTTGAAAAGTCAAAAAAAGTAACAGTAGAAAGTATTATATATTTAACTCAACATACAAATTTAATACAGGATATCGACCTTAAAACAAATGATGTAAAACCTGCGAAAGTATTAAATATTAATAAAGAAGAAAGTTTAGACGTATACGAAAATAGATTTGTTTATACTTTAATAAAAAATATGTCTAACTTTTACGATATGCATAAAGAGAACTTGCTTGGTGGTGCATATTTAAAAGATATTAAAAATGCAACATATGAAGCAAGTGCTAAAATAGGTAATGATAACACTACTATATCTGTTAGTTTTTCTTCTAAAAATATAAGTAGCAATGATGAAAATTTAGATAAATCAAAAGGTTCTATCGAAGATAGGTTAAGGGGTATTAAAAATGCTTTGGATGGATTTAGAAATTCTGAAATGTATGTAACACTAGAGAGAATGCATACACCAGAAGTTAGATCTCCAATTAAAAAGACTAATGCTATTAGAAAAAATCCTAATTTTCAAAAAGCGAATGACTTATGGAATTACTTACAAAGTTATGATAAGGATGATGTAAGAAGAGAAACTAGTAATAATGATTATATGGATCAAGGTGAAATTAAAACAAAATTTGATGATGCATTCTTGATTCAATATCTTGCACTTAATGATATAAATAGTGAAGGAACTATTGATAGTGAAAAGAAAATGATTAATATGGCTATATCAAAAGTAATAGAAGATATACTTGATATAGATGATAAATTACTAGCTTCTAAAATGAAAGCAGTATTTAAAAAAGAGTTTGAAGAAACACAAGTTAAAACACAAGAAAGGAACAAAAAAATTGCAGAAATATTTAACAGAAAACTTGGTAATTTAAATTCATATTTTAGTGATTCAATCAATATATTAAGGGGTGACCAATGAAAAAACTCTTTGAAAACAAAATATTTAAGACAGTATTTGGAATAATTAGAACTATATTTTATATACTTTTAGTTATTTATCTTGTGTTTGCAGTAGTAGAAAGAATAAGTCAAAACGGAATTAAAGGATATAGAATTTACACTATTAGAACAGGTTCAATGGATCCAGCTTATAAAGTGTATGATGTAATTCTAATAAAGGAAACTAATCCTGATAATTTAAGAGTTGGCGATGTTATAACTTATGCAAATACTAATTATACTGTAACCCATAGAATAGTAAATATAAATGATGAAACAGGAGAAATAACAACCAAGGGAGACGCCAACGAGATAAGTGATAATCCTATTACAAAAGATAGAATACTTGGTAAAGTAGAATATAAGTTTAAGATATATTCTTTCTTAACAAGACTAGTGAATAATAAAATAACGTTCTTCTTCTTTGTATTTGTTCCACTTGTTGTAACTATCTTTTTAGATATTGCAGATAATATACTTGAAAGACAAAAAGAAAAAGAAGAGCAAAGTAAAATACCAAAACTTAAAAGAAAGGAATAAAATAAATGGCAAGCAATAAAAAAAGGTTATCAAGACGAAATAAAATACGCTTAAAAAGCATTTTATTGCTTGTCTTTTTGTTTGGATTAAATACCTTAGCATGGTTTATTTATATATCAAAAGTTAATACAGATTTAAGGGCGAGTGTAGTAAGCTGGGACGTAACATTTATGGATAATAATAACATAGTTGAAGCTATTACACTTGAAATAACAGATATGAAACCAGGAATGCCTGATTTTACTAAAACATATACTGTAAGAAATAGAAGTGGGGTAGATGCTCACTTTGAATATACTATTAAAAAGGTAACTCTTTTTGGAGTAGAGTATACAGATAGCACTAGTCCAACTGCAGATGAAGTATTATCTATGATTCAAAATGAAACCCCTTATGTATTAACTCTTGCAAGTTCTACTGAAACTATTTCAGAAGGAAGTACTGCAACATTTGATATATCGCTTACATGGCCTTATGAACCAACAAATTCATATGTTAAGATTAATGGTTTGTATGAATATCAAAGTGGATATACATATTATGTTAAAAACGGTAATGATTACGTTATGACTGTCGCTACAAGCGCTAATTATGATTCTCTTGTTGCAAGTGGTTTATACATGGAAGGCAACGATGCTGATACATATTGGGGAGAAAAAAGCGCTAGATTTAAAGCATCAGGTGGAGAGAACTCACTTGTTATAAATATGGATCTTGAAGTAAAACAACTTGATGATACTAGCAATCAACCTCAAAACCCATAAGATATGCCAATTGCATATCTTTTTTATTTGTGATAAAATATATATGCATTTAAGCAATTGGTCCGTTGGTGAAGCGGTTAACACATAGCCCTCTCAAGGCTACATTCATGGGTTCAAATCCCATACGGATCACCATTTATTGCCCCTTAGCCAAGTGGTAAGGCGGTAGACTCTGAATCTATTATTTCACAGGTTCGAATCCTGTAGGGGCAACCACTTAATAAAATAGTGGTTTTTATTTGAAAAAAATTTGCATTTTTAAGATTTGTATGTATAATATAAATCATCTTTTAAGGGGGAATTGCATATGAAAGATTATAATTTTTTTGAAGACATGAAAAATCATCCTTTAGAAGTTACTATAACAGCAGGGGTAGTATTAGCAGGTGTGATTGCGCTTGGTGCTAATAGACATTTTTTTGTTAATATGGTTCATGATGTAAAAGAAAATTATTATTATGAAGATGATTATATCCAAATATATCAGTCAGATAAAGGATATAGAGTATTAGACAAATTAACAAAAATAGATTATGAATTAAAAGATGTTGATAAAAACGGAAAACTAGATGGTAACGATTTAAATACAGTTCATTTAGAATCCGATACTGTATCTGGTTATAAATTACATATAGAAGCAAAGTATTTAAGCGTTGATAAATTTGTCGAAGAAATATCTCTTTTATCTGGGAAAAAATATTCTTCTGATAGTTTAAAAGAAATTCAAGACAAAAGGGTAGATTTATGTACAAAGCAAACAAAAAGTATATGTACACCAGATGGACAGATTATTTATTCAATAACAGAATATTATGTTATGTCAACTTTAGTTTATACCCATGAAAATAAATTAAAACTTGACTATGATTATGATAAAAATATTATTGAAATACCTAATAATTTACCATCTATGTCCGAGTTTGAAAAATTAAATGTTTCTTTTGGTCAAGATAATTATGTACAAACTAATAAAGACCATATGAGTAATTCAAAATAAAAATATACATCTTGACTACTAGAAAAAAATAAACTAAAATATAGTTAGTTCTTAAGGAATTAATCAAAGTATGACTAAGTTATTGCTTAAAGAGAGGTCTTGGCGCTGGAAAAGACTAGTAATAAGTTATATGAAACAATTAATTATTAACCTTAAGCGTAATTTCGCGATAAGAAAAAAATGAGAGTACCTATGGTAAAGTAAGGTGGCACCGCGAGTAAATCGTCCTTACAAACATTTGGTACTTTTTTTATTAGAAAGAGGGATAATATGGATTTAATCGATGTATTTAAAAAGAAAAAAATAGGTGATAAAATTGAGGTTGAAGGCTGGATTAGAAATCATAGACCTCAAAAAGAATTCGGTTTTATAGATTTTTATGATGGAACTTGCTTAAAAAGTTTACAAGTTGTATATGATAAAGAACTAAAAGATTTTGATGAGATTACTCATTATCACGTTGGGGCAAGCTTAAAAGTTAAAGGAACTTTGGTTGAAAGCCCTGGTAAGCAAAAAATGGAATTAAAAGCTGAAAAGATTATTTTAATAGGTGATTGCCCAGAGGATTATCCAATACAACCAAAAAGACATACAATGGAATTTTTAAGAACTCAAATGTATTTAAGAAATAGAACTAGAACATTCCAAGCTGTGTTTAGAGTAAGAAGTGTCGCTGCCCAGGCTATTCATAACTACTTTCAAGAAAACAACTATACATATGTTCATACTCCACTTTTAACAACTAGTGATTGTGAAGGATCAGACCAAATGTTTAAAGTAACAACTCTTGATTTTAATAATTTACCTAAGGGCGAAGATAAGAAAGTTGATTTTTCTAAAGATCTATTTGGAAAAGAAACATTTATTACAGGTTCTGGTCAATTACATGGTGAAGCATATGCAATGGCATTTAAAAAGATATATACATTTGGGCCAACATTTAGAACTGAAAACTCTAATACTAAAGTACATGCGAATGAATTTTGGATGATAGAACCAGAAATTGCATTTTGTGATATAAATGGACTTATGGATATAGAAGAGGATATGCTTAAATATGTAGTTAAAGATGTTCTTAAAAAGTGCTCTGATGAAATTGAATTCTTTGATTCTTTTGTTGAAAAAGGCTTAAAAGAAAAACTTGAAAAAATAGTTAAATCAAAATTTGTAAGAATTACTCATAAAGAAGCTGTTGATTTATTACTTGAATCAGGCAACAAATGGGAATTCAAACCATCTTATGAAGATGACATTGCAAAAGAGCACGAAAAATATATTACAGAGCATTTTAATGGACCAGTATTTATAACAAATTGGCCTAAAGATATTAAAGCTTGGTACATGAAATTAAATGACGATGGTAAAACAGTTGCTGCTGTCGATTTAGAAGTCCCAGGCGCTGGAGAATTAATGGGTGGTTCACAAAGAGAAACTAATTTAGATATACTAGATGAAAGAATAGAAAAATTTGGTGTAGATAAAGATACAATAGATTGGTATTTAAACTTAAGAAAATATGGTAGTTGTTATCATTCTGGATTTGGTCTTGGTTTTGAAAGACTTATTATGTACCTAACAGGTATGGAAAATATTAGAGATGTTATACCATTCCCAAGAACCCCAGGAAATTGTGAATATTAGTTTGACCTTATGTCAAACTTTTTTTTGAAATAATTTGTCGTATAATGTCATAATATATAGTAAATCTTAATTTACACAAGAGTTTTTTTATGATAAAATTTAATTAGAAAGAAGGTATGATTATGCCTAAAGTTAAAAAAACTGATAGGATAAGAAAAGTGATTAATTATTGCCTACTTATGATACTTGTAATATTGCTGGCATTATTAGGACTTAAAACCTATAAATCAAGGCAAAACTTTATATATACTACTAGTCCGCTTGAAAAGGTAGTTAATACTATGTCCATAGATGATTTAGATAGTGCCACAACAGAACTTGCTAGCGATTCATTTGTATATATCACATATACCGAGTCAAAGGATGTATATACTTTTGAAAAGAAATTACATAAAACCATAATTGATAACAATCTTCAAAATAATTTCTATTTATTAGATGCAACAGATATTAAATTAGAAGACAATTACATAGATATGTTAAATAAAAAGTTTTCTTTAAAAGGAAAGAATAACATTAAAGCTTTGCCAGCACTTCTTTATTATAAAGATGGAAAGCTAGTTAAAGTTTTATCTAGTACAGATAAAGAAATGATTAATAATGATAGTGTATTAAATCTACTAGATAGTTATGAATTATTAGAAAGTAATTAAGGGTTTAACCCTTTTTTAGGTGAATTTATGATAAATATAGTATTATTTGAACCAGAAATACCAGGGAACACTGGTAATATTATGCGTACATGTGTTGCAACTAATTCCAAACTTCATTTAATTAAACCCCTTGGGTTTAGTTTAGATGAAAAATATATTAAAAGAAGTGGAGTTAACTATATAGATAAATGTGATTACACTGTATATGAAAATATAGATGATTTTTTTGAAAAAAATAAAGATGGAGATTTTTATTTTTTAACAAGATATGGTCATAAACCTCATACTAGTTTTGATTATAGTGATAAAGATAGGGATTACTTCTTTATATTTGGAAAAGAATCAACAGGTATTCCACCAAAAATTCTTTATCCGTACTTAGATAAATGTATGAGGATGCCTATGACTAGCAATGTAAGAGCTTTAAATCTATCAAATACAGTTGCTATCATGGTATATGAAGCATTAAGACAACAAGATTATAGAGATTTATTATTTGATGAACCTCATAAAGATAAAAATTTCATTGAAATTGAAGGCAAAAAAAATGAAGAATAAATTCTTCGTTTTTTTATGCTGCTTTTTATTCCTCTGATTCTCCTTTAGGAACTTCTTCTTGTATGTCTTCTAAAATAATTGCACCAGCAGGGCAAGATTCTACAGCACTTAATAATTCTTCTGATGGCTCATCAACCACATCTACTTTTGCTTTAGATAAACCGTCGTCATTAAATTCAAAATCTTGTTCATCAAGTGCCATACAAGCGCCACATCCAATACATTTGCTTTGATCTACTTCAATTACTTTCATAATAACCTCCAATAATATTATAAAATAGATTTTAAAGAAAAAGCAAGTTTATATTTGCTAATTTAAAAAATTGTGATAAAATTAATATGGTGAAGTATATGAAATCTAGAATGGATAGATATTATAAAAATAATCCTCCACTTGAAGAGAGTAGACTCAATAAAAATAAAAATGCTTATGAAGGTACTACAGAGGAAGATTTAGAAAACATAGATTTAACTACCAATATATCTGTAATTGATACAGATACTACAAACATGGATTTAGATAAATTAAAAGAATACTTAAATGTTCATTATTCTAAAAATCATGAAGAAGATGTTGATATGGAAGAAACATTATCAGAAGAAAAAAATATTGTAGATACAAAAGAATATGATTTAAAAAAGATTCTTGATGAGGCAAGAAAAAATAGAGAGTCTGATTATGAAAAAGATAGATTTAAAAAATTAAGAGATACACAATATGATATTTTAAAAGATCTTGATTTAAATAGAAAAGAAGATCCTGAAATAGATGATTCCCTAACTAGAGAAGAAGCAACACTGATGAACCTCATAAAAACTGTTGAGGATAATGCAACAAAGGCTATAGAAGAAAAAGATTTGATGAGTGATCTTTTAAGTGATGATGCAACAGAAGTATTAGAACCAATTCCTGAAGATGATGAACAAATTACATATGAACCAGAAGACAAACCTTCTTTAAAAGACGAATTAGAAAAAACCATAAAAATTGCCAGAAATGAAATTGAAGAAGAGTTAGAGAAGCCTCTAACAAAAGAGGAAGTAGAAAGTGCAGAACCAATAGAAGATACCACTACTAATACACTTAATTTAACACAAGAGAATACTTTCTATACTGGCCAATACAAAATTAAGAAAAGTGATTACGATGACGGCTCTGATGATTCTGAAAAAGGATTTAAACTAGGAAATATTATTATAAAAATACTTGTAGGTATTATAATATTACTAGTTATTGCAGTTATAGTATATTTTGTTGATAAATACTTTAAATTAGGACTATTTAAATAGTTCTTTTTTCATATAATATAGTAATGAAAAAAGTAAAGTTTAAAAAAGGATTCTACTTTAATTATAAATTTATTATAATATTTAGTATTATTATATCCTTTTTAATATCTCTTTATATAAGTAATAAAATATCTAATAAGGTATTAAACTATTCCAAAACAATAATAAAAAATAATAACCATGAAATATTTAAAAAAGCATATAGCAAAGCTGAAGTCAGTGAAAACAGTAATAATTTAATAAAGGTAATTAAAAATTCTAACGATGAAATATTAGAAGTATCTTTTGATATGAAAAAATGTAATGATTTATTATCAAAAATTATAGATAATATAGATAAAGATATAAACAATAGTAAAGATGGTTATATTTTATATGTTCCAATTGGATTTATTACTGATAGTATTATTTATTCTAATTTAGGGCCAAAAGTGCCAGTTGTTATAAATATGGTTGGTAGTGCGCTTGGAAATGTTAGAACCAAAATAACAGAATATGGTATTAATAGTGCAATGGTAGAAATATATATTGATATAGACCTAAAAATAGAGGTTAATATGCCATTTAATAAGGATAGTGAAGATATATCTTACTCATCTTTAATCGCAAGTAAAATAATAAATGGAAAAGTTCCTAATTTCTACGATGGAACAATAAATTCCAAAAGTAAGTTAATTAATATACCAATAAAATAAAAAATGTGTTATAATCATACTAGGAGGCTTCTAGTATGAACGAGATATTTATAAATGAATTTCTTACTATAGGTTTTAATGATTTTATAAATAAAACAAAAAATAACATATTTGAAGACTATGTTATTGCGTGTTTGTATGCCATTTATGGCCAAAGTTTAATCGAAGCCTATATTCAAAAACAAACAAATATGTTTGAAAAAATAATTAAAAAATATAAATTAAATCAATCTGTATATGAAGACTTTATGGATAATTTAATAGCATATGAAGGATTTAAAAAATCTCTTATGACTAATCCTATACAAAAAACAGAAATACTATCTAATATACAAACTGATTTAATAAAGATGTTAAAGTATAAAACAGTTTTTGAAAGTATTACAGATGCACAAATAGCAGGTTTTGAAAGTATATTCTTAAACGATCAAGAAATTAAAAAATATACATTTAATTATAGTAATGATCCTAATAAAGTGTTAAAATATTATAAAAACGAAAAGAGAAATTTTAGTGAAGATATAATTTTAGAAGAAGAAAAACCAAATCTTTTAGATGAATTTACTTATGCAAGGTTTGGGGTATCATACGATGATGTTAAAGATATGGATTATCGTATGATAAATAAATTAAACGATTATATAAAAAACAAAATAGAAGTCGATAAAGTTCCAAATGCTATAAAACAAAAATTTAGAATTAATTCTGTTTTAACTAGTGGCAGTGGGGCAGTTGATGCACTTTTAATAATAGCTATTATCGCAACTGAGATTTCAATTGGGTTAATATATTTATTTTTACATATGTAGGGGGAAATAATGATAGAATTAGAAAATAACAAATATGAACTTATAAAAGATTCAAGAAATGGATATGATTTAGAAGCACTAACAGAAAAATTTACAGATTATTTTGTAGATTACGATTATATAGTTGGTGATTGGGCCTACGGAAAGTTAAGATTAAAAGGATTTAATGAAAAAGGCAACAAAAATTATAAAAAATTAAATGATATTTCTTTATTAGATGAATATATAGAAAAGTATTGTGCGTATGGTTGCAAATATTTTGTTCTAAAAAAAATAAATGTTGATAAGAAATAAATAATGTGATAAAATTTTAGTATAATTATAAAATAGGATAAGAGGGATTATTATGAATATGAAAAACGTAACAATAGTAGGAGAAGATGGCAATAGTCAAACAGCATCATTAATTGCTTATTTAAAAAATGGCAATGATTATGGCCTTTTTTATACAATGAATGAACCTGGATCAAGTGATCAAACTGTTAAGATTTATTATGCTAAGGAAAAGCAGAATAATCCTATGCTTGATACTCCTTTATCTGATGAAGAATGGGATAAAGCTAATTCTCACATGAGATCAGTTATTAAAGGAGATGCAAGTACGGCTGAATATTTAGCACCTAAAGATAGTTATTCTATCATAGGATTTAAAGCTACTAATATGCCTATTAGTTATGATTATATAAATAAACAAGTTAGTTTATATTATTCTAATAATTATCAAGAAGGAACTACTAATCCCGAAGCTCCTGCAGCTTCTGATGCACCAGTGGTTATGCCAGAAGCTCCTGTAGTACCTGAAGAGCCAGTAGCTTCACAAGCACCTGAAGCTCCAGTACCACCTGAAGTTGAAGCTGATAAACCAGTTCCTCCAGTAGTGCCTGAAGCTCCTGTTGAAGCTAATATATCACCTGATATAAATATTCCTTCTGTTAGTGATTTAAATGCTGAACCTGCACCTGTTGATGCGGTTGCACCTATAGCACCAGAAGTTCCAGCGGAACCAGCTGAGGTAGTGCCTGCGCCAGATGCTTTAGCTCCAACAATGGAAGCAGCACCTGAAGCTCCAGCAGTACCAGAAGAACCGGCTCCTGCTATAGCAGAACCTCCAGCAGATGTACCAAACATTTTTGAAACACCTGCACCTATGGAAACACCAGCAAGTGATACAGTTGAACCACTACCAGTTAATACAGATAATGCTTTTGAGTCTCCAGCACCTATTACACCTAACGAAACTCCAGATAACAATGAAGCTAATGCAGGAAATTCAATAGAGTTTATTAAAGAAAAATATAATCAAATGAGAGAGTTTATTGATCAACTTGAACAAATGGAAATTGATGCAGTAAACAGAATAGAAGATACGATGAAATTAAATGATATGGCAAATGCACAGCATGCAGAAGCTGTTGCACAAGATATGGGAATGAGTAGTGATGCACCTGTAATGCCGGAAACACCTGTGGAACCAGCTCCAGTAGCAGCAGAAAATCCTACACCAGAAGCTCCTGCAGCTCCTGATGCACTTATCCCAGAAGCCGCTCCAATTGAACCTGTTACACCTGTAGTGCCAGAGGCAACTGCAACAGATTCTGGAGAAACAAATTGGTTTGATACTCCTCAAGCAGCATAAAGAATCAAGAAATTGGTTCTTTTTTCATATAATGAAGTATGAAAGATATAAAGAACATACTATTATATTTTTATGGAATAAACATAAGTGACATAAGTTGTAATAATACAAGTTATAGTTTTTATATAGATTATAACTTATATTTCCTTACTAAAATAATACGGCCATACAAAGAAGTTATAGCTATCAATGAATTGTTAATGTCATATAAAAACAACTATCATAAAATGATTATTAATAAATTTGGAAACTATATATCAGAAGTTAAAAATCAAGGATACGTACTTTTAAAAACAGAGTATCCCTTACATAAAGAAATAGATTTAAGGGATATTATTTATAATCAAAAAGTTGTTCAAAACTATAAAGTTTTAAACAGAACAAATTATGAAGAGTTATGGTCATCAAAAGTAGATTATTTAGAATATCAAATAAATGAACTTGGTTTAAATTATAAAATAATTAAGAATAGTTATAATTATTATATAGGTCTTGCAGAAAATGCAATTCATTATTTTAATCTTATAAACACTAATAACGAAAAATTAGTAATATCGACAAAAAGAATATATTATCCCAATTATAGCAAGGATTATTATAATCCTTTAAATATAGTTATTGACTATAGAATAAGAGATATAGCAGAATATATAAAAGCATCATTTTTTAAAGGTATTAATGTACTAGACGAGTTAAAAAGTGTTATTGAATTAAATACTCTTAGTGATATAGAATATAGTTTATTATACGCAAGATTGTTGTTTCCTACTTATTACTTTGATTTAGTAGGTTACATATTAGAAAATAATATGAATGAATCAAAATTACTTGATATACTTGACAAAGCTAGTGAATATGAAGAATTTCTTAAAGAAGTTTATATTTTAATCAATAAAAAAACCGCCATAACAGCGATTGATTGGTTAAATAGGTGAATTCACTATTTTTTTAACATCCTTAACTTTTTCTTTTATTGCTTCAAGCAATCCAAGTTCTAGTGTTTGATCTTGGGACATACAGTTTATACAATTTCCAAACATTTTAACATAAACTATTTTTTCTTTTTTATCATATTTTAAAAATTCTATATCTCCACCGTCCATATTTAAAAACGGTCTTAATTCTTCAATAGTTTCTTTTATAATTTTTTCGTCTTTACTCATAAAAATCACCAAAAAGAGTATATCAAAATAAGTAGATTTTTGCAAATTTGCGCAATCATCATAATTATGTTATAATGTGTCATGCGAGGCGATTAAAGATGGATTATCACGTCGGGGAAATTATTAAAGTCACTGTAACTAGTATAGAAAATTATGGTATTTTTGTTAAAGTTGATGATAAATATAATGGTATGATACATATTACAGAAATTAGTGATAGATATGTATCTAACGTAAGAAATTTTGCTTTTCCCAATGAAACAATATATGCCAAAATAGTGGATATAGATAATGATAAGAATCAAATGAAATTATCAATTAAATCTATAAATTATAGAATATTAAGTTCAAAAGGAAGAGTAATGGAAAGTCCAAATGGTTTTTCTAAACTTAAAGAAAAGCTTCCAATTTGGATAGATGATAAGTTACAAGAAATAAATAGTAATTAAATTTACATATTTTTAAAAAATATGACATATAATCAGTAAAACCAGTAAAATTTGCAAAAATTTCCTTGACATTAGGTATATTTGAGTGTTATAGTTAACTTGTCCTAAATTTTGAAGGGCGCTTAGCTCAGTTGGTTAGAGCACTTGCCTTACAAGCAAGGGGTCACAGGTTCGAGTCCTGTAGCGCCCACCATTTTTTTGCCGACATAGCGTAACTGGCAGCGCAACTGACTTGTAATCAGTAGGTTGGGGGTTCGACTCCCTCTGTCGGCACCATTTTTATGTTGGAGGGTTAGCGAAGTGGTCAAACGCGGCAGACTGTAAATCTGTTCCTTCGGGTTCCATGGTTCAAATCCATGACCCTCCACCACTTTAATTGCCTTGTAGCCAAGTGGTAAGGCATCAGACTTTGACTCTGACATTTCGGTGGTTCGAGTCCACCCAAGGCAACCATGATCCGGTAGCTCAGTCGGTAGAGCATTTGACTTTTAATCAAAGGGTCGAGGGTTCGAACCCCTCCCGGGTCACCATTTTAAAAAACACAACCTTAGGGTTGTTTTTTTTGATGTTAAAATTTGACAATTTATAACTTTTTTGTTATTATACCAACTCAATTAAGGGGGAAATAAAAGTGAGTGATGATATTTTTAATGAATTCCAAAAAGCGAAATCTTTAGATAAAGACAGAAAATATGATGAAGCAATAACTATTTATAGACAAATATTAAAAAAAGATCCATCAAATCATATAGTAAAATTTTATTTAGCTAAAGACTTAATGCATACTCCATCATTTCTTGATGAAGCTGAAACTTTATTTAAGGAAGTGATTGAAAGTGGTGTATCCAAAAACGAAAACCTTGCTATTTTTGATTTGGGTAGAATAGAATATAAAAAACATAATTATGATATAGCTAAAACATATTTTGAAAGACTTTTAGGAAAAGATGGAGAAATACATTCTTTACTTGAAATAGCTAAATGCGAAGTAAAGCTCAGACAATTTGATAGTGCTAGAAACCACTTTAAAGAACTGCTCTTATTTGATAATCAAAAAAAGATGCCTATTATTATTGCGGAATATGGTAGATTTGAAATAGAAATGCAGAATTATGATGAAGCAGAGAAACTATTAAAAAGATTATATACATATAATATCGATAGATATAATATAACTGCTGATTTTGAATTAGGTAAAATAGCCATAGAAAAAGGTAATTATGCAGTGGCAAGAAGTCTTTTAGTGCCATTATTAGATAAAATGGCTAGAAGTTATGTTCTTGGACAATTAGGAAGATTAGAAAAACTTGATGGAAATATAGAAAAAGCTAAAGAATATTATAAAGAGTTATTAAAAGAACAACCAAAGTCTAAAAGTATTGGTTTACTGGAACTTGGTATGATTGAATATAACAACAATAACTATGAAGCAGCTACTAAATACTTTGAAGAATTAAAACAAATAGATTATGTTTCTAGATCTCAAGCTTTATTAAACCTTGGAAGAATTAAAACAAGAGAGGGAAAATATTACGAAGCTAAACAAGACTTTTTAGAACTAACTAATATGGATAAAAGATCTAGAAACTTTGCATTTTTCGAACTTGGAAGACTAGAAATATATAATTGCAACTATGAAGAAGCACTTAAATATTTTAATAGTATAGATGATGAAGAATCAAATAAGTTTGTAGAATTAGAAATTGCAAGAATAGATGTGTTTAAAGAAGATTATGAAATTGCTAAGGAAAAATATGAAAAATTATTAAAGTCAGACAATAGGACAAAAGCTTTTGCATATCAAGGTTTAATAAATATCGCTTTAAGAGAACTAGATTATGAAGCAGCATTATATTATTTAAATAAGTCTTATAAAACCGGAGTGTTTGAAGCTGCACAAAATCAAAGAATTAGAGATTTTGCATGTTTTAAACTTGGTTTAACAGACGATCCTGGAATGATTGGTTCATATTATTTTTCTTTATTAAAAGACTATAGTAAAGATAAAGTTATTAAACATATGCTTGATAAACTAGATGAAAATGATGCTCATATAGGAAATGCCACATTTAATGAAACAACTAATTATTATGATTTATACGATATAGTTTTAGAAAAAATTAAAGATAAAATTCCTTTAAAAGCTATGCTTATTGATGTATATATAATTCCACTAGAGGAAGATATTGGATATGTAGGAGAGAAAAAAACAACCGCTGTTAGGGTTGCTACTTTTCCAGCATGATTTATGTAAAATTAAAAAAGATATTATTAAATAGTTTTATTGCAAAAAAAAATGGTCGAGAAGACAGGATTCGAACCTGCGACCCCCACGTCCCAAGCGTGGTGCACTACCAAGCTGTGCTACTTCTCGAAGTGGTGCCTCCGATCGGACTTGAACCGATATGGGCTTTAACACCCGCAGGATTTTAAGTCCTGTGCGTCTACCAATTCCGCCACGAAGGCAAGGCACTGTCTTAATAAATAAGACTATTTGAGTATAATATATTTTTAATTATTTTTCAAGTCTTTTTTAGGAAAAAAAGGTAAAAATATGAAGTTTTAGTTGACAAAACAACTATTTAGTAGTATTATAACAATCAAATTTAAGGGGGTATATTGGATGAAAAGGGGTAATATTAACAAAAGTATCGCCAAATATATATTAGAAATGATAGTTGTACTAGTTTTAGTTGCAAATTGTTATGTCGGTTTAAAAAGTAATAATTTACAAAGTAGTGCTTCCCTTGCTAAATACTATGCAGCTGGAAATAAAGAAGCGATTGTTAATTACGAAAGAAATGAAGAAACAGATAATATTATGCTTTTATCAAATGCTAACTTAATAGAAGATGGAAATATAACTATTCAAAATCCAAATGAAGTTAGTATGAATGCAGTTATAAAAGTATACATCGAAAGAAAATCAAATATAGATGTTGAAAAACTTGTTATATCTGTTGATGGTTTATCAAATGCTAAAAAAGATATTAAAGTTACTAACAACTACTATATTATTAATACAAAAAGTGTTTTCTTAAAACCTAATGAACAAGAAAAATACAACATTAAATTCTACTATGATGGTGAATATAAAGATAATTTCAACTATCTATTACAAGTAGAAAGTTATTAAGCAGTTACAAATGTAACTGCTTTTTAGTTTAGAATATTTAGAAAGGGTATTTATGTATTACACTATATTATATGTATAATTTTTAAAAAATGTCACAATTTTTTTAAAGTTGCATATACAAAATATAAAATTATGATACAATTATATTGAGGTGAGTTATATGAAGGTTAGTGTTGCTATAAGCAATAGACATGTACATTTTACAAAAGAAACTTATGAAAAATTATTTGGAGATGCACCATTTGAAATTAAAAGAGCATTAAATCAAGTTGGAGAATATGCTTCTATTTATACTGTTGATTTAGAATATAATGGGAAAAAAATAGAACATGTTAGAGTTGTAGGACCACTTAGAAATTATAATCAAGTTGAATTACTTGGAAGTGACCTTGACTATCTTGGGATAGATGCTCCAACTAGAAAAAGTGGAAAGGTAGATAATACTCCTGGTATAAAAGTAATTAATCAAGATAAAAGTGTTGTCTTAGATTCTGGTGTTATACGTGCAGAAAGACACATACATATGAATGATGAACTTGCAAATAAATTAGGTTTTAAAGATGAGGATAAAGTTCTAGTACACGCTGGAAATAAAGATTTTGAGGCTAATATAAAAGTAAGCGCTAATGGATACTATGAAATGCATATTGATAAAGATGAAGCATTGGAGTATAATCTTGAAACAGGCGATGAAGTAGAATATGAAAAAATGGAAGATTAAAAATATAGAAATAGATAATCAGATAGTACTTGCTCCAATGGCAAGCATCAGTAATTCTGCATATAGAAAGATTATTAAAGAAATGGGCGCAGGTCTAGTATATGCTGAAATGGTTAGTGATAAAGCTATATACTATAACAATAAAAAAACATTTGATTTGCTTCTTATGAGTGAAGAAGAAAGACCTATTGCTCAACAGATTTTTGGTAGTGATAAAACATCATTTGTAGAAGCTGCTAAAATTATTGAAAAAACAATGCATCCCGATATTATAGATATAAATATGGGATGTCCGGTACCTAAAGTGGCTGTTCGTGCTCAAGCGGGAAGTGCATTACTAAAAGATCTAGATAAAATATATGAAATAGTTAAAGAAGTTGTAGAGGCAGTTAGTGTACCTGTTACAGTTAAAATAAGAAGTGGTTGGGATAAAAACTCTATTAATGCAGTAGAAGTTGCAAAAATAATAGAAAAAGCAGGGGCAAGTGCCATTACTGTTCATGGTAGAACAAGGGCAGATGGATATTCTGGTAAAGCGGATTTAGATATAATTAAAAAAGTAAAAGAAAATGTTAATATACCGGTTATAGGTAATGGAGATGTAACAACTCCAGAAGCTTTTAAACATATGCTTGATTATACTGGGTGTGATGCTGTTATGATAGGTAGGGGAGTACTTGGTAATCCATGGCTTATCAAACAAATAATTGAATATATGGATGAAGGCTTTATTAAAACATATCCAACTAGAATAGATAAAGTTAATATGCTTAAAAGACATTTTACTTTACTTAAAGAAACTAAAAGTGAAAAAGAAGCTCTACTTGAAATAAGAAGTCATGCTATATGGTACTTGAAAGGTGAACCTAACGCTAACGTAGTTAAGAATAAAATATGCAAAGCAACCAACCCAAAAGAAATATTTGACATTCTAGATTCCTATCTCGATACTTGCTCGTAATCAACTATATAAAGGCATATTTATTTGCTAAAATTTCTTTGGAGGCAAGTGATATGACTAAAAAGAGTAAACTTGAAAAAATCTATAAAGTAGATTATGAAGATGGCTATTACCTTTTTAAACTTAACTCTATTCTAGATGAAAAACAAGTATCAAAGAATTCTGTAATAGAAAAAAAGAATATTGATTTTAATAGTATGCAAAGATTAATAAAAGGAGAATTATCAAGAGTAGACTTAGGTGTAATTGCTAAATTATGTAATGAATTTGATTGTCATATTGAAGATATTGTTGAATATATTAATAATAATGATACAAAATAAGTTCTATAGAACTTTTTTTATTGAAATAGCAAAAAAATGCTGTCAATAATTTAGGAAAATGTCTCAAAATTTTTTAAACATTAACGGGAAAAATATTCTCGTTTTTGTTTGTAATTTTATAACATATTCAATTCAAGTC
>CADBKG010000012.1 GCA_902795215.1 uncultured Erysipelotrichaceae bacterium | reverse complement strand
CTTGTAGAAGAATGGATATTATTTTACAATACAACTAGATTAAAGTCAAAGATTAAGAAAAAGAGAAAAACTTACACAAAAAGAGAAAAATGACTTTTTCTCTTTTTAATATACTGCTTTTTTTATGATGTCTCCTAAATGGGGTTCACATCATATATTACTAGCCTACATCATTATCAAAAACAGTTATACTTTCGTTTACACTGGCGCCTGTTGGACCATCCCCAAGTGCTGAGTTGGCAGTTTCAACTGGTTTAAATTTTATATTAAGTAAAAACACAACTAAAACAAGAATTATTAGAAGTGTAATAATAATTGTTGCAGCATTTGCAGTAGCATCATCCATAGGCATCCCTCTACTTTAACTAATTTTATCAAATTTAAAAAAGAGTTTCAATACAAATAATAAAATGATTGAAATAATTATATCAATTTTATAAAAAAGTGTTCTATCATATGTTTTTGGATTCTCTGGAAGCTCTTCTATCTGCTTTTTAGGTACTTCTGGTTTTTCTTCTTTTTTAACTATTATTTTTCCATTTTTAATAGTTATTTTATGGATATTGCTATCGTTTATCTCAAATTCATATTTTTTTTCATCTAGTTTATAGCCTTCTGGTGCACTTAACTCTTTAATGTAGTATTTGCCTATGTCTTTAAATTTATCATACATTGCTTTACCTTCTTCATCAGTTAATAATGAAACTATTAAGTTATCTTCACTGTCATATATACCAAATTCTGCATTTGCAAGTGGTTTATTTGTTTCTTCATCTATTTTTGTTATTTCTATGCTTCCTGGACTTGCAGTAAGTTTTAAAACAACAGAATTAAAATCTATATTTCCTTCTGTTAAAATATCTTGTCCATTCCCTGTATAAACAAAGTACATTTTATTATAGTTACTCTTTTGCCTTAAAATAATCATTTCTTCTGCAGAGTTTTTCTTTGTGTAAATAATCTTGTTGTTTTCTATTTTGGCATTATTGTTATTTATTACTTCATAATCATTTAATACTTTATTTGCATCTTCTATAGAAGTTTCTTCATTTATTTTTACATCTATAGTTTTACCTGAAAATGATGGTTTTACTCTATATCTACTTGCTAAATATTTAATTTCTTCTTCGTACCTTGAAACATCATAAATAGTTCCTTTTCCCATTACTTCACTTGAAAATATAACTTTAGTATCTTGGCCAAGTATTTCTTTCCATATTAAACTTTGCGCAGCGGCAAGATAGTTTATGTTTTTATGATTTTTATATCCATATCCATAATAAGCATAAAGTTTTATATTCTCTTTCTGAGTACTTGTAAATCCATAGTTATCGATTGAACCTTTTGAATATACAGTCCCTTCTATTTCCCCTGGCTCTATACAATATCCAATAGAATTATCAATTGTATATTTTTTTAAAGGCCCACTATAATCTTTTGGTTTACCCATTCTATAAAAGTAATAGTTTGTATTTTCATAAGACAAGTTTTCTGCATTAACCCCTTTTATTCCAAATAGTGACATTGCCACTAAAGCTAAAACAAAAATCAATTTTTTCATATTCCTTCTTTCTATCATCCTCTATTATTATTATTCAAGATAGATTTCATTTTTCTTAAAAAAAAGTGTAAATTCTTTTTAAAAGTAGCAAAAATATATAAAAAACACTTAAAGATTACCTTTTATCACTCTTTTTCAACTGTAATCTTTGTGCTTCAAAAAGCGCAGATTTGCTTTTTTAGTAAATTTATGTTATTATATGCCCTAACCAAAGGGGGAAAAATAGTATGTTGGATGAAAGATGCGGATACTGTAGATATTGTAAATGTGATGGACCTGATATAGATAAAAAAGGTGATAAATACTATTGCGATAGAGAAAAAGTATACGTCAAACTAAACGGAACACCTGTCAAAAGAAATTGTTATTGGCAAGTGTTGTTTCCACAAAATAGATATAGAATTGTTGAAGGTCACTACATTACTACAATTTTAATATTGCTTGCAGGATTTGAAAGAGACTGTTATGAACTTATTACTCTTGATTGGTTTAGAACAAATGTTTTAGAAAAAAATCCTGAGTATAGAGATATAATAGCTAGATATGATGAAATAGGACCAACTATCGCTGACAAACTTTATGAAGCAGTGCAAAGTGATCCGGAAAGTTATACAGAATATCTTGCAGTTCTTTTAAATAGATATGTAAGAAAAACGTGTAATTATATCAATAAAGGTAAAAACTATTTATCTTTAAATAATAATGAAATGGCTGATGTTATGTTTAAAAGAGCAATTGTTGTTTATTCATGTATGGTAAATAACTTATACAATGAATTTGTACTTGGTAACAATTATTCATATGAGCAAGAATCAGAATTAGAACAACAAAAAGTATTTGTTATGTAAATAAAAATCACCTAAAGTGAATAAACTTTATTGGTGATTTTTTTATGTTTAAAAGCGAGATTAATAAAAGAATTAGAATTACATTTTTAATAGTTTTATTTGTTTTTATTGTTATAATATTAAAAGTATTTTATATTGAAGTAATTAGTTATAATAAGTTAAATACACTTGCTAATAATTTATGGAGTAGAAATTTAGAAATAACTGCAGACAGAGGTAAAATATATGATAGAAATGGAAAAATAATCGCTGATAATATTACTACAACTAGTCTTGTTTTTATCCCGAATCAAATAAAAGATAAAGAAAAAGTATCAAAAGAGATTTCTGATATATTAAATGTTGATTATAATCTTATTTATAAACATGCAAGTAAAAAAGTATCTATTGAAAGAGTACACCCTGAAGGAAGAAAGCTTAGTTATGATATTGCCGAAAAAATAAATAATTTAAAATTAGATGGTGTATATTTACTAAAAGAATCAAAGAGATATTATCCCTATAATACCCTTCTTAGTCATACTCTTGGTTATGTTGGAATAGACAATCAAGGATTATCAGGCTTAGAACTTATGTATGATAAATATTTAACAGGAACAAATGGTGCTATAAAGTATTTTTCAGATGGTAAAGGTAATAAACTAAAAAAAGAAGAAGTATATGAATCTCCTCAAAAAGGAATGAACTTAACTTTAACAATTGATTTAGATATACAAATGGAAGCAGAAAAAGAACTCGATAATATAATGACCAAATATGAACCTGAAGATGCTATTATACTTGCCGCAGATCCTAATACTGGAGAAATTCTTGCTATTGCAAATAGACCTGCATTTGATTCTAATAATTATAAGGATTACGATATAGAAACAATTAATAGAAATTTAGCTATATGGAAAACATATGAACCAGGTTCCACTTTTAAAATACTGACAGTTGCCGCTTCTATTGAAGAAAAGGAAGTAAATTTATTTGAAGATAAATTTTATGATTCAGGTAGTATTAAAGTTGAAAATGCTAGAATTAAATGTTGGAAACATGAAGGACACGGAGAAGAAACTTTTTTAGAAGTTGTAGAAAACTCTTGTAATCTTGGAGTAAATACAGGAACATATTTGAATTTGAAGAAAAACTTGCAAATAATATAAATTACTCAACCAAACTAGAGGTTTGTTCTACTTATAATCTTATTTATGATGGAATTAAATATTCTAATAATGAAAGGATTGAAATGACTAAAAATACTAAAACTATATCTTGTATTGATGATAAAGCACAAAAAAGAAAATCAAAATTATTAAATGTAGATACAAGTTGTTATGAGAATATTATTTATAATAAAAAAGATATTGCTATAAAATTGTTTGATGAATTTGATAAACAAATATTAAATATTAGTAATAATATTAAAAGAAATTATTTAATGAAAAATGTTGCTTATAAGTTAGATAAAAAGATAATTGAAGTACAAATTAATCAGTCAGATATTCTAGTTTCCTTTTATAAAGATATAAAACAATTTGATAATCTTAATAGACTATCTATTAGAAAAGGATATAAAAATTCAACTTTATGTTATTATATTAAAATTACAGATTTAAAAGAAATAGCATATTTAATTGAATTATGTAATAAACTCTATAATTATTTAACTGAATCAAAAGTTAATCCAGTTGATAATTTATTTAATAAGTTATCAGTTAAAATTAATTCTATTGGAACTAATATTACTTCCCATACTACAAATAAAGGGCTTATATTTAAAAGTAGAAAAAATTTTACTATTATTTCCAAAAGGAAATATGGTGTTTACATTAGACTATTATATGTTAATGATAATGATAATATACTTAGTGTTGTCGGAAGATCTAATTATGAGCCATTATGTAGATGTTTTAAAATTAATGAAGAAAAAGACATAGATATAATTATGCCATATATAATTAAAAGTTATGAAATATCAAAATATAATCCAGTAGATCTTAAAAATAATTTTATTGAATTATATTATAAATGATGATAAATTTTCGGAATTGTTATATACACTTTTTTCTTTTTTTATTATTAAAAATTGTCTATTATTATTTTCAATGATATAATTTAAACAGATAAAACTTATTTATAGTTGAAATGTTGGTGAAGGAAAAATGTCAATTATTGAATATGATTTAGAAAATGAAAAAGTGAAATACTTGATTGAAACAGATGAAAAACTTGGCAAATTAATTAAATTTATAAAACAAGCAAACATAATTATAGAAGAAGATGGATTTAAATGCATTGTTAAATATATAATTGGACAACAAATTAGTGATAAAGCAAGAGAAACAATATGGCAAAGGATTCGTAAAGAAATAGTTCCTTTAACTCCAGAGAAGGTGTTAACAGTTTCTATTACAGATTTTAGAAATTATGGTTTATCCGAACGAAAGATAATATATATTAAATCTTTAGCACAGGCAATTGTAAATAAAGAAATAGATTTTGATACTTTCCCTTTATTTTCAAATGAAGAAATAATTAAAAAATTGACTAGTGTTAAGGGAATCGGTATGTGGACTGCTGAAATGTATTTAATTTTTTCTCTAGGAAGAGAAAATGTATTATCAAAAAGTGATGGTACAATAAGAAGGACAATTCAATGGATGTATAGTTTAGAAAATCTACCTACAGAGATTGAACTAGATAATTATTTTAAAAATTGGAAAAATTATGCAACGATAGTTTCAACATTTTTATGGAAATCAATAGAATTAGGCTTAACTAAAGAGCCCTTTGATGAAATAATATAAAATTGGAGGTTGCAATATGGATAATAGTTTACATTGGATGAATTATTCAATCGAAATAGCAGATAAAGCGTCGAATAATAATTTGAAAATTGGAATTGTTTTAGTAGTAAATAATAATCAAATTTTTAGTACTTTTAATGATGAGTTTAATAGCTTGTCGTGGGCTGATGTGCTCTTAAAAAAAATAAAAGAAGTAAATATTAAAAAGGCAGAAGAATTGTATTTAACTATTAATAGTATTAATAATAATACATTTGAATTAAGCAAGTTATTAGCTAAAATACAAATAAATAAAATATATATTGGTTTACCTGATCCATGCTTAAACCAGTATATTCAAAACGATCCAATATTGCAATTAAATAATATATATAGATATCCCGATATACTTCAGCAAAAAATATTAAGTCAAAATAGTATTTATTATAATAATAGTGTTCAAAGTATTAAACAAAATCAATACTATTCAAGTATTAGAATTAGTAAACTAGTAATTAGTAAGTTAAAAAAATATGGATTTGAAATAAGTGGTGAAGAATTAAAACAAGTAAAAAGCACTAGTGCTCTAGCTCATTATTTAGAAAATAAATATAATCGTGATTTTAATTATTTTCTAAATTTAATTCAAGCAATATTGTCAGAAGCATTTAATGAAAAGTATTCATCGTATAATTATTCTGATGATGCACGTTCGATTGATGTTAATTGGTGGAAAAATTTTATGTACGTTTATAGAAAAACTACAGATTTAAATTTTGAAAATTTAAATATAATTAATGTTGGAGTTGGAAGTGGTAATGAGGCTATAACTTTGTTTTCAGATTGTAATAATATAACTTTTGTAGACATAGCAAAAAATGGCTTACAAATAATAAAAGCAAAAATTCCACAATCTATTATTCATGTATCACCAGCTGAAAAACTATCATCAATAATTAGTGATAGGTATGACTTATATGTATCATTAAGAACATTTAATTCTTCTTTCTTTAGTACTAAAGATGCTCTTAAAGAAGCATATAGAGTTATTAAAAATAATGGAATACTAATTATTTCGGTAGCAAATGGATTTTTATGTTCTGAATCAAAAAAAATACTTCCCGGATTGATAATTCCTGGGACAGAATTCGTTGATATATATCGTGGCTTTTCTTTAGTAAAAATATTATATAAAGAATTAATTGATGTCGGGTTCAATGACATTAGAATTTACTCATCTAATTCTGAATTATATCTAACCGCAAAAGTTTATAAATAACAAAAAAATATGTTATACTATTTATATGAGGAGTAGATTTATGGAAAAGAAAATTACATTTGGTGAAAAAGTTTTACAATTTGATAATGATTTATCTAAAATAAAAATAGAATTACCAGAAGGATTCAAAATAATTAATCCTTTTAATGGCTCAAATAAAACTCAAATTAATGAAATAACTAAAAAGTTTTATAATATGTATTATAATGATAATAATTCTAGAAGATTAATTATAGGTAGCTCACCTGCTAGAAGAGGAACAGCGGTTACCGGAATTCCATATGAAGATGCTGAGCATTTGCAAAATACAACCGGCATATATATAGATGATTTTTATATAAATAAATCGTCATCTAACTTTTTATATGATGTTATAGAAAAGTATGGTGGTAGTGAAAAATTTTATTCAAAATTTTATATGAATTTTGTATGTCCACTTGGAATAGTTAGAATCAATTCAAAAGGTAATGAAGTAAATTGTAATTACTATGAGAGTAAAAAAGTTCAAAAACTATTATATCCATTTATGTTAGAATCTATAAAAAAACAAATAGATTTTGGATTAGATACTTCTGTAGCATATTGTATTGGTAGTGGTGAAAATTATGCATTTTTAACTAAATTAAATGAAGAACATCATTTATTTAAAAAAATTATACCATTAGAACATCCAAGATTTATAATGCAATATAATTCAAGACGAAAAGATGAATTTATAAAAAAATATCTTGATGCATTCAATATATAAAAAAGGAGATGAGGTTTTATGAAAACAAATAAGAAAATATTGGTTCATTTTGATACAAATGAAACTAAAGTGTATGAACTTAAAGATGGTTCTATTAGTCTTTTACACGAAGAACAAATTTATTTTAATGAAACATTAGTGCATGATGAAATGTTTAAAAAGTTTGATAGATTTTTTGAAAAACTGGTTGATATAGTTGGTGAAATATCAAATAAAACAGTAAGATTGTATGCTACTGGAATTTTTGAGGATCTTTCAAAAGAAGAACAAATGCAACTAATTATTCATGTTTTTGTAAATTCCAATTTATATCTAAATATTTTGGATAAAGAATTAGAAAGATTTTATATGGAAAAAAGTAAAAAAATAGATGACTCTGAAAATGTTATTAACGGAATTATAAATAAAGAATTTAGAAAAGTTGTTATATGTGGAAGTTTCCAACAAAATATGAAAGAAATAAGTGAACTAATTGATAAATTTAATGAACATGGCATTGAAGTGTTAAGTCCTTGGACAAAAAATGTTGTTCCAGAAACTCTGGGTACTGATTTTATTTTATTAGAAGGGCAAGAATTAACAAATGATAGAGATGCTTGGAGACATAAATATGACCACATGAATAAATTCAAAAAAGCCGATGCCATCATAGTATGTAATCCAAATGGAATAGTAGGAAAAGGAACAATGTTTGAATTTGGATTTATGATTGCACATTATAAACGAATTATATTTACCGAAGAACCTACAAATATTTCAATTGCATTTCCGTATGAAGTTGGTATTAATTTTTAATTACTTATAGTATAATTTTTTTAACTTAAGAATTTATATTCTTAAGTTTTTTCATATTTACTAATAAATTTAATAAAATTAAATGGGAGGTATATATGAAAAAAATATTAAAAGAATTAAAAATAATAATCAATAAAGAATTATATCAAAAAGGTAAAATTACATTTGAAGAATTTAAATTAGCTAATGAAAGAATAATGAAAGAGCAAGAAAATGAATATTGTAAAAACTAGAAGTGAGTTATTACTTGGAAGAACCATTTTTGATATGAATTTAAATGTTGGTTATTATGCAAGAGTATCAACTGATAAAGATGATCAATTAAATAGTTTAGAAAATCAATCTAATTATTTTAAAGAAATGATAAATGAAAATAAGAATTGGAAATTAGTTGGAGAATATATAGATGAAGGTATAAGTGGAACTAGTATAAAAAATAGAGATAATTTTTTAAGAATGATTGAAGATTCTAAAACTGGGAAACTTGATTTAATAGTTACAAAAGAAATATCTAGATTTTCTAGGAATGTAATTGATAGTATAAAATATACTGAAGAACTTCTTAATAATGGAACAGTTGTATTTTTTATAAGTGATAATATTAATACTATATATCCAGATAGTGAATTTAGGTTAACCTTAATGTCATCTCTTGCTCAAGATGAAGTTAGAAAATTATCAGAAAGAGTTAAATTTGGGATTAAAAGAATGATTAAAGATGGTAAAGTTATTGGTGGTAATTTAACAGGTTATTACAGAAAAGATGGGAAAATGATTATTAATGAAGAAGAAAGACCGATTATTGAAACTTTATTTAATTTATATGTGACTGGAAAATATTCATTTGAAAAAATAGCGGATATTTTATATAAGAAAGGATACAAAAATAAAAATGGAAAAGTTTATTCAGGTACAACTTTAAAAAAATTTCTAACTAATCCTAGATATAAAGGTTATTATACAGCTAATTTAACAAAAGTAGAAAGTTATAAAACTCATAAAAAGATTAAGGTACCTAAAGAAGAACATATAATATATAAAACTGATTTGATTGAACCAATAGTATCTGAAGAATTATGGGATAAAGCAAATTTAATTTATGAAAAAAAACATAAAGCAAGAAATACTCATATTACAACTAATCAAAAGGTAATAGATGAATCAAAATATACATTTAAACTAATTTGTAATGAACACAATGAAATATTCGTTAGATGTGCTGGGTCAAATAGAAGAAGTAATCCTACTTGGGTATGTAAGAAATATAAAAATGAAGGAGTGCTAGTTTGCGAATCTCCAATTATTAGGGAGAAAAAATTAGATGAATTATTAGAAAATATAATAAAAAATTATATGGATAAGTATTTAAAAAAAATTACGAATGAAATGGCTAATCTTTATAACGAGGTTTTAATTATATCAAACAACAAATTAAAAATAGATTTAGAAAAAAGACTTGAAGAATTAATAGGACATAAAGATAAATTAATAAATTTAAATTTATCTAAAATTATTTCGGATGATGATCTAAAAAATAAACTAAATAAGAATGAATTAGAGATAAGTAAAATAAATACAGAGTTAGAAAGCATAAAAGATGATATTGATATATCATCAAATATTAACGATATAGAAAAAGAAATTAAAAATATTTTAAATATTAAATATAATTTAAATGTTTTTATTAACTTATTATTAGATAAAATTATTGTTACAAAGTTAGATAATAGATATAAAATGAATCTAAAAATTTATTTTAAAGATAATAATGTTAAAGAAGTTTTATTTGAAAACTAAATAATATGTCGAACTTTTTTTTTTAGCTACAAATCCCGCTCCCGAGAACCCTGGTTTTGTAGTTCTTGGTCAAAGACTTGGAACTAAAAGATTATATAATTATGTGAACAAATTTGGATTTGGAACTAAAACGGGAATAGATTTAAATGGTGAAGGTTCGGGGATATTATTTACTCTTAATCAAATGGGGCCTGTAGAAACTGCAACAACAGCTTTTGGCCAAGGAATAAGTGTTACCCCTATCCAGCAGATTAATGCAGTAAGCGCAGCTATTAATGGTGGTAATTTACTTACACCATATATTGTTAAAACTGTAAATGAACCATCATCTAATAATCCTATATTAAAAAATAAGAAAAAAATTGTTAGAAGAGTCATTAGTAAAGAAACAAGCAATTTAGTGCGTTATACTCTAGAAAGCGTAGTTGCAAATGGTACAGGACATAATGCATATATAGAGAATTATAGAGTTGGTGGTAAAACAGGTACTGCGCAAAAAGTTGAAGATGGTAAATATATGGCAGGAAATTATATAGTTTCTTTTATTGGTTTTATGCCTGCAAATGATCCAAAAATAATTATATATGTTGCAATTAATAATCCAAAAGGTGTTACACAATACGGAGGTACAGTTGCAGCCCCAGTTGCAAAAAATGTACTTAAAGCATCAATTAAACCACTTAATATAAAAGAAGATTTAGATGGTATGGAAAAAGAATATGAGTGGTATGAAGAATCATATGTTAAAGTTCCAGATGTAATTGGCATGAACAAAAAAGATGCAATTAAAATGTTAAGTGATTTTAACATAGAATATTCTGGATATGGAGATACAATTCTTGAAACAAGTCCCAAAAAAGGACACTATGCCAAAAAAGGTGGGATTATTAGGGTTATGTTAACACAGTAAGTGTCAAAATATATGTTTTTTTTAAATGAATACTATCAAAATATACAATTATTGTTGTATAATGTTTATGAGGTGAATATTATGTTAATATTAGCAAAAACCGCATTAGCTATAATGCTTGGTTTCATAGCATCGGCTATAACTGGTTTTATTGCAATACCAATATTAAAAAAAATAAATGTTAAACAAAAAATAAATGTCCTTATAAATAAGAGGCATTTAAAAAAGCAAGGGACCCCTACTATGGGTGGTGTTATATTTATCTTGCCAGTACTAATTTGTTTAGCCCTTCTCTATTTTAGAGGAAGTATAGTTATTACGCATAACTTGATAATACTTGTTATGGTATTCTTATCATATGGATTTATTGGATTTTTAGATGATTATTTAAAAATTAGAAGAACCAGTACGAGTGGTAATGAAGGTTTAAAATCTTGGCAAAAATTTTTATTGCAAGTTTTAGTTGCAGTTGTATTCTTCTTTATTTATAGAAGCTACGGTGGTTCAGGTGATTTAACATTTAGTTTCTTTAAATGGAATTTCAAACTTGGTTGGACATATGGTATTTTCATACTTTTAGTTCTTGTCGCAACTACAAATGCAGTTAATATCACAGATGGTCTTGATGGACTTGCAACTGGACTTTCAATGTTTGCATTTTTCTCTTTTGGAATTATTGCATGGAGCACAACATGGCTAGACGGTAATGAAGAAATAGCAATTTTCTCATTTTTACTACTTGGTTCGCTTGCAGGTTTCTTATTATTTAACTCTCATCCAGCAAAAATATTTATGGGTGATGTTGGATCGCTTGCATTAGGTGGCGCACTTGCAACTATCGCAATTCTAACACGTCACGAATTTTCACTTATACTTATTGGTGGT
Organism: uncultured Erysipelotrichaceae bacterium; assembly: GCA_902795215.1. Taxonomy (GTDB): domain Bacteria; phylum Bacillota_I; class Bacilli_A; order RF39; family UBA660; genus RUG11867. Next base: position 22,739 of record CADBKG010000012.1, on the reverse strand, counting down.
GTATTCGTTATAGAAACGCTTACAAGTTTAATACAAATAATATCTATTAGAAGATTTAAAAAGAAAGTATTCAAAAAAGCTCCCCTTCATCATCATTTTGAAGAACTTGGTTGGGAAGAAGGAGATATTGTTAAATTATTTTGGTCAGCAGGATTTATACTTGCGATGCTTGGTATAATCTATGGTGTTTGGTTATAAAAAGACTTTCATAGTCTTTTTTTTATTGCCAATTAATAAAATAATATAGGTGATACTTTGAAAAATTATTCACTTATATTAAAAATATCAGTTATATTACTTTCACTTTTTGGAATTATAATGATATATTCATCAAGCTACATTTGGTCAGAGTATAAGTTTAATACACCCTATCATTTCGTAATTATGCAAGGAATATTTTTTATACTTGGACTTATACTTATGAAAGTAATATCAAATATAGATTATAAAGTTTATCAAAAATATTCTAATATAATCATATTTATATGTTTTTTATTGCTTGTTTTGGTTTTAATTCCCGGCATAGGAAAGATAAGAAATGGTTCTAGAAGTTGGTTTGGTATTGGGGGCCTTGGAATTCAACCTAGTGAAATTGCAAAACTAGGATTAATTATTTTTACTGCAAAGTATTTATCAAATAATGAAAAAAATATGAACAGTCTTAAAAAAGGCGTATTTCCAATACTAATTGTTATTATCTTATTTTTTGGTCTTATTATGCTTGAACCCGATTTTGGAACTGGGATGGTGTTGACAATTACTCTTCTTGTTATGGTATTTGTCTCTAAAGCTAAACTTGGTTTTTTTGTTAAACTTGGAATGTTTGGATTACTTGGTATAGCAGGTTTAATAATAGTCGCTCCGTATAGATTAAAAAGAATAGTTTCATTTTTAAATCCTTGGAGTGATCCTCTTGGCAGCGGCTTTCAAATTATACAAAGTTTATATGCAATAGGACCACATGGCCTTCTTGGCACTGGTTATTTAAATTCTGTCCAAAAATATTTTTATCTTCCTGAACCAGAAACAGATTTTATTTTTTCTATAATAAGTGAAGAATTTGGTTTTTTAGGAATAATATTAGTTTCTATACTTTTTATAATTATGTTTTATTCTTCATTAAGAATATTGTTTAAGACAAAAGATTTATTTGGAAAATATCTAATATTTGGTCTTTCAATTGGAATATTACTTCAAGCAATGCTTAATTTATCTGTTGTTACAGGATTAGTACCTGTTACAGGTGTAACTCTGCCTTTTTTATCATATGGTGGTTCTTCGCTTTTAGTAAGTATGATGAGTATTGGGATAATACTTAATGTATCAAAGCATTAAATGTTCAATGTATTAAAAAAGAGACTTATTTAGTCTTCTTTGTTTTTATATATTATTATGTTTTGTTGCAAATAAACTCTTTAAATTGCTTTTAAGTATTTCTAGCCCATCGACTATTTCTTCATCTGTTGGTCCATCCAATAATGATATTTTCTGTATTATATCGTCAATAAATCCAATTATTTTATTTAATCTTTCTTGAGCTACTTCCTGATTGTCATCCACATTAATAGAAATCTTTAATCTTGATAGTGTCTCAGCTATGTTTTTTAAAGAATTTTTTATATCTTCATTATTAGTTTCATTTATCATATCTGAAACATACTTTATTTGTTCATCAAATATCTCGTTCATATTTCCTCCAAATAAAATGGTGCTCCTAACCAGATTTGAACTGGTATGATGTTACTCACTGGTTTCTGAGGCCAGCGCGTCTGCCAATTCCGCCATAGGAGCAGCCACTCTAATTTTATCATTTTTAAACTTAATAATCTATAGTTTTATTTTATTAATTTCGTCTCCTAAAATATCACTAATTTCTTTTAAATGCCCCGTCTTAGAATCATGTAATTTATAGTGTTGAATAAGTCCATATCCTGGGTATTCATTTCCTTCAACCATTACAGGCCCTTTTTCTGTAAAAGCAATATCCCATCCAATATATCTAACTTCTGGAAGAATTAAAGCTGCTTTTTTACACATATCAAATGCTTCTTTTACACCTTTAATTTTTACTTCACTAAATTTTTTGCCCGTTAATGGATGAGTATCATATACTTTTCCATAATCATCTATAACATTACTATTAATCTTTCCATCTTCACCTAAGCTAAAGTATAGGTCATCTGTTGAACCAATTACATTATCACTTGTTTGATTTACTCTTAATGCAGTATTAATAATATGAGCTTCACCATCTTTTAAAAGAGTTATAACTCTAAAAGAATTTACTACATTAGGATTAATTTCATTTAAATCTTTTGATTGAATAATTTCTTCTTCAACAAGCATATATCCATCTTTTCTAAGATCATTATACAATTTTTTTATATCTTCATTTTTTATAGTAACTTTTTTTACATCATGTCCACCTTCACCGCAAGGTTTTTTTGCAAATACAACTTCTTTTCCTTTTAAAAATGTTTTAAATTCTTCTAAAGAAGCAATTTTCAAATTACAATACTCTCTTTTTAAGAAATCATTAAATACCTTATTAAAAATTAATTTATCTTTTAGCACTACTTCATAAGAAGGATTATTTAAATATGCAAGAAGGTTATGAAATGACTTCGCAGTTACAAAAGTCTTTTTTTCTTCCTTTGTTAAATTTATGTAATCTCCTCTAAAATAATCTGTATATCCTGTCCCTCTTGTTATAAAGTTTTTAATAATATCAAAATATATATAAGCATAAGACTTATTAGAATTCTCCTTTATTAAGTCAACATGTTTTTTAAATCTTCCTTTATTAATACTTTTAAATTTGTTTAAAAGCCATTTATTTGTTTTCATCTTCTTCACCTTCTATATGTACTATTTTACCCTTTTTTAAATAATAATGAGAATTAGTTTTTCCAAGTTCTAATAGTAATGGTACTACTCCTCGATTATCAAAAAGCGCAAGATTTCTTGGAGTAATTCCTTCACCTAAAATACATACTTTATCATCTATCTTAACCGTCTCATCTATTTTAATTGCCATCATATTCATTGCCATAGATCCAACTGCATAATATTTTTTTCCATTAATTAAGACAAATCTATGATTATTATTTGAACCAATACCATCATAGTACCCTATCGGTAATATCGCTATTTTTATATCTTCAAGAGCTTTATAAGTGGCACCATAACCTACGTATTCACCTTTTTTTACATCTTTAATTTCGATTATTCTTGTATACATACTTATACATGGTTTAATATCTAATTTTTGATTAACTAATACTGGACTAATATTATACTTTTTCTGATAATATCTATTTCTTAAAATTCTAAGCTTATTTTTTAATCCACCAGTATTTTCAGTTAGTGATACATTATATCCATATAGTGCTATACCAACCCTAGTAGCGTTACAAAAATTTAGTTTTTTATGAGATATTGTTATTACACTACTTCCAAAATGAACTATTGGAACTTTATTTAAGTCTATTAAACTTGTTAAATTTTTAAATTCTTCAACTTGATTATCAAAATTTTTTGTAAACATTCCAACTGTTGCAAAGTGTGAATATATACCTTCTAAAATTAAGCCTTTTGATTCTTTAATTATATCTACTGCTTCTTTAACTTCATTTTTATCTTTAAAACCAAGTCTATTCATGCCAGTGTCTAATTTTATATGAACTTTTAATTTAAAACTTTTTGAATTGGAAATAACTTTTCTTAAATAATCTAAAGTATTTATAGTAATTGTTATATCATTGTCATTTGCAAGTTTTAAATCATCAACTAAAATTGGTTGTAAACAAAGAATTGGAATATCTTTATTATATTTTCTTACTTTTAATGCTTCCTCTATATATGAAACTGCAATATAATTAATACCACCTTTAACTAAAGCATTAACGATATATTCTCCATGACCATATGCATTTGATTTTAATACTCCTATTAGATATTTATAATCACTATATTTTTCTTTTAAAACTTTTGCGTTTTTTTCTGCTTGATCTAAATCTATTTCTAAATGTGTCTTAATCATAATAATTACTCCTTAACTTACATATTTATAATACCATAAAATCACTTAAAATAAAATATTTCACAAAAATTAAAAAATACTATGAAAAGACAATTTTTTATTATATAATTATATTATTGGTGATGATGGATGAGTAAAAAGAAGAAAACAATTCTACTTATATTTTTAGGTGTGCTTATTTTATTATTTACAGGCTTACTCATTTTTATTGCCTATTTTAAAGCGAATGTAGAAGATATGCCACCATCACTTAAACTTAAAGGTAATAAAATACAAGTTGTTAAAGTAAATGAAGATTATAAAGAGGAAGGCGTTAAAGCTTCCTTTAAAGGTAAAGATGTTAGCAAAGATGTAGATATTAAAGGAAATATTGATACTAAAAAAGTTGGTACTTATGAAGTAATTTATTCTTATACATATAAGTTCATTGCATTATCAAAATCAATTAAAAGAACTGTACTTGTTGTAGATGATATTTCACCAGAATTAAAAATTAATTCAAATGATAAAATCACTATTAATATAAATGATAGTTTCACTCCACCTACCGCAACTGCAAATGACAATTATGATGGAGATATAAGTGATAAAATAGCAGTTGAAAACTATGTTAATACAAAAACAAGTGGAACATATGAAGTTAAGTATACTGTTGAAGATTCTAGTGGAAATACGGTATCTAAATCAATAACGGTTGTTGTAAGTGGTAGAAATCCTAGAATAGATATTTATATTAGTCAACAAAAACTTTATTATTATGAATACGGAAGTGTAGTATTAACTAGTGATGTCGTAACAGGTATAAATAATGGTACTCCAACAGGACACTATAGAATATTAAATAAAGCGAGAAATGCTACTCTTAAAGGTAGAGACTATGAATCACATGTATCATATTGGATTGCGTTTATAGGTTCAAGTTATGGATTGCATGATGCGTCTTGGAGAAGTTCTTTTGGAGGTTCTATTTATAAAACTAATGGTAGTCATGGATGTGTTAATATGCCATATTATAAGGTCCAATATTTATATAATAATGCCCCTATTGGAACTCCAGTCAATATTTATCCATAAGCGAATTTATATTCGCTTTTTTTATGTTTTATGTTATAATCATATATGTAATGCCTCTGTGGCGGAATTGGTAGACGCGCTGGACTCAAAATCCAGTGGTAGTGATATCGTGTCGGTTCGAGTCCGACCAGGGGCACCAAATAAAAAAATAGACGCTTATAACAAGCGTCTTTTTAAATTAAATTGTTGGTTTATTGCCTTCAAACATTTTTACTTCTTCTTCTAATCTTTCAATAAAGCTTTCCTTATTTTTTTCACAAAATTCTTCCCATTTTTCATCTAGTGGTCCAAAAGCTTTTCCATATGGTGGAACACCTTCAATTTTAATATTATCATCAATAAATGGTATAGCATATGCTAATTCTAAGTTTTGATGAATTTGCTTATCCGTAAATACCCCTGATCTCAACATCATTAATGTACGTCTAAACTTATTAATATCCCTGCCACAACAATCATTGTTTAACATATATAGTTTTGATCCTCTAATATCTAATGAATCACATAATAAAATATCCATAAAATCACGAGGATCTTCCATCATTTGCATTAAAACATTCAATGCGCCGGGATTTCCTTCAGACATTATCATAAACATATCCATCACACTAGTATTGGCAGTTAATTTTTCTTTTCTTTCCATAATACCCTCCTGTGGGACATATTTTAGCACATTTTTTTGAAAAATCAAGTATTTTTAATCTTTATGATTAGTAAAACCATTAGGTAGTAAGTCTTTAATAGTATATTCTTTTATTTCTCCACTAGACAAAGTATATATTTTAAAGTTTTCATCTACAAATTCACTCATGAATTGTCTGCAGTATCCACATGGAGTACATTCGCTCGTTGGCTCTTCATTGTGCACTGCCCCTACTACACTTATTGACTCAAATTCTTTTTCTCCTTCTGAAATTGCTTTTAAGAAAGCCGTTCTTTCTGCGCAGCAACTCTGTATTCCATGATTTTCAATATTACATCCTGTAAATACATGACCATTTTTACATCTAAGGGCTGCTCCTACTGAAAAGTTTGAATAAGGAGAATAAGAATTCTCTCTTGCTAAATCTGCTAATTTAATATCATTTTCTTTATTCATAATTACCATCCTATAATAATTTTATCATGAATAATAAAAAAACAAAACATCAATTTAGTTTTGTCTTTTCTTTCACTACATTAATATCTAAAGATTGTAATTTGCTTTTTAATAGCCATTTTTCCTCTTTTGTAACATCTTTACAAGTACTAAATACTGTATTATTTCTATCAAAATTGGTTATAAAAATCTTATCAGCATATATAAATGCATCAAAATGTAATGTTTGTAGTTCTTCCTTATTTGCACTTATAATTAAATACCTTAAACCCGGCATATTTTTATTATTAATTATTTTTCCAATTAAGTAATTGTTATTCTGCTTATTTTCTTTGTTTTTTGGCAGCTTTTTAGGTTTATTCTGTTCTTTATATGCTTTTCTTTTTTCGCTTATTATATCCATTTCATCATTCGTCGCTATTTCTATTATGTTAATGTTTTTATCAAATCTATTTAAGTCACTTTTCCTTTCATAATGTGGCCTTAAAATAATATTATTAATTTTAAATGAAGACCTTGTTTCTTTTTCTATTACTCCACATCTAAAAGCATTAGCGATATCTTTATTAATTGAATAAACATAATATAATATTCCATCTTTTTTGATTAAAAATCCTCTATCTACACCGTTATTATTCCTAACTAAAGATATTCTTTCTTTTTCCTTTTCGTATAATTCTTTCTTTTTATTAATAATATCAAATTGCTTTTGTGATATAGTCATTAAATATGAAAAATTGGAGTTTTTATCAATTAATTCTATATTGGAAAAATCAAAACTTTGACTATTAAAATTAATAATGTTTCTTTTAACTCTTGGATCATATACTCTAATAACAATATAATTATTTTCGCTTTCATCAAGAATTAATAACAATCTTTTTTTATAGCTTATTATATCTCCTTTAGATATTTTTGTATCAACTTCTATATTTAGTTTCTTTTTTACGTTATTATCATCATATGAAACATCTGATTTAAAGTATAAATCTTTCTTTACTCTTTCTAGATCTATACCCCATATTTTTTCATCTAAAGAATACAAATATTGATCAATGTTTATAGTTTTTATACGTGCTAGAGAATAATATGTTTCTTTATAAAGTGATTCATAATTATTCTCTAATAATCTTTTTTCATATCCTTTTGGCGAACTAGAACAATATATACATATTAATTTATCTTCATCTTTTCCTATAACTATAAAAGGACCCCTGTTATGCTCTTCTCCCATGGCATATCTTTCTTTTTCGTTATCAAATCTATCTGCAAAGATTAAGTCCCCAAATTCAAGATATTTAAATTCTTCTGGAATTTCAACAGGTGCATTAATCACAATATCTTTTTTATTGGTTTTAAAAATTTTGCTTAAATATTCAAGAATTTTTTTAATCATAGTTGCTCCTTTATTTAACATATTGTATTAAAAAAATTGAATTTTGTCTATACAAAATTTTGATAATTAAAAAAGCAACTTTTTAGCTGCTTTTAGATTCACTTGATTCTTGTTTTTCTCCCAAGTATTCACTTATTTTTTGTTTGGCCTTAGTAATAGAACTATCATCTGGAACAACTACAGCAAGTTTATATCTTCCTCCTGAATAAGTAGTTCTATATCCGTTAGTTCCTACTACATTGGCACTTTCCATTTGCCAATCGATATTCTTTTCTTGTTGTAATTTTGCAAGTCTAGAAATACTTTTCTCATCCATGTTAGTTACTAAATAATTATCTAAAACTTTTAAAATTGAAGAATATTTAGTTATTATTTCTTTTGATGCCATTTTATTGATAATAGCTTTCATTATAAGAACTTGATTATCTCCTCTTCCCATATCACCATTAGATAACGTATGTCTATGTCTTGCAAGTGCAAGGGCTTCTTCACCATTTATTGTCTGCGTACCAGAATTCAAACAAATTCTATAACTTCCTTGTCTTCTTTGAGAGTCTTGTTCACAGAAACTTTTAGGTACATCAACTTCTATTCCACCTAAACTATCAACAAGTTTAACAACCGAACTAAAATTAATCTTAAAATAGAAATCTATATCTCTAGCATATATATCTTCCATTGTTTTAAGTGATTCATCTATACCATAAATACCAGCATGTGTTAATTTATCATAATCATTTTTAGAATGTAATTTAACATAATAATCCCTTGGGGTATGAATCATTAATATTTTTCCATCTTTTGGATTAACAACTGCAAGGATATTTACATCGCTTCTACCAGTTGTATTTATTGATCCACTAGTATCTATACCACTTATATATATCGTAAATGGTTCTTTAGCAACATTAACTTTACTTTTAGAAACTTTTTCTTTTTTAGTAACAACTATTTCATCAAGAATTCTATATTGACTAATTAAACTTGGATAATTTTCATCCATTATTTCTTTCATTGACTTACTAACAAAAATAGCTTCAACTTCTCTATTAATACCTGCATTAAGTATTTCTTCAATATCATCATATTTAGTCTCACTATTAGGGGTAACCTTTTTATTCAATTCTTTAATTGCATCATCTAGAAGATCACTACCTTTAGAATAAATACCCATATCATGACCATCTAAATCTGTTAGTTTTTTATACTTAGAATTTTCTAATACATAAATAGAAAAAACTTCTTCTTTTATACCAGCATTTTCTACTACTTTTTTAATAAAGTCTGCGGTATTATTTAGATTATAAATACCATAAGAATACCCTGCGATTAGAATTACTGCAACAAGAGCAAAAAAAGTCCTAATAAAACTTCTTCTCTTTCTATTTATTACCCATATTATAAATATATCTACAAGTATTATAACTGCTGTTATTATTAAAAAGAATAATAAACTAAGCATATCCAAATTATATAAACTATATATTAAATAACCTGATACTAAAAGCAAAATAAAACTAATTATCAAGTTTAATAAACTGCGTTTTTTCTTTTTTTTACGAGACATAAAAAGTCCTCCTCACATATTTATTATAACTTAAATAATTAGTTTTAGTATAGTTAATTAAATATATCGTTGTAAACCTCTGTAAAATTATTTACAGGAACAATGTTTATAGCCTTTACAATTTTGTTGTTTAATCCATCTAAATCTTTTATATTGTCCATAGGTATATATATCTTTTTCATATCCAAATTATAAGCGCTTATTATCTTTTCTTCAATTCCGCCTACTTTAAGTATATCACCATTTAAAGTGATTTCTCCTGTAAATGCAATGTTATTTGGTATTACTTTATTAGAAAGCAAACTTACAAGAGAAGCAGTAATTGCAAGTCCTCCACTAGGCCCATCTTTTTTAGAAGCATTATTTATCATATGGATATGAAGTGCATTTTTAAATTTGCTACCATCTATTTTAAGTTTTTTTGCATTTGCCTTTAAATAATCTATTGCTACTAATGCACTTTCCTTTACAATATCACCTAAATTCCCTGTAAAGCTAATTCCTTTTCCAGGGAAAAATACTGATTCAACGCATATAATTGCCCCACCATTTTTTGTTTTAGCTGCCATATTAGCAACTCCAACACTAGTATATTTAGATGTATAAATAGAATACTTACTAGGGCCCAAATATTTTTCTAAATCTTTTTCTTTGATAATAACTTTATCTTCTATTCCTTTAATAAGATTCTTTCTAACTATAGAAGCAATATTTCTTTCAAGATCTCTAACACCTGCTTCATTAGTATATTCCATAATAAGCTTAGTTAATACAGAATCATTAAAATGTATTTTTTCACTATCGAAATTATACTCTTTTCCAAGTCTTGGCATTGTATATTTTTTAGCAATATTTATTTTATCAAGTAGTGTATAACTATTTACTTCTATTATTTCAAGTCTATCTCTTAATGCAGAAGGTATAGCTTCCAAATCATTAGCAGTTAATACAAATATAACATTACTTAAATTAAATTCAACACCTGCATAATTATCAACAAAGTATTTATTTTGATTAGAATCAAGAACATCTAGTAGTGTACTTGCAGGATCACCATGATAATCCTTTACTATTTTATCTACTTCATCTATTAGAATTATAGGATTATTAACTCCACATTTCCTAATACCGTCAAGTATTTTACCAGGGCTTGCACCTAGATAAGTTCTTCTATGTCCAATTATTTCAGAAGAATCATTTAATCCTCCAACACTTACCTTAATAAATTTTCTCCCTATTGAGGCAGCAAGTTCTCTAGCAAAAGTGGTTTTACCTGTACCAGGAGGGCCAACTAAACATAACACAGGACTAGGAAGTGATTTATTTTTAGACTTTAATATTAAGTATTCTTCTATTCTAGTCTTCGCTTCCATCATTCCATAATGAAGTTTATTTAAATTATCAAATGATTCATCAAAATTCTTAGTAATATCTTTACTAGCTTTATCCCAAGGTAAATCAAGTAAGAAATCAATATGAGAACTCACTATACTATATTCAGGTGATGTATCTACTGTATGTGATAATCTTTCTATTTCTTCAGTTATTTCTTTCTTAACTTTATCACTAACTTTTATAGTATCTAGTTTTTTTAAATAACCATCTGTAACACTTTTATTGTCATTACTAGTATTTAATTTACTATTTAAAATCTTAATCTTTTCTTTTATTAATATATCTTGCTCATTTTGATGAAGATTATCTCTAACCTCTTGTTCAATCTCTTTATCTAAATCAGATTCTTTTATTTTTGCATTTAAAGATCTAATAAGCATCTTCGCTCTTTTATAATAGTTAGTTTCATTAAATAATTTAGCTTTTACTTTTTTATCCAAATTGAGACTAGAACTAACCATATCAACTACTTTACTCAAGTTCTGACAGTCACTAATTAAAGATATAATATGATTGGAAGTATCACTACTCTCATTTACATATTTAGCAACTAAATCTTTGATTTTATTATTATATGCAAGTTCTGTATCAGGTTCAAATTCAGGACTAGTAATATTATTGGTTATAGAAAAAATAAAACCATTCTTGATTTTACTGCTTTTTATTTGACATCTTTTTATTCCTCTTACAGTAATTCTAATATTACCACTAGGCAGTATAATCTTTTTCTTAATATTAACTTTTATTGCTATGTCATTTAAGTCTTTTAAATCAGGACTTTTTTCAAGTTTATTTTTGGGCGTTACTATCAGCAACTCACCATTATAATTATTAATACTTTCATTTATAATTTTTTTAGAAACTTCGTTACTAAATTCAAGTTTTATTTCTTCTACAGGGAAAACAATGAGGTCTTGTAATATTAATGTTAATAATTCTTCTCTCATGTCTTCACCTCTTTTTTGTTGATGGTTTTTATTATAAATAATTACTCATAAAAAGTAAACAAAAAATTAAACAAAATATTAAAAATATATATAATTTTATTACCTACATATTTATAATACTAAAACTTCATTATTTTTTTCTATATTATAAATATCTTCTTTTATTTTCAATATTTCTTTTTCAGAAAGTCCCGTAATTGATACTATAATATCTGTTGATAAATCTTTTTTTATCATTTTTTTAATTATCTCCGAATATCCTTCTTTTTTTCCAATAGTTTTGCCCTCACTAATTCCTCTATTTATACCTTCTTCAAAACCAATAGCTCTGCCTTCTTTGATTCCTTCCCTTTTCCCTATTAACTTACCTTCTTTTTTTCCAAGCTGTCTTTCGGTTTTTATAATGTGATTTATATTATCTACATTTGCATGATAATTCTCCCAAAATTCGTCTGCTTTTTCTTCTTCGCATAACTTTCTCATCTTTTCTATGAATCCTGGTACATCTTCTTTTGTTAACACTTTCATTACCTCCTTTTCTACCTTGTTTATATCTTTTTCCAATAGTATCACACTCCAACTAATTATTTTCTTTGTCCTCTCATCAGCTTCATCATAGCATAATTCTTTTATTGCTGGTAAAAAATATTCGTAAATTACAAAGTTTTGCAAATACTTTGTATTCACGCTATCTTTTGGAATTATTTCTTCTATCTCTTTATCTCTTTTTTCATAATTATTTAAGTTAAGCTGGATTACTTTCTTTTTAACTTTTTCTTTCTTAGAATCATAGTTTTCATAATAACTCTTCCCTGCGTATGCAAAACTTTTCTCATTTCTCTTCCGGTTATTAGCTTCTACATTTATTACCATATCTGGAAGACTTACATACAAATCAAACTCTACATATGGATTACTATATATCTCTATTGGCCTTTTTCTAACCTTTATCTTCATATTATCTTTTAGATATTCATAATCTAAACTTAAAAAATCTGATAAAAATCTTGCTGTTACATTTTTGTTTTTAGAATCATTAAATATACTTGTAAATATTCTATCGTTCATTAGGTTGTATAGCACTTTATCACCTCCTTTCTAATTTCAAATTTTTGTATTTCACTTTTCCAACCCCTCTATTATTTATTATTCAAGATAGATTCCATTTTTCTTAAAAAAAATCAAAAAAAGTTACTATTTTGTCAAAGATTAATTTTCTACATACATAAAAGCAAATTTTTGCATAAAAAAAGAAGGATTATTTTTTCCTTCTAATTAACATATAACTACATACTCCAATTACTCCTAGAAGTATTACACTAATTACCACTACCCAAGCCTTAACCTTGCTTCCTGTGATAGGAACCTTTATAGTCATTTTATCTATCTTTTCAGGAATTGTTTCTTTCTCAACTACAAGATTAATATTATATACTACATGTCCATCATCAGTTGTAACTGTTACTTTAGTATTTCCTTCTTTTAAAGCAATTAATTCTTTGTTATCTATCTTAGCTATGCTTTCATCATCAATAGTATATTCTATTTCTTTATCTTCTGTATAATAATCAAGATATGAAACTAAGTTTAACTTATCACCTGGTTTTAACTTTGCTTCTTTATCAAAGTATATAGTCGTAGTAACTGATACTCGTCCATTCCATTCTTCAAAATTCATATCATATATATCATAATTTAATAAAGATGATTTCGGATTATCAGATTCCATAAATTGTTCAACTTCATTCATTGCGACATCTTCACGGCTAGTAATGTTTACATATTTTAAAGAATTGAATTTTGAATTATAAACATTTGTTGTTATATTTCCAAGCATTGGATAATCTAAAATTTTTCCAATTTGGCTGTTATATATTTTTATTGTCCCTGCAGCAGGAATTAGAACAATATCACCAAAATTCATATTTTCTATTTTAAAATTCCCTGCGAGTAAAAGTGCTTTAAGATTATTTTTAGATGTTTCATCAATATCAAATATTTCTGACAAATTAATCTCTTCTGATTTAATTTGATTGTTTGAATCCATATAATATAAAAGTATTCCTTTTATATTTGAATTTTTGATATTGATTTTTGCCGAATTAGCAAAGTCTATTTCTCTTAAATTATTACAATCGCTTATTTCTATTTGTTTTGAATATAAATTAAAATACGTATTATTAAAATCATGATTATTTCCATTTATAGTTACAGAATTGGCAATATCACCAATGTGTAAACTATATCTTGTTGTAATATCACTATTAACGTTGATCACAATATCTTTATCAGTTAAATCTGATATACTATATATTGCGTTTTCTACATCCCCAAGATTCGTATACTCACATTCACTTTCACATACTTCATATGTTAGTGTTTCAGCATTAACCATTATTGGTATTAACAATAAACTTAGTATTAAATAAATATATTTTTTCATATAGTCCTCTATCTACTTTTCTATAATACCATTATAAGTGTTGGTTTATAGTGTAGTCAAGGACAAATAGTTATTTTATGAATTATTTTGCAAAGAAAAAAAGCAAAATTAATTTGCTTTCTTCATGTCTTGTTTTCTTATAATGTCCTTACTTATTACATAGATTAATGCAACTACTAGTAATATAATAAGTATTATCCAAAAAGAAACATGTTTTTTAATTTTAATAAAGCCCAAATCATCATATATATAATTCATCTTATAATCTTCTGTTATATCAATATTACTTTTTATTACATAGTTATCGACTTTAACCATATAGAAGTATAAGTAATCTGATAAAACTGTTTTTATAGTTGAATAATTTGATTTTTCTGTTTCTTCTAAATTATATGTTTTCATTTTAGTAAAGATTGGTTTGTTTTCATCTATTACCCAATGAAAATGATCATATGCATCAGCTTCATCATCAAATTTATACATGTTTACTTCTGCATTACCTTTCTTAGCAATATATAATGTACATTTTAAGTTTTTAGTTAATTCAAAATCTTTACAAGACATGTTAGATACTTCAAATTTTTTCTTTTCAAAGTACCTTTCAAATTTCTTTTCATTAAACTTAATATTATCTGCTTGTACATTATTAAAGCCAAAGAAGGAAACTAAAAGAATTAATAATAGTGTAATAAATATATTTTTATGTTTCATTTTGTTTCCTCCTTTTAACTTATTACGAATGGATTAGAACTTGTTCCAGCGCCAGTCATCTTGATCGCATAAGATTGTGATACATTTACAACTGGTACAACGAAGTTAGATACTGATGTAACGGCAGGGCCCAAATATCCGGTATCACAAATGTTGGCAACAGTAGCGCCATAAAGTGGTGAAGATTGATAGTTGTCCCCTGGTGTCATAGTCCAATAACATTCATTAGTACCAAGAAGATTAAATGCTTTTCCTAGGTAGTTATTACTTGTTAAACTCAAGCTTGTACCATTCCATTTGTATCCAGCTAGAACTGCTTCATCAGCTGTAATTAATCCAACTGGATAAGTTAATTTTCCATTTCCATATCCACTAGTTCCAAATCTATCAACAGAGTTAGCACACGCCAATGATGGATTACCATTAGCAAGTCTAATTTTAGCAGAGAACGAACCAGACGATTTTCCAGTACATGTTCCAGAACCACAAGATCTATCATTACAGAATATTCTTGATTTATCCAAATAGCTAGTATAACTTGTCATATTTGATTGATACCAAGAATCTACAGCTGCTTTAACAGTTGAATTTGTGTCATTTGAAATAGTAGTTGATGTTTCAGAACTATTAAACATGTAACCAGCCGCTCTAGCATATAATGAACTTGCATTATCACTATGGTTAAATTCGGCCTTAGTACTTATAGCTTGGGCAGTACCACTTGAAGAAGCACTCGTTCCATGATAAATAAGTTTTAATGATCCATTTCCATTAACTCTAAGTATTCTCCAATAGAAACCAGCGAATTTAACGTAATTGTAATCACTCTTTCCTCTAAATACATAAGCATATCCGTCTGCTGAATTACTAGCGTTATAATCTTGTATACTTATTACCCCATCGTTAGATGAAGAAGAATTATTAAAGTTTATAGAGCCAGATGTTCCGCCATATTCGATATTTGGATTTAATATCATCATTCTTCTTAAAACATGTCTACTTGGATATGAGTTTGAGTCTGCATAATGATTCATTGATGGTGTTTCAACTATCCATCCTACAGAGTATGTTGAACCATTATAAGTTATTTTATTGCTTCCATAACTTCCAGGGACTAGTACTTTTCTCCAAACAGTAGTGCTTCCTGCCACTTTAGTTTCAGTTGTATAGTAGGCATTACTTGTAGTAACAAGTAAGCTTCCTGCAGTTGTTGTGCCTGCAGTAGTACCATAAGTACTATAAACACTTACATTGCTATTTACTTTACAATAATTAGAGAATCCTGCAGTCACATATAATTCATTAACTGGTTTGCTTCCAGTCGCACTATCTATATTTCTGTATGTATAATTACACTCAGAAGAAGTACATTTTGTTGCATATAGAAGGTCACAACCATCATGTAAATTTGATGCTAAACTATCTTTTACTGGTGAACCAACACTCTTATAATATTCATTAAGTAAATACCTATTTGAATACCATTGAGCGTATAGTGTAATATCACTTGTTGGTTTGAAACTTGATCCAGCGTTATAACTTGTACCTGAACCACCAGAACCTGTTGTCCAAGTTGATATACTTATTGGTATTGAGTTTGAGCCAACTGTTGTAGATTTGGTTGGTAAAGTAACATTTGGATTATCGTTATATGATGCCGTAATAGTATCATTTCCTGCGCCATATGTATAGGTTGTTCCAGATAACTTACCATAAGTAGGTGTTGACCAACTCTTAAATGTTTTTTGACTAGTTGCAGAGCCATCAGTTTGACCACTCATTTGATATTTATAACTAACAGTATATTTTTTTGGTGTTGGATTTGGTACAGTAGTTGTTGAACCATAGTTTTGTTTAAGTGGTGTTGTTCCACTATATGTACCATCACCAGCATTTACTGTTAATGTATATTGATTTACTGTACAAATAGTAAATAATGTAACAGAAGTTGGTGTAGTATTTGAAACTGTATATGTTCCACCGCTAGAATAATTAGTTCCACTTCCATCACTTGCAGTATTGTATTTACAAGTATATCCTGTTTTAGTTGTGGTTGGAAGAGTTACGTTACCAGACCAGTTTGCTGTTAAAGTAACAGTTGCTGAGTTATCAGCTCTTAGGTTTTTATAGTACTCTGCAGTTGGCTTTGTACTTGTTGAACTCCATCTTGTTGATACTGAACTACTTGAAGTTCCATAGTAAGCAGTCGATGTATTAATATTTGAAGGGGTCCATCCTTCAAACGTTTGTGTTTGACTAGCGCTTGTTGCACTAAGCGTTGAACCCGTACTGTTGTTATTAATATTAACAGTTACCTTTTTAGTAGGTTTATTAATAGTTTTTACTTCATCATATTTTGCACTAGTTGGTGCGCTTGCTCCAGCGGTACCATTATTATAGTTGTATGAAATATTATATGTTATAGGAGTACACTGAGCATATACAGTTAGGTTAGCATTAGCATTCGCTGATGGTATATAAGCAGCGCCACTATCATAACCTGTACCTGTTCCATTCT
Source organism: uncultured Erysipelotrichaceae bacterium (assembly GCA_902795215.1). Classification (GTDB taxonomy): domain Bacteria; phylum Bacillota_I; class Bacilli_A; order RF39; family UBA660; genus RUG11867. The sequence goes on along the minus strand of CADBKG010000012.1, from coordinate 5,547 downwards.
CATTTAAATACCACTTTGTATTGTAACCTGTTTTTGATATAGTTGGCATTGTAGTGGAAACTGCAGTCCAATTAGCAGTTAAATTAACCGTTGCATTTGTTGTAGGTGTCAAATTCATAAAATATGTAGCATTAGCTTTTGTAGAACCATTAGTCCATGCAGTAGTCGCAGTTGTTGCACTATTACCATACATTGCTGTTGATGTATTTAAGTTAGATGCTGTCCATCCATCAAAGGTTTGAGCTTTGGTAGTAGCTGAACCGATATTAGCATCGCAATTATTATCATCACCTGTTATCTTAAATGTTTTTGTAGGCTTTGTAATATTAACAGCAGTACCATATGAAGCGGTTGTTGGTGCATTTGCTCCTGCTGAACCACCATTATAACTATATGTTATCTTATATGGATTTCCTGTCCAATTAACTCTTATTTTAATTGTACAATCATTTGTCTTAGCGTTACATATCTCGGTATCAGAATCACTTATAGTAACACTGCCGTGGCTAAATGTTTTATTTGATGTTGCACATCCACTAGTACATATCCATTCAGAACCACTTGTACCAGTATATCCTAGTTTTGAAATATATAAATAACGAGTATTGTTATAATCTGCTAAATCGATTGAACTAATTCCTGTTCTATAACTATAGAAATTATCAGTAGATGTTCCACCGTTTGTAGATACCGAAATATTTCCACTATCATTAACTGTCCATGTATATGTTGAAGTTCCTGCTGAATTTTGCGTTGAAGACCTCAATTCGTCTCCATCGCCAAGAGTATATTTAATATAAATCATATTTCTTGTATACCATGTTGTATAAACAGCATCTGCATTTAATGTTTGAGCATTTTTAGTAACTGATGCAGCAGTTGTACTCGCTGTTCCAGTTGAAAGACCTACAAATCTACCTGAATTTGAATGCTCTGGAACTGTTCCAATATTTGCTGGAGTTAAACTAGTTCCTTTTGGAGCAATATATGTATATGAACTATCCTCTGTGTAGTGTGTAGTCGTATAAGTTGAACCCGATACATTTTGTAACATGTTATGAACAGTATATCCATAGAATGTAATACTCACAACATCTGAAATATTACCCATTGCATCTTTACTTGCAGCATAATATGTGCCTTTTGCATTTACTGTAACATTTTGAGTTTTACTTGTTCCACTTGTAATACTTGTAAATGTACTATCTGAAGTTGGTGCAGTTGTTCCAAAATAGTAACCTGTTACACCAACATTATCAGTCATAGTAAGAGTTGCTGTTTGTGTAGCTGATTTCTGAGTTTGAGAACTAGTTACAGAAATTGTAGGTTTTTGTGAATCATCACAAACAGCATATACTGTTACATTTGCTGCACTTGTTGCACTTGGTGTATAACTTGCACCACTTGCATAATCTGTTCCTGTACCACCAGATGATGTATTCCATCTACATTTAAATCCATCTTTAGAAATAGTTGGAAGATTTATCGCAACTGGAGTCCAATTAGCAGTCATTGTTACCGTTCCATCATTTGTTCCAGTTAAATTATTAAAGAATTCTGCTTTAACTTTAGTACTTGCATTTGACCAAGCAGTATTTACTGTAGATATAGAAGTACCATATTTTGCAATAGAAGTATTTCCATTGAAAGTCCAACCTGCAAATGTTTGTGCCCCGCTAGTAGGATTTCCTATTGTAGCACCCGTTCCATTTGCGTTTCCAGTAATTGTTACTGTTTTAGTTGGATTTGATATCTCAAATGGATTATCATATGTTGCATCTGTTGGTGCATTATCTCCACTAGTACCTCCATTCAAGTTATAAGATATATTATAGCTATGTGGAGTACACATTGCATACATATTTAAATTAGCTGAACTTCCTGAACTTGGTGTATAACTTGCACCACTTGCATAACTTGTACCAGTACCACTTGAATTTGTGTTCCAATTACAGCTATATCCAGTTTTAGATATTGTTGGTAAAGTAATATTTCTTACTGTCCATCTTGCTGTAAGCGTTACCGTTTCTCCTGCGGTAGCAGTCAAGTTTCTATAATATTCAGCAGTTGGATACGTTGATGTATATCTCCATCTAGTATTAACATTTGTTGAACTTGTACCATAATATGCATAGGTTGTATCAAGACCATCTGTAGCATTCCAACCATTAAATGTTTGTTCACTTGTTGTTGGATTACCAATTGTTGCGCCTGTGCCATTATCATGACCTGTTGCAGTAATTACCTTAGTTGGGTTTGGTATATGTATTACTGAACCATATGCAGCAGTTGTAGGACCATCACATGTTCCACCATTACATATATATCTTATATTGTAACTTCCAGAAGTACAAATTGTATATAAAGTTACTGACGTTGGATCATCTTCGCTTGGAACATATGTTCCACCACTAGGGTAAGTATCTCCACTTCCGTCACTTTCAGTATTAAATGAACATTCAAATCCAGTTTTTGTTGCAGTTGGAAGTTGTACTCCAACACCAGTCCAATGAGCTTTCATTGTAACCGTTGCTCCATTTACAGATTGTAAATTCTTATAATATTGAGCAGTTGGGTAAGTTTTGTTACTTGTCCAAGCATTTGTAATTGAAGTTGTTGATGACCCATACATGGCATTGTTATGATCACCATTTATTAATTCCCAACCCCTAAAGGTTTGAGCAGCACTTCTACCATTATTTGAGATTGTCGCTCCACTACCATTAGCATTGGCAGTAACAGTAACTGTTTTAGTTGGATTATATAATCTCCAACCTGTATCGTAAGAGAAGTTTGTTCCACTTGTAGATGATACACTTCCTCCTTGATAATTATATACAACGTTATATTTTATTGCTGAACATCTCGCATATAGAGTAACATCAGTATCTGTCGAACCTGTATATTCTGCGCCAGATTCATAAATAGTTCCTGATCCATCGCTCTTAGTATTCCATTTACAAGTATATCCAGTTTTAGAAATTGTTGGAACATATAATTTTGCTTGTTCCCATTCTGCTTTTAATGTAACAACTTGACCATCAGTTAAACTTAAGTTTTTAAAGTATTCTGCATTTGCAATTGTTGTTCCATTCCAAGAAGTATTGACATTTGATGATGTTGTACCATATTTTGCAGTACTTGTATCTAGTCCAGTTGCAGTCCATCCTTTAAATCCTGTCATTTGTGCTGGAGAACCAATAGTTGCACCAGTACCATTTGCATTACCAGTGATTGTTATTCCTTCTGGATTAGAAACATAAACTACTTCATCATATTCAGCGTTTTCTGGAGAACTTCCTCCTGATTTTCCACCATTATAATCATACTCTAAAATATATTTTGATTTTTTACATGATGCATATAAATCAATTGAATCATCACTTGTTGAATCAAGTGTTATTTTTTGTTTACTAGAGTATTCTTCTCCACTACCATCACTTTTTGTATTCCATGTACACGTATAACCATATTTTTCTGCTTTTGGCAATGTCACTTCAGTTGATTCATAATTTGCAGTTAATGTTACAGTTCCAGAAGCAGCCAAATTTTTAAAATATTCTGCTGTTACTTTTGTATTGGCGTTTGACCAGCTTGTTGTAACTGTATCTTCACTATCACCATATAATGCTTCTGAAGTTGTTAGTCCAGTAGCAGTCCATCCAGTAAATGGTGTATTAACAATTATATCATTACCTACATCAGCACCAGAATCGTTTTCATGAACTGTAAAACTTACTGATTTTGTAGGATTAGATATTTTCGTAACTGTATCAAACGTTACGTTAGTTGGATTGTCATTTCCTGGTGTACCATTATTATAGTTATAAGCAACATTGTAATTATTTGCACTACATATTGCATATAAGTTAAGTGTTCCTACTTTTGTAGCATTTGATACTGTATAAGATGTATTAGGAGTATATGTGTTTCCTGATCCATCTGCTTTTGTATTCCATTTACAAGTACTTCCTGCCTTTGTTAATGTTGGCGTTTTAACTGAAATACTTGTCCAATTTGCAGTCATTGTTACCGTAGCATCTCTTATTAATCTTCTAAAATATGTATTTTTTGTTTTAGTTGAATGACTCGTCCAATCTGTCCATGAAACTTGGAAGAATAACCCCATAGTACCATTTTGGGCATCTGCAGTATCTCCATCAAAAGTCCATCCATCAAATGTAGGAGTTCCAGAAGTTGCAGCTCCTATTGAATCTGCTCCTGAACCATTTTCATTTGGTTGAAATCTAAATGTTTTTGTAGGATTATCAATTTGTATTTGCGCTGTATAATTTGCACTTGTTGGAGCATTTGAACCTTTTGTTCCTCCTCTTAAATCATATGCTATTCTATATGACTCTGTATTTGTCCAGTATGCATATAATGTAATATTGCTAGTTACATTTGTTATAAGTGAGTAACTAACTAATTCATCATAATCTATATATTGAGTGCCATTACCACCAGAAGAAGTATAATATCCATTATTTGTACTACCTTGATATGTTGTCCATCCGGATGTATTATAAAGAGCTCTTGCTTTTGTAATATGTTGTCCATCATTTAATTTAGTAGTACATGTACTATTTGAGTATATATATACCGGTTCTCCATCTACTTCCTCAGAAGTATTGTATTTATAATAGAATGCAGTTGTACCTGCAGTATAACTTGCCCCTGTTGAATATCCTGTTGAAGTTAGTGTAACTTTTATACATTTTGGTTCATAAACTGCTTTTAAAGTACTATTACCTGTTATTTTAACAGTTGTTGTTGATTCAATTGTATTACCAGCTAATTCCCAATGTGAAAAATTATAACCTGCTTTTGTTGGTGTTGGCAAATCACCATAAGTACTATCGTAAGTTACTTCTTTAGTAGCTGGGTCAACTGTTCCTCCATCAGCATCAAATGTTATAGTATAAGTATTTGCGTTATAATGTGCTTCGTATTCCCTGTTTCCAGTTGAACCCTTTGGAATTGTAACATTTGTAGTTTGTTCTGATAAATTTGTTCCCGTCCAACCAGTAAAGGTATATCCAGTTTTAGATGGATTATTGAGTGTAAATCCTTCTGTTTCGACTGTATATGTAGTAGGATTAGTAGCATTACCTCCATTTAGTTCATATGTAATTGTATAACTACCCGGTACTCCTGTAGCAGTAAATGTTACATCATCGTCAAGTGTAAATGTACTTCCTGCATTATATGTTTGATTCCACTTTGGATCACCATATCCATCATATAAAGTAATGCTTGGAAGTATTACTGAACATGTTAATGTTCTTGTTGCACCATTATATGATAGTGGTGTAGTACATGTATCGCTTTCTTTTCCAATTTCATTTACGCCTGTTCCTTTAATATATGTTACTGTATATGTATCAGTGCTTGACTTTGTTTGAGCATAGTATGTTGTACTAGATGAAACTGCTTTTGAAGTATTTGCACTCCATGAATTAGTATGAGTATTAGACGCTGTACTAAAGCCTATTACGTTTGGAGTATTTGTTGGAGCAGTAATTCTTGGACTAGTAACAGTACACG
>CADBKG010000011.1 GCA_902795215.1 uncultured Erysipelotrichaceae bacterium | reverse complement strand
TTCATTAGGTTGTATAACACTTTCATCACTTCCTTTCTAATTTCAAATTTTTGTGTTTCTTTTTTCCAACCCCTCTATTATTATTATTCAAGATAGATTTCATTTTTCTTAAAAAAAATCAAAAAAAGTTACTATTTTATCAAAGATTAATTTTCTGCATAAATAAAAGTAAATTTTTGCACAAAAAAAGCTTATTATTTCATAAGCTCTTTTTTAATTGCATTTATTTTTTGTTTAGCTTTAGTGCTTTTTTTGTTTATTGCAGCATATGCCATAGCACCTCCGGCCATACTACCTAGTACTATCATAGACATCGACATCTTTTTCATATAATACCTCCCTAATTATAGTATTAACAAATTAAGAAAATCTATTCATTAACTTTTCTAAAAGATTGGTTTTTCTATTTAAACTATAGTCATTATTTGATCCCATATAAAACGCTCTTGAACTTCCAAGCATAGTAAGACTCTTTTTAGCTCTTGAAATACCAGTATATAAAAGTTTATTATAAAGCATTCTTCCATAATTCATAGTTATAGGCATAATAACATTTTCAAATTCTGATCCTTGACTTTTATGAATAGTAATAGCGTATGCATGCTTTAAATTAATTAAGTCTTCTCTTTTATAAAATACTCCATTACCATAAAAATCTACCATCAATACTTTTTCTTTATCGTTTTGATATATTTCTCTTATATATCCAATATCCCCATTATAAATATTATTGTCTGGATCATTTACAAGCTGGAGAACTTTATCATTTTCTCTAAAAGTTACTTCTCCCATTCTATATTCTTTTTTTTCATCTGTTTTAGGATTAAATAACTCTTGAAGTATTATATTAAGATTATCTATACCATTTTCACCTTTATACATAGGTGCAAGTATTTGTATGCCTGATTCATCAATACCTTTTTTAATACTTAGTTTGCATATTTCTTTAATGGTATCTCTAACACTATGAACATCTACATCTAAGAATGAAAAATCATCTTTTCTTGATATTGAATCTTCTGTAAGGTCATGATTCTTTATATCCATACATAAATATGGAATGCTTGAACCAGCGCTTTGTCTATATATTTCCTTAAGTGGTATATGGTTAAAAAGATCTGTTCCTATTAAATCAGTAAGTATTAACCCTGGTCCAACTGATGGAAGCTGGTTATCATCTCCAACGATTACAAGTCTTACATCATCTCTAATTCCATCTAAAAGGGCACTAAATAATTCTGTATCAATCATACTTGTTTCATCTATGATAATTAGTTTTTCAGTATGTTTGTTATATTCATTATATTCGAATTTACCTGTATTTTTATCCCATTTCAAATATCTATGAATAGTACTTGCAGGAAAGTTTGTTAAGTCACTCATTCTTTTAGAAGCTCTACCAGTTGGAGCAAGTAATGCTATTTCTCTTGAAGCTTCTCTTTCTCCAAGCGGATGCATATCAACATATATACCTACTATTGCTCTTACAATAGTTGTTTTACCCGTTCCAGGGCCACCAGTTATTATTGTAATGTTTTCTTCTAATGCAGACTTTATAGCTTTTTTTTGGTCATTATTATATTCAACATTATTATGCTCTTCAAATCTTTTAATTCTTTCATCTAGATCATTTATTCTATATACTTTTTGATTTTCTATTTCATAAAGATGATTAGAAATATTTTCTTCCATTTTAAACACAGAGTATATAAAATATTTATCTCCTTCTTTTCTAAGTTCTCTTCTTTTGCAAAGTGTACTTATAAATTCCGTAAGTTCCTCTTCTGAAAGAACTATATTAAAATCAACTAATTTTTCTCTAATCTCATCAATATAAGAATATGTATCACCACTATCAAAAGATAATTCTTTAAGTGCTTCAACAATGCAAGCCTCAATTCTATTATTATCAGTTTCTTCGTGCATATTAAAATACACTTTATCTAAAGTTTTAAATTCAATTTCATCTATTAAAGTATAAACATTTTCTTCAAGCACTGCTTTAATGCTTAATCCATATGAATTAAGAAGTGTCATAGCATCTTTCATAGAAAAACCGAGTTTTGTTAAATAAACTATTGTCTCATCACTATCTTGATACTTTATTATAGAATTATATATACTATCCATCTTTTTTTCAGTCATCTTTGGAATTTGTAATAATATATTTTTATCTTCTTTTATTTTTTCTAATGCTTTATCACCAAGTATATTTACTATTTCTAGCGCAGTTTTTTCACCGCATCCTTTAACTAGTTTAGACGTTAAAAATTCAACTACAGCATCTTTCCCTTCAACTTTTGCGTGTTCATAGTTTGATGTTTTAAATTGATATCCATATTTTCCAGAGTCAATGTATTCACCATTTAATATGTAGTTTTCATCTATTTTTAAATCATAAAAATAACCAGTGAATGTAATGGTTTTGTTAACTAGTTCTTCTTTTAGATTATCGCTTGCTTCTTTTACTCTAATAAGACCAACTTTGTATCCATTTCCACTAGATGATTCAAATATGATTTTCTTAAATTTTCCTTTGATGTACTCCATATTTAGCCTCCGCATAAAAATTATACCAAAAAAAAAGCTTAATTAAAAGCCTTTAAGATATTGCCATTTTACCACGCATAGTGGCTGTCAATGTATATTGATATGCGAATCTTTTTAATGATACTTCATTAACTTTAGCATTTATATTAATTTGTTTACCATCCTTGGTTTTATATGTCCCTTTGTATCTTTTCATATGTCTCACCTATATTAAGTATATATCATAATTATTTGTTTGTGGAAATTTTTGTAGTTCCCTTGACAATTTGATTGTCAACTTGTGTTATTTCTACATCTACCATAGATCCTTCTTCAAGTTTTTCAGGTACTTCTACAAGTATATAGTTATCGGTATGTCCTCTAGTTATACCATCTTTAGTAGTTTCAACTATTATAGGCATTGTTTTACCTATAAACTTTTTATAATATATATTTTCTAACTTAAGTGATAAATCAAGTACTTTTCTAACTCTTTCTTTTTTATCCTTATCACTTACAAAATAATCTTTCATATGTTCTGCAGCAGTTCCATTTCTAAGCGAAAATGGAAAAGTATGTATTTTAGTAAACTTGCACGCCTTTAAAAATTCATATGTTTCTTTAAAACATTTATCATCTTCATGAGGAAATCCAAGTATTAAATCTGTTGTAATACTAATACCTGGTCTTATCTTTCTAATAGTATTAAGTTTTTCTAAAAAATACTTTGTATCATATTTTCTATTCATATATTTTAAAACTGTATCACTACCTGATTGTAGTGGTATATGCAGATGATTACAGATTTTTGGATTGTTTTTAAGTTCTTCTAAGAATTTATCATCTAATTCTGTAGCTTCTATACTAGATATTCTAATTCTTTTTAAATTATCAAATTTACTTATTCTTCTAATTAAATCTACTAAGTCATAATCTTTATCTCTACCATAACTTCCTGTATGAATTCCAGTTAGAACTATTTCTTTGTGTCCAGAATCAACTAGTGACTTGATCTCTTTAGTTGCATCTTCTATATCTTTACTTCTAATATTTCCTCTTAGATAAGGAATAACGCAGTATGTACAATAATTATTACATCCATCTTGAATCTTAACAAACGCTCTTGTTTTATCATTTTCGTTTTTAACAAACATATTTTCAAAATCTTTATCATCTTTAGTAAAGTTTTCTGTAATAGTATTTTTGCTTTTGATATATTCTTCTATCATATCCACTATTTTAGCTTTGCCAAATGTTCCGACTAAAATATCAGCGCCTAAATCACGTAGTTTTGTTTGATGATTTTGAACACTGCAACCACATGCAACAATTACAGCATCAGGGCTTTTTCTTCTGGCATTTCTAATTACATGTCTACTTTTTGCGTCGCTTTGATTTGTAACAGAACACGTATTAATAATTATAATCTCCGGACTATCTTCTAAAGTTGTTTCAGTATATCCTCTTTCATCTAATTGTTCTTTAAAGTATGCACTTTCATAGCTATTAACTTTACATCCAAGTGTTAAAATTGTATATTTCATAAAACCTCCCAGTTTAAAAAAACTTAGTTATCTAACTAAATTTTCTTGAAGTGTTCTAAGGGCCTTTAAAAAGTCCTCTTCACTTTTATAATCCATTAATATTGCTTTTGGTAAATTAACATATTCTCTAGTATTACTTTCATCCGTAACTTTTTTAACTATTAAATCTTCAAAATTATTTTCATATTCTTCATCATAACTAACACTAGTACTTGTATTCGCTCTTTTAACTAGTTCATCATAACTGATTATTGCAGTATTTTCTTGCTCTTCTTCATACTTAGTTAAATTAATTGTTTGAGGTTTATAATTTGCATTTAAATCATCTATTATCTTAGCAAGTATATCACTTGTTTTTTCCTCTTTAGGTTTAACTGCATCTAAAATATCTTCTTCTAAAGTTGTTTCCTTTTTTACGATTTTAACTTCTTTTGGTTTTTCTTCTAACCTAATTAAATATATAAAATAAACTACTAATAGTATTAATAACATAGATAAAATTACAGTAATTATATCTGAAAAAGTAATTGTTTTTAGTACACCACCAATAAGTAAAACTAATTTTTCCATTACTACACTTCCCTTTCAGCAAGATTATTATAGCATTTTACACAATTAAATGCAAAGGAGATTACACATTTAATGTAATCTCCTTTACACTCGCACTATCTAAAATATTTGTTGAATTATACCTTTTTATTCCCTTTTCACTTACGGTTTCAAGATGATAAGGTTTTAAAATTAAAGTGTCTACTGGTACCTTAAAATATTTCGAAAGCTGACACAAATTACTAGCATATACATCATGACCACTACACATATATATTAAAGTGCTATATGGTAACCCACATTTACTTGCAAGTTCCAAATAAGTTTTAATACCTCTTTCATTCATAAGCTCTTTTACTTTTTTATCATCTATCATTCTTACCACCTCTATAAAAATTATAAAATATTAAAATTTTGTTTTCAACACATAATAAAAAAATTACAAAATTTTGTAATTTTTAAAAATGATTAATCTTATATCTTTGATTATTAGTTTTTTTATTCAACTTTAAATTATAACCATATGGGTTACTTAGATTATTTAATATTACTGAGTATGGATCAGTATAATTAATATCATAATTCTTACTTATCTTTTCCCTTTTTTTCATAGTATCACCATTTTTATTATGCATAGTATATGAGTATTTATTCTAATTAAAAGCAAGTTCTACATTTATATCTTCATCACTAATTGCTATATATAAAAATATAATTCCTGATATAACAATCAATAATGATGCTATAAAAGATAAATAACTTAAATATCTTTCTTTGTCGCTAGCGTTTGGTTTTAAGTTTTTAAGTGAATTAAGTGAATCTTTTAAAAAATATAAATATACCAGTATAAGCACTACAAATATAAATATCATAATCGTTCTATAATTTTCTTTAGCCTTAATATCATTATTTAAAAAGTATTTTCTTTCTTCATGATTTGCAACATAACTAAAAAATATAATACCTAGATATATTATCCATATAAAATCTTCTGTATTTAATTCTTTAATTCTATTTGCAACATCTTCACTCATAATTAATAATATGAAAAAACTACTCAAATGAGTAGTCTATCTAATTATAATTGACTCAAAGTATTATACATGACATTTAGTTGATTTTGCAAAAACTTGTATAATAGCTTGCTATTTTTTTCTTATAAATGTATTTATTTACAACTTTGTTTTAACAATCTTAATAAAAATGAATATTTCCATTCCAAAGAATAACTATCAAATCGATGTTCCACATTGATTAATTCTATGTTTAAAACAGTTAAATTTAGATTGTCAATATTATCTAGAATATTCATATAGGCATTCCTGAATTCCTTGTCATTTAATATACCTGTGTCTAACTGTTTGTTTACTTTATTAAGTATTAATTCTTTGACGTCGCTATTCTTGGTTTTACAATACTCAATACACAATTTAATAATTGTTCTATAGGTTAACAAAGAATCTTTTTTAATATCGTTTAAATTCCCCAAAATAACTATAGTTAAGAGTTGATAAACCACATAATAATCTATCATTCTTTGAATAAAAATATATGTAGAATCAATACTACAACAAAATGATGATAAATACGTTAATAGATATGTTATTCCTATTATCTCGAATAAATATAAAAATATTTGAAATGTTTTTTTGGTAAAAATATAGAATTTATTCATTTTTTTGCCCCATTAGTTCTTGATACATTTTCATAAGTTCTGCTACACAGTCAGATTCAGTCATTTTAGTACTAAAGCCATAAGCTTCCATTACAGCAATATCATTCTTTTGATGCGCAGTTCTTAAATCTGAAGGCATTGTTAGTTCATCATATAAATCTGCAAGGGAACTATCAGGATACTTTGCTCTTACATCAAGTATTAGTTGTGCTGTTTTTTCAATTTTTTCTTTTTGCTCTTTTGTCGGATTAGGCCAAGGGAAGTTGTTATAAACTATATCCTTTGAGTATCTATAATCAGATTTTAATCTTCCGGCAACCGCACGCATCCATGACATATGAACATTAGATGTTAATATACCAAAATCAAGTAAATCCGCATTTGGAATAATAAGCGTTCCCATTACTGGTATTGTTTCTTTATCTAAAAAGTCCATTGGAACATATCTTCTCCTCTCAGATGACACACACGGAATTAATAGATATTTATCAGGATTAATTTGTTCTCTAAAAAGTGTTGGTGTGTTAGCTAGTCTAAGAGATTCATTAGTATTAGCCCTGATTCTATCCTCTCTACATTTATTAACTCTATTCAACACTAATGGCATTGATCTTAATTCAGATGGAGTACAACCTACTAACCATAAACAGTATCTTTTCTTATTGTTTATAAACTCTTGTGCTCCAACCATTTTCTTTATCCATTTTTTCGATTGTGGGCATTTTTGTAAAAATTCTTCATATTCGTCTGGTTCAATTTTTAAATTATTATAGTCACATGGCTTGTTTGGAGCTATCATTTTTTTTCTATTATCTAATGGTTTGTTTCTACTTTCAACATAAATATTAGGTGCTGGAACCAAATATGGATTTATATTGTCAGCTTTAATGATTTTACCATTATCAAATATTATTTTGTTTGTTTCCACATTAATATAACTAAAACCAATTATTACACAATGAACATGTGCTTTTAAACTTGCTTCACTATCCCAACGGAATGTTCTATGCGCAAAATCAATCTTTATATCATTTTCAAGTATTGGTTTCCATATTATCTCGACTTGTTCTCCTTGCGTTATCGAATTAGTTGAAACAAGTGCACATCTTATTTTTGTATCTTTGATATATTTACTAGCAATATAAAACCAACATGTTACATAATCTAAAGTTCTATATTTTAATTTATTGCTATTGTTATATACATAATCCATATCAGATTTTTGAACTTCATCAGAATATTTAGAACCAACAAAAGGTGGATTTCCCATTATATAATTACATTTTGTATTTGGAATAACTTCATTCCAATCTATTCTAAGAGCATTTGCTTCTACAATATTTGTATATGTTTTTAATGGAAGATATTTTATTTCTCTTGATAGAATTTTTTCTGTTTCATGAAGCATTTGAGATTCTGCAATCCAAAGTGCAGTTGTTGCGACTTTAACCGCGAAGTCATTTATTTCTATACCATAGAATTGATTAATACTAACCTTTATTACATCACCTAAATCAAATGCCATTCTATTTTGTAACTTGGCAGATATTGCTTCATTTTCCATTCTTCTAAGAGAAAGAAATGTTTCTGTTAAGAAATTACCTGAGCCGCAGGCTGGATCTAAGAAGTTTAAACTTCCTATATGTTCTTGGAATTTATCTAATGCTTCATTTCTTGTTTTTTCATTTTTATATGCTAAAGCATTATCAAGTTCTTTTCTTAAATCATTTAAAAATAATGGATCTATTACTTTATGAATATTTTCAATAGAAGTGTAATGCATTCCTCCAGATCGTCTTGTTTCAGGGTTTAATGTGGATTCAAATACTGCACCGAATATCGTTGGAGATATTTCAGACCAATCAAAATCATCTGAGGCTTTAGCAAGTAGTGTATCTCTAATTTCTTTAGTAAATGTTGGTATTTCTATATTTTCATTTGAAAATAATCCACCGTTAACATAAGGGAATTGGTTTAAATCATCTTCTAAATAAGGATCTCTATTTTCAAGAGGTGTATCAAGTATTTTAAATAATTTAATAAGATTTTCTCTCATAAGATTTAAATCTTCATATTTTGCTAGATAATCATGGAATACATTTTTTCTACCAAATAATCCAGCATCTTCGGCATATAAACAAAATACTAATCTAACACATAATTCATTTAAATCTTTTTGTGATTGCTCGTTATTTATATCTTTATATTCTTTTGAAAAAGCATCATATAGTACTCCAACTATTTCACCGGCTTTAAAAGATAATTCTTCTTCTTTTTTTATGTGTTCACTTTTAGAATCAACTATAAATGAAAGTCTATAATATTCTTTAGGTAAGTCTTTTAATAATATTTCCTCTGGTTCACCATTTGGATTATTCATATCATATACTAAAAATGATTTAAAATTACATGTTATTATCCATCTAGGTTGTTTTTCATAGGGTAGATTTGCCCTATATTTTAATGCTTGCTGAAATGGACTTAGTAAAGAACCATCTGATTGCACAACAGCTTTTCTCAAGTCTTTTTCAACAGATTTTTGTTCAATAAGAATTTTTGTTGATGGTATATATCCATCTATAAATCCTGTTTTTTCATCTATATGAACTTGGTCTTCAAATTCTATAAATTCAGTAGCATTTTGAACACCCAAAACATTGGATAATAAATCTATCCAATATTTTTGAGATTCTCCTTTTTCATAACCTTTATCTTTCCATCTAATAGAAAATTCCTTTGCAGCTTTCTTTTGTTCCAAATCAGTCATGTCAACACTTCCTTTGTTTATGTATATTGCTCTATAACTATTATATCACAAATATGAAAGTTGCCTAGTATTTTGCCGGATATTTATTTAGTTTCTTTTGATATGTTATTTAAATATAAAAACCAACACAATTGTGTTAGTTTAAAAGAGTTAATACGTTCCGCTTACACTTATGCCAAGTATTCTTTTAAATAAAGTTAGAAAAGAACATTTTTTAATATCTTTATTTATAATAATAGTTCTAGTTTCTTTGTATTTATTATCTTCATAAATCTTAGCTTTTCCAATCATGCTTCCCTTTTTTAGAGGGGCAGTTACTTTATTTGTTTTAACTTTATAAGTGTATTTTGGGATTTTATCATTAGATTTATATAAATAGCTTACATCTTCTTTTAAATAAACATCACTTGTTTTATTTTCTCCAAGAGATATTTTAAGTTTGCCAATAGGTTTATTGCTTCTTAGCACTTTTTTAATTTTATAGTTTGATTTACCATAGTTTAGCATTGCCGTTATATCTTTGTTTCTGTTATCGCTTGATTCTTCTTTCATTACAACCGCAATTAACCTTAAATCATTCCACATACCAGTTGCGGTCATGCAGTATCCAGCTTTATCTGTAAAACCTGTTTTTAATCCATCTACTCCGTTATAAAATCTAACTAGCTTATTAGTATTAACCATCCATAAACTTGTTCCATCTTTTTTTTGTAAGTGATCCTCATATATACTTGTATATTTTAAAATGTTTTCATGCTTTAAAAGTTCTCTTGCTATTTTAGCCATATCTTTAGCAGAACTTTGATGACCATCTGCATCAAGTCCATATGGGTTAACAAAATTAGTTTCTGAAAGTCCTAGTTCTTTTGCTTTTTTGTTCATCATATTAACAAAACTTTCTACATTTCCACCTATTGTTTCCGCAAGAACTACTGCTGCATCATTCCCTGAAGCAATGCATACTGCTTTTATTATTTCTTCTAGTGTATACTGGGCGCCTTCTTCTAAATAAACTTGACTACCTCCCATATCAGATGCATTTTTAGATACTGTTACTTTATCACTTAGTTTGATTACACCATTATCAACATTTTCCATAGTTATAAGTAATGTCATCATTTTTGTCATTGACGCAGGTGACAAAGGCTCATTTGCGTTTTTTTCAAATAAAACTTTACCAGTAGAAGCTTCCATTAATATTGCACTTGGCGCACTTATTTCTAAATCATCTGCATATACATTTATACTAAATAAAAATATACTTATAATTAATAATAATTTTTTCAAAAAATACCACCTATTTAATGTTATTTTTATAAAAAAGAATTAGAACAAAAAAGCACAATTAAATTGTGCTTACTTGTTACCCATTTTTAATAATTCTTCTTCAGATATAATACTTATTCCTAAATCTTTAGCTTTTTTGTTTTTAGTTGAAGTAGAAGTAATATCATTATTAATTAAGTAATTTACATTGTTAGAAATAGCTTTTACTACTTTTCCACCAAGATTCTCTATGTATTCTACCATTTCATCTCTATTTTTAAAATTATTTACACTACCTGTTATAACAAAAGTTAAGTTTTCTAGTTTATTATTCTCTTTATTTGTTTTAACATCTGTAAATTCTATTTCTTTTAATACGTTTTCAAATGATTTAATAAAATCAGGATTATTAAATGTTTCAACCCATTTATTAGCAATTACTTCACCTAGTCCATCGATATTATTTAAATCATCAAATGTTAAGTTTCTTACTTTTTCAATATCGTTATTAAACTTTTTGCAAATTAGTTTTGCTCTAGAAAAACCTATTTCACTTATTCCAAGGGCATATATAAAATTTGCAAGTTTAACTTTTCTAGATTTTTCAATACTCGCAATCATATTATTATAAGATTTAAGACCAAATCCATCAAAATTAATTATTGCGTCCTTATATCTATCTAAATGATATAAATCACTAAATTCATTAACCATGTTTTCTTTAAATAGTCTTGTTAATATTTGTTCTGATATACCATCTATATTCATAGCATTTCTGCTTGTAAATAAGTCTAGTTTTTTAATGAACTTAGCATGACAAAAATCATTTGGACAACTAAGATATTTTACACCATTATTATCTATAATTTGTGTTTCATGATTACATACAGGACAAGTTGTAGGTATTTCAATATTATCGCTTTGTTCTACATCTGACGCTATTTGAGGAATAATCATATTGGCTTTAAATACTTTAACAGTATCTCCTATTCCAAGTTTTAAACTTCTCATTATAGAAATATTATGCACTGATGCACGTGATACAATTGTTCCTTCTAGTTCAACCGGATCAAATACTGCGACTGGATTAATAAGTCCTGTTCTAGATGCACTCCATTCGATCTTTCTTAGAGTTGAATCAACAGTTTCATCTTTCCATTTAAATGCTATTGAATGTCTTGGAAATTTCGCTGTTGAACCAAGACTTAAACCATACTCTACATCATCAAAAGTTAATACAAGACCATCTGATGGAATATCATAAGTTGCAATTTTCTCTTTAAATGATAGTACTGCATCACTTAAATTATCTTTATTAACTTTTACACTTTCAACTACATCAAATCCAAGAGACTTTAACCACTCAAATCTTTCTAAAACAGAATTAGGTAGTATATCATCACTTGTACTAATTAATGAAAATATAATACAATTAACATTTCTTTCAGCGGTAACTTTGCTATCGAGTTGCCTTACTGATCCTGAGCATAGATTTCTTGGATTTTTATATTGCCCTTCATCATCACTATCTCCACCATTCATTTTTTCAAAATCAGAATACTTTATTATGGCTTCTCCTCTAATTACAAGTTCTCCTTTATATGGAATTGTAAATGGTACATTTTTAAATTGTTTAACATTTTCTGTGACTACTTCACCTATTATTCCGTTTCCCCTTGTAACACCTCTTACAAGTCTACCATTGTTATATGTTAAAACAATTGTTAATCCATCTAATTTCCAAGATAAAACACCTTCTTTATCACCAATAAAATCTATTAATTCATCAACTTGTTTAGTTTTTGAAAGAGATAACATTGGTGTCGGATGTTCATATTTCTCTAAGCTTTGTGACACTTCAGTTTCTACATTTACAGTAGGACTATTTGCAAAGACCGTATTTGTTTCTTTTTCTAGTTCTACTAATTCATCATAAAGTTTATCATATTCATAATCTGTCATAATTGGACTACTATTTTGATAATACATTTTTGATGCATAATTTAATTTATCAATAAGTTCTTTCATTCTTGTTAGTTTATCTTCCATATCATTCATCCTCTTTTTGTATCTAGCTTAATACCAAGCTTCATATTTATTATATCACACTTTAACAAAACTATGGTGATTCTAATTAAAAAAAGCACTATTAATAGTGCTTATTATATATTTAATAATTTATCTTTTATAAAATCGGATTTAATGCCTACCTCCTCTTTCCTCTACCAAAAATAAATCACCCTCTTTTAGTATTACTGTTTATAAGATTTTTGTCAATCTTTAGCAAAAATATCTCTTGTATATATTTTTTCATGTACATCTTCCAATTTTTCATCATATCTATTAGCTATAATTATATCGCTCAATTTTTTAAAATCATTAAGATTATTTATTATCATATTATCAAAATAATAGTATCCATTCAACAAAGGTTCATATATTATTATTTCTATATTCTGTTCTTTTAATTTTTTTATAATATCTAGATTTGCAGAATTTTTGATACTATCAGAATTTGATTTCATTGTTATTCTGAAAACTCCAACTATTTTTGGCTTTTTAGCAATTATTTGGGAAACTATATAATCTTTACGCAAATTATTACTTTCAGTAATGGCAGTAATAAGTTTTTCAGGCACTTCACAATAACTTTCTTTTAATTGTTTTACATCTTTAGGTAAGCAATATCCACCATATCCAAAAGATGGATTGTTATAATAATTACCAATTCTAGAATCTAAACATACTCCATTTATAATATCTTTAGCATTTAAGCCTGTTATTTCAGCATAAGTATCCAATTCATTAAAATAAGAAACCCTTAGAGCTAAATAAGTATTAGCAAATAATTTAACTGCTTCCGCCTCACTACTTTTCATAAGCAAGATTGGAACATTTTTCTCTAATGCTGCATCTTTTAATAAATTAGCAAATATTTTTGCATTTTCTGAGTTATCACCAACTATTATTCTTGATGGATATAAATTATCATATAACGCTTTTCCTTCTCTTAAAAATTCAGGCGAAAAAAATACATTTCGTATGTTATATTTTTCCCTTATATACTCAACAAAACCGATAGGAACTGTTGATTTAACAACGATTGTAATATTATCATCTTTCATATTTATTACTTTTTGAATTATTTCTTCAATACTTGATGTATCAAAAAAATTTGTTTTTTCATCAAAATTGGTTGGTGTTGAAATTATTACAAAACTAGCATTTTTAAAAGCTTCTTTGTAATCTAAAGTAGCTTTTAAATTCAGTTTTTTTTCATTAAAATACTTTTCAATATATTCATCCCGTATTGGGGGAATACGATTATTAATCATATTAACTTTTTCTTCCATAATATCTAAAGCAATAACCTCATTATTTTGTGATAGTAAAGTCGCTAATGAAAGTCCAACATACCCTATTCCTACTACAGCTATTTTCATATTAATACTCCGTTCTATTTGTTCTATTATTTAATCAATTTAAACTCTTGGAACAATTATTCTCAATAATTATTTTTTTGTTAAAATTTATTGTAAATAAATTTTTAATTATTCAAATCTTCTAATGAGATGAACATGATATAAACAAAAAGCAAAATAACGCCAATTGATTATTTTGCATTCTTTTTATGATTTTTTAGACTTTTTGAATCAGAAAACACAGAACACAATGCTTTGTCATATAAGATTTCTAATTCATGTAAAGCTCTTGTTGTTGCAACGTATAAAAGATGCATATCATCCATGTTATCTACATCATAAACTATACTTGATGCATCATTAATCAAAACTGCATCGAATTCTAATCCCTTTGATAGAGCACTTGTTGTAATAAATATTCCACCATTATATTTAACATTATTTTCATCTATATATGTGATATCCATATCATACTTACTTAAATTATTATAAGTTTCTTTTGCTTCTTTTTCTGTTTTGCAAATAATAGCAATTGTTTTGTATCCTTTATCCAACCATTCATTTATTTTAGAAATCTTGTAATCATCTGTTTTTGCATATTCTTCAAAAGCTATTTCTTGACCATGTCTTATTACGGGATTTGCAGTGCTCAAATCCATTTGTTCTAATACCTTATTGGCATTATCTGTAATCTCTATTGTTGTTCTATAGCTTTTATTTAAATTTAGAAGCGAACAGTTGTTATTAAATATTTGTGATGCAACACTTTCCCAATTATTTATACTTCTATATGAATATATAGATTGAGCTAAATCGCCATATATTGAAAATGTACAATTAGGAAAAGATTCTTTTAATGCATCGAAATGAAACAATCCATAATCTTGAGCTTCATCTATTACAATATGATTATATTTTTGATTATGGCCATAAATCAAATTGTTAATATGTAGTAATGAAGGCAAATCCTCAAAAGCAGCTTTTCTTTTCTTAATAGATTGTAATGTGTTTTTTTGGAGAAGTAATAGTTCTTTATCACTTAATTCGTTTGGATATTCTCCTATATTAGCAATAAACATTTTATAAATATTTAGAGTACTTAATTGGATTTTCTTAAAATAATTTTTAAGCATTTTTAATCCATCTTTTTTTATTAAATTATTTAATTCTGTACTTTTATATACCGCTTCTTTTCTAATTGGATCTTCTTTTGGTAAATCACTTGTGTAAATTGTTCTGTATTTTTGATTTAGCTTAGTATAAATTTCATCAATATTGTTTTTAAAGTTTGAAACAAAATATCTACATGCATTTTCAAAATTTGGATAAATATTATTCCCCGAGAACAATACTCTTTTTATTTCTTCTTGACTATAAACTTCTTCATCATCGATCTTAAAACCATCTAATACAATTCCTTTTTCCAAATAATCTTTCATAAAACAATCCAGTGTTTTTTTAAAGCTTAGTGAAGATTTATAGGATTGAATTCTTTTATACTCCTCTTGATTTTTAGTATGATTAAATATTGTATTTTGATTATCTAGTACTAATTTTTCATGTGTTATGGAATTAATTAAATCTAAATATGTTTGTTCTTCTACAGGTTCAGTCTCTAATTCTGGTAAAATAGATGATATATAGTCTAGAAAATATTTATTTGGTCCTATAACTAAAAATTGACTTGAATTAATTTTCTTTTCATAATTAAATACTAAATACGCAATTCTGTGTAATGCAACTGAAGTTTTGCCAGAACCAGCAACTCCTTGAACAATAATATTTTCTGTGATTGGCTTTCTAATTATTTTATTTTGTTCTTTTTGTATTGATGCTATAATTGTTTTCATTTTATTATCAGCATTAACACTTAAATATGGTTGTAATAATTCATCATTACTAACCAGTTCTGTATCTTGTACATAGATTAATTCACCGTTTTCAATAACAATTTGTCGTTTGAGTTTCAAATTACCACTAATTAATCCGGAAGGAGCTTCGTAACTAACCTTACCTAAATCACCATCATAATATAAACTACATATAGGTGTTCTCCAATCAGTTGTTACAATTTCGTTATTTTCACCGTGAATAGTTGTTTTTCCTACATATATTTTTGTCAATTTATTGTTATCATCTGGAAGAAAATCAATTCTTCCAAAATAAGGCTTTTTTTCAGATAATTCTAATTTTCTAAGTTTGGTAGCTTGAGTAGTCATTAATGCTTCAACTAGAAAAGCATCGCCTTGTAGTACATTTGTATATCTTTTAGGAATTTCTTTCATTTCTTTTCTACAAAAGTTTTTTTCATTTTCTAAGCTTTTCTTAACATACTCTAAATATTCTTTTTCTTCGTTAGTAATATTTTCCATTATATTATCCCCCTAATCATATTATTAATTTTCACGTATTTCTTCTAATAATGTTTTTGCAATTTTTTCTGCGTTTTTATAAAGATATTTACACATTTTTGTCCTAAAAAAAGCAAAATCTAATAACTCTTTTTTTGAATTATCTGCAATATATTGCTTATATCCAAAAGTACTTGTTAGTAATTGAATTAAATATAAATATGACATATACTTTAAATCATACTTATTTAACGTTACATAATTATTAAATACTTTGACATATTTAACTAAATTATTTATGTTAATTACTCCTTTTTTGGCCTTTGGGTCTATATAACTATATGATCTAATAATTTCCCATACAACGGGCATTTTGCATGCTGAAGCAAAATCTATTATTGATTTAATCTTATCATTTTCATATATGAACTGCAATACACTATAATCTCCATGAGTATTCATAACAGTCAGTTTATCCATATTGCTAAAATCCATATTATTCTTAACCCATTCTAACATAGAGATTTTTTCTATTAAATCATTATATATTTGTGGATACTCTTTAGGAGATATTTTTTCTAACAATTCTTCTTGCTTCTTTATACCATTGTTAATTGTTTCTTTAGAATACCAGCTTGAAATATCATTGCATGGTAGCTGTAACTCTAATGAATCAAGGCTTTTAACAATTTCCCCTAAATATTTGGCAGATTCTAAAATTTGACTATTACTTCCTGTATTTGAAGCAATGGTATAACCTTTAATATAGTTTTGCATTATAATAACTCTATTTTTATATATAAAACTATATTCATTTGTTATAGTTCTAACATATTCTGGAACTGGAACATTATCTTTTCTTAGATGGTTAATTATAGTTACTTCTTTTTCTATTTCTTCCTTGCTGTATTTAGTTTGGAATTCTTTTAAAATATATTTATCATTATTTAGAGAATATAGATTAGCGCTTCCACGATCTAATTTTTTTATATTATAAATATCAATATTGTAATGTTTTTTTACTAATTCTATTATTTTTTCTTTTGTTAAAACAGTTTCTTCTATCATCTTAATTCCTCCATTATTTTTAAAATAATTTTTTCAGTATCTCCTCTAACATCATAAAATGGTATATCAATGTTATTTAACCATCTTTTTATTTTACTTTTATCAATTTCTAAAGACATATTTGTCGTAAACAACGGAATATCAGAATGCCATGTACAAAACTTAAACATTTTTTTAATTATATGATCCTTATTATTAATCAAACTAAAACTTAATATTCCATTATCACATAATCCCACAAGATTAATAATTAAATTGATTTCTATTTTGATATTTTCCTTTTCTAAAAAAAACGCATTATTTTTGTTAATTTTCATATAAGATGATCCTTGTTTGACTATCATCTTATTGTTATCATAACTCAAATGAGTTTGATCCGCAGAAATAACTTTCATATTTTTTTTAAGAGCTTTCAAGCATAACGCGGTTTTTCCAGAATTAAAATCACCTACAACTAAAACACCCTTGTTATTATAACAAAAAACAGCAGAATGTAAAAGTATATCTGAATTATCCAATATTATATTTGCTATTACGTTGTAAAATAATGGATACAAGTCAGTTTGTTTTATAACTTTATTGATACTCTTTTCTCCATTTCCTGTATTCCATACTACTTTATCACTAAAAATCATAATATAGCTATTATATTTTTGAGTTGATACAACATCATAAGTTGATAACCAATTATTTAATTGTTGGCAATATTCTTTTATTTCACAGTAAACATATAATTTTTTTTTATTAATAATGTAAATATTGTCTATCATTATTTTGTTCTCCTTTTCAAGTTTAACTGTATTTCTTCTGCGCATGCAGAAAACGAATCGTATTTAGGTAAATTATTTAAATTCTCATCATTCTTGAAAACATCACCAACAAGGGCGCCATTATACTTTTTAATTATATTTAAGTCATTTATCCCATCACCTATCGTATATATTGCTGATTCTGGGATTTTTAATTTTTTTCTTAGTATTTCAATTGTTCTTATTTTATTTGATAAATTAAAAACATGTATTGTATATTTATTGTCACCATCTGTGCAATAATCAACATATGGGGATTTCCATAGCATGTTTACTATTTGCCTTCTTATTTTTATATCATTGATTATTTTAATTAAATATTCCGTAGGATTATTATGAGTTATAATACCATATTCATCTAAAGGCTCAATTGAAAGAATATGATTATAATATTGTTGTAAATCTTTTATTATTGTTGAATTAATATTCGTTTTGAAAATAACATTATAATTATTATCAAATAATATATTTCCGTTTGCACAAGAAATATAGTTAAATGGAATATCATATTCGTTAACTTCAAAACTCATTGATTTATACAATCTCCCTGTAGATATCATGAATGTATTATTATCATCAATAATTTTTTTAATCTGTTTGATACTTTGTTTTAATTCTGATTCATTACCCCTTTTTTTCAAGGTACCATCATAATCTGAAACAATTAGAGTTTTCATAAATCTCACTCCTTTTTAATATTTGAACATATCTATAAAATTTGATTTACTATTTTTTATTTTTCTTAAATTTAATTCTGAATAGCTATGTACATTAACAAACTTTTTTAAATAGTCTTTGTTTTTATTGTTATATAATAATTGTTCATAACTTTTTTGCCTATTAACTTTGCTTATTCCATTAATTTCATGACCACCAACTACAATTAAATTTTTACGATTTATAGTTAGAGGCGAAATTAAATATTTTTCATCTCTAGGGGTGCTTAATATAATTATCAAGCTATTATAAATTGAATAATTAAAAATATCTTTTAAAACAAAAGAATCACCTGTAGTATCAATAAAAGTATTAAATTTTTTTTCGCATATTAGATTGATATCCGTAATAATGGTGACATTTACTCTATATTCTTTTTTTATTAATCTCAATAATTCTAATATTCTATTATTTTTTTCTCTAACATAAATAGTAATGCTTTTAAATTCATTATCCAATAAATATATTAAACAACTAATTCCAAGATTCCCCATCCCAAGTATTAAAATATTATCATTAATTATATTTTTGAATCTTTCAAAAGCTAATGCTGTTATTAATTGAAATCTTGAAAAGACAATATTTTCAATACTATAGCATGCTTTTGCTTTCAAGCAATTATTGTTTAGTGATCCTTTTTTTACGTTATGATTAATGTTCATTATATATCTATATGAGTCTATTATTTCGCTAATTGCCATATATCCTTGGTTAGTATATTTTTCAGTTCCTCTGCTTATTATACTATAATCTATATTAACTTCTTTCATTATCATTGTCTCCTTAAATATTTTTTTAAAATATTTCCCTCCATTTTATTAAATTGAATTTCTTTTGCAAAAGTTTCATAATCAAATTCTGGATGTAAGTCATTAAGCTTTAAATAATCATCAAATCTAAATGTATTATCTTTTCCATATTCTTTTAAATAAACTATACTATTCATAGAAGATATATTTAAGTTTTCTGAATAGTCTTTTTCCGTACTTAAATTTACATAATTAACCATAGATATAGGAGCATGCCATATCATCATAGTATTAAAATCGTTAACAAAGTCTGAAACATTAAATCTTATTTTATTACTTCCATATTTTAGGATATTTTTTTGATAAATTAAATTTTTTTTATTACCAATTAATTGATAAAAGAAACTAGTATCAACTGTGATGTCATATGGTAATCCAAAGGCAAACCATTGACCTTTTTCTTTTCCTACAAATGTTATATCATTTGACATTAGATATGATTTATCTAAAAAAACATGTTTAAGTAAAGCAATAGATTTACCGCTATTTTTTGGACCGAAAAAGAGCATAGCTTCTTTATTTTTCACGACACAAGATGCATGAATAGGAAAATATTTTTTTTCAAGTAATTTTCTAATTATTAATTCTGTAACAAGCCGTATCAATACTTTGCTATCACAATCAGATTTACATAAGATATTGATTTTGTTTTTATTTCGTATTATTAGATTTTCGCAAGAATAATTTTGAGCCGGAGAATATGCAATAATTTCACCGTTTATTTCATTAACATAATATGATGAGTTACGAAATGGCTTTGCTAAAATACCTTTCGGGGGAATACTAAATTTTGTATCTTCATTATAATAAATATCAAATTCATAATAATCAGTAAATTGAATATTTAAAAATCTTTTTGATAAATCATGAAAATTGTTTGTTGTAGCATGTATTTTTACACATAATAAGTCTCCTATATTAATACATTTTTCAATCATTTATTATCACCAGTCTTTTGTTCATATTTTTTTCTCTTTAATAAATTATTACAATATAGATTCATAATATTAGAAAACGATTTAATATCAACCAAGTTTGGATTTTCTAAATTGTTGTTAAAATATTGATAAGAAGCATCTAAAAAGTAAGTAAAGTTATCATCTTCTTTTATGATTTTACTATTTATCAATACACCGTTATGGTAAATATTTATATTCGCTGGTTTTATTAATTCCATTTTTTTTGAATATATAGCATAATTTCCCTCAATTGTATAATTATCTTCCGTAACAATAATAATCCTTTTTTGAACAATAATTGATGTTAAATTGCTTTCGTATATTATATTTACATCTTTATATTTTGATATTATTAGGCCATATCCATGATTTTCTAAAGAAATATCGCCAATTTTTAAATCTCTCGAACATGTAACGCTATTTTGAATTTCTTTTGGATTGTTTAAAAAATACTGTGTCAAATATATTTGATGAGGAATTTCAATTTCATAATTATTTGTAACTTCCTTACTGTAGCCTCGTCCTTTCAAACTTTCTGCAATTCGATTTTTTGAAAAATTTGTATAAATTAAATCAATTTTTTTGTTGTTTTTATCCAAGTATTCTTTTATAAATCTAGTTAGATTAGAAAACAAATAGTTTTCTACCATTACAATATTCATATTCTTAAGTTTTAATAATTCTTTATTAGTAATCACGAAAGGCTTTTCAACTAGTATGTCTTTTATTCCCAATTTTTTGCATTCATATATAATTGATAAAAATTCACTTTTTGGTGTACATATATCTATTATTAATTCATTTATATTTAGGTTGTTATCTTCAATACATTCTTTTATTGATAAATAAATCTTTTTATTTAAAATATATTCACTAAAATTCCTTATATCTGAAAAATAAATATTACCAATGTTTTTAATCTTTTTGTATGAATTAAAGTGTAACATTGCTGCCTTTCCAGTACCAATTATTATAATATCTTTCATTTTTCCCCCCCTTTCTTTATTGTTATGTCATTATTTTTTAAAAACTTTTTCTTAGTAATATGGTACTTTTCTCTAAATACCTTTTTATATAATCTTACACCATTCACAGGTCCAAATATATAAATGGAATACTTTAATTTTTTATTATAACTCAGAATATCCATTATCATTTTATAATTATTCTTATACCAATCAAATATTATTGTTTTTTCTTTAGCGTTAAAAAGTTCGAGTGATCCAAATATATTTCTTATACACCTTGATAATGAAAAAAATATATATTTTTTTTTGTTAGTACAATTTAAACTCCAGTCATACGTTCTCTTGACTATAGAAGTTAAATCCATTATATGATTAATGTTTTTGCTTTCTGTAATTGAACCTTTTCTCTTTCTGTAAACATATATATATTCATTTAAATAATTAATATCTTTAGAATAATAAAACACTTTTGGTATCCATTCTTCATCTTCATATACTAAGTTTTTAGCAAAAGAAAGTTTATTTTTTTCAATCATATCTTTTTTATAAATAAATCTCCATGGTCTAGCAAATATTTTGTTCTTAATTAAATCTTTTTCTAATATTCGCTGATTATTATGCAAAGATAATTCTTCTATTTCATAATATTTTTTTTCTTCAAAATATTTAATTACATCAAAAAAAGTTAAATCATAATTGTTAAATTTTAAGTATTCAATAATTCTATTGATAGAATTATTGAGTATATAATCATCTCCATCCACAAACATAATGAAATCACCTTTTGCTTTTTTTAGACCTATATTCCTAGCTTCTGATATTCCTGAATGATTAATCGAATAAAATGAACAGTTTGTTAGGCCATTAAGTTCTTTCTCAATTAATTCTTTTGTAATATCACTAGAATCATCATCGATGACAATTAATTCCGTTTTTGAAGACAGTTGGTTTATTATACTTTTTAGACATTGCGTTATATATTTTTCACAATTAAATGAATTAACAATTATACTTAAAACTATCTTTTTCATTTTTATATCCTCATATTTAAAACAATTTATTACAATTATCAACAAATATCTTAACTACCTTGTCCCATGTGTAATCGTATTCTTGATTGATGTTTACTCTATTGCAATTTAATGTTTTTGCTTCTATCATAGCATTATATAATCCATTTTTATCTTCAAAATCATACGTTATTATCTGTTCCCTACTAATTAATTCTTCAAATATTTTACTTTTTGGTGAAATACATTTAATTCCTGTTTTTGATATATTTATAAAATTTGAAGGAAAAAATCCGTATTTAAATGCTGGTAAATCAAGATTATAAACACTTATAAAAACATCTGTTAGTTTGGACAATTTATCCCAATCCTTTTTTGTAATAAAACTATTGATAAATATTATATTTTTATTATTTTTTATTAATTTATCAATATTTACATTTGCGTTTTTTGCCTCTTTGCCAGCAATTATCAAGCGACTATCTTTTGTCCTATTAAAAGATGCTATTACATAATCAAGCATTTTATATTTGTAAATATTTCCAATAAAAGTAAAGGTGAATCTTTTACTTTTTTTTAATTTTTTTATGCTTGGATTAATATCATCACTATTCACCATGTTAACTCCAACGCCATGATTTATTGCCACGACATTATAATGCTTATTTATACTTTTTGCCATATACTCAGATAATGTAAAAACCAAGTCACATTTGTTTATAAATTCCTTTGTTATAAATTCATCAACATCACTCAGGTTTCTATCAATTGGAAAAAAATTATGAATAGTCCAAACTATTTTCCATCCTATCTGTTTTAAATGATCAATTTTATCTAAAAATTTATTAGCAGTATTAATATCATTACTATTATAAAATCTTTTTAAACGATTAAAATAAATAATTCCATTGTTAACTTTTTTGTTTGATGGCAAATCTGGATTAATAATGAATTCAAAATTATTATAAGCCGATAATTCCCTGCAAAAATTATAAAAGTAAGGACTGGGATGTTCTATACCTGCATGTAGTATCCAAATTGTTATTTGTTTTTTTTCCATTTTTCAACTTTTCCTTTTGTCTCTCTAATCATGTATCCGATATCCTCATATCTATGTGCATCGGAAGAATATACAAAATTAACATTATTATTCTCCATTAACTCTAACATATAATAAAGTTGTTTATCGCTCCATCGAGATCTATCACTCGTATTAATTTCAATTGCAATATTTTTTTTGGAACACAACTTCAATATTTTTGTAAATAAATCTTTATATTTCTCATATTCATCAGTTTTTTTTATGTGGGCAATTACATTTATTTCGTAATTATTTAACATATCAAGTATCGCTTCCAAATACTGACTATAATTATCAAATTTTATGCTATGAATTGCTCCAACAATCCATTCAAATTGTCCATATTTTAGAATTTTAAAAGTTTTGCTCCTAAAATCTAAATCATTTGAATAATCAATTTCAATTCCTTTTAATATTTCTATTTCTTTAGACATTTTACTTTCTCTAAATCTAATAATTTTTTTATTAAACTGATCAATAGCTTCTTTGGAGGAAAGTACAGGTATATGTTTTGTTGAAATTCTGTTTCCATGATCCAAAAATACAGCTTTTTTTATGCCAACATCTATACATTTTTTAACATACATATCAAATTTAGATTGATCATATATTGCATCTTTTAAATGTATGTGCATATCTTCCATATAACTATCTCCTTTTTTTTAACTCTGCTTCAAAAGAACTAGGCCATAAACAACCCTTACAGTTTTTGGCATCTTGTTCTCTCATTAAATAGAATTCATCTAATTCTTTAGGCAAATCAAATATATTAAATCTTTTATTAACTTTTCCAAGCATATCACAACAGCATACAAGACTTCCATCAGAATCAATTCTTAATTCAGACAATCCATCACATTTCCAATCCAAATTTTTGATATGTTTTTTTGAATTTTCTAAGAATTCTATAGAATTTTTAATCTTAAATCCTTTTTTCTTCATATCAATTATTTTATCTATTGTTGTAATATAATTTTTTATATCTTCTTCGGTTACAAATGCGAATTGTTCATTATTCTTTCTATGATCAAATGTGCCTTCATTTCCCCAATGGAATGGAAGTATATATGTTGATACACCTTTTTTGTTCATAAAAGTTATTAAATCTATAATTGATTTTACATTCTTCTTATTTAACACAGTATAATTAGTTATATTTGGGTTAATTTCGTTAGAAAGCAAATAATCAATCAATTTCAAACCGTTTTTTGCCTTCAATGGACTTATGGAATTCTTAATATCCAAATTATCTATACTTACGCCAATTGAATTTAATCCATTATTCAATAATTGTTTTACTAAATCAAAATTATCAAAAGCATTAGTAGTTAAATTACATGTGAGATTTGCATGTTGTGTAATATAACTTACCAACTCTAATATGTTATCATATAATGTCGGTTCTCCACCTAATATAACTATTTCTCTGGCACCTAAATCTTTTATAATATCTATTGCTTTTTTCCAATCATCTAATGATAAATCATTACGCACCGTATTTTGAATATTACAATACATACATTTCATATTACAACGCCTTGTTATTCTAATTCCTGCATTTACTATTTTATTATACATTTTTATCTCCTTCCAGTAAGTAAAATTCATATTAATCATTAATAAAAATTTATTGTAAGTTAATGTTACAAATTATTTTTTATAATTAATAGAATAATAATTATTATGTTTGATTATTCTTTTCTTAATTAATATCTAAAAAGTACTAGTATCAAAAGCCCTTAAACAATAATCAACTTTTTTCAATAAGTAATATCCTCCTATTTATAAAAAAGCGCGCAAAACTCTATTACAGAATTTAACGCGCATTATTTCCTAAAATGTTAATTGAAAGGTCATAAAAGTTAATCATATCTTTGCAGCATGATTTAAGTCTATTGAGTATTTTATAAAAAGTTTTTATAAATATAATAGTACCCATATTTTTCCCCTCTCAAAATAACTTTTTACTAAAATACTACTTTTTTAAATAAAAATCAACTGTTTTTTCACATTTTTCAATTTTTTTATAAATTGATATAACATATAGATCTAAGCAATCATCATTTTTGTCATAAATAACATTATCAATTATAGCAATCATATGATATCTTTCCTTTTTATCATAGCAAAAAACAGTATAAGAGCCCTTATCTAATTTTAATTCTTTAATCAATGGTTCTCCTAAGCAATCTATTTTATGAACGCTACACTCTTCCATATACTTTTCAAATACTAGTATATCGTTAAAGTTCTCAGCATTTATTTTATTTTGAACATCAATTAAACCATTTAATACTTCATTATATTCTTTGTTTAATATTTTGCATAAACTTCTTATTACACAGTTGCTTTTTCCATTTGAATCTTCAATGTAAAACTTTTTAAACTCCATATTAGTCTCCTATTGTTTTTTATACTCTATCATATCCCCACCAATTAGGTATCAATTCTTCTAATCTTACAATTTCTTTATTTTCTAGATTACTTAGTATTTCTATGTTTTTACTCGTTTTTGACAGCTGCATTAAGTATTCTCTACACGCGCCACATGGAGAACCAACATTGCCTTTGCCATCTACACAAACTAGTTTTACAATTTCATGTTCACCATTTGTAATCATATTTGCAATTGCATTTCTTTCACCACACATACCAAGGGTTGATGCTGTGTCAATACATACCCCTATATAAATATTATGATTACTTGTTAATATTGCTGCACCGACACTTCCTGCAGTAATCAAGCCAGATATATCCCTAGGATTTCTTACATTTTTAGCTTTTTCATATAATTCTTCCCAAACGGTATTTTTGCTATATAAGTATTCAATGTGAATAGCGTATACTCCGTGTTTTTCTATTGCTTCTTTATAGCCATCTATTTTATTAACGTTTTTAATAGCTTCATTTTTATCATTAGTACTAGATGTTGTATATCTTGTTCCTTCTAAAGTAAATAATTCATCTAGTGATTTATAATAATTAACTTCCTTTACTTTTGCGTATAATATTCCATATGTCTTACTATTAAATTCTATAATATCTTTTTCTTTTAATTTGCTATAATCATGTTTACCATTTTCTTTATTAGCCCTTATTTCAACTCTTTTTTCTTTATTCTTAATAGCTAGGGCTGCCCTATCATTAATGTTTAATTTCATTATCATTTTTATCTTCCTTTCTTAACAAAAAAATTCTGCATAATGCAGAATTAAATATGTTATAAAGAAACTTCCTAAAAATTAAATGTAGGAGGCATGATTAATTCTGCATTATTTATAATTTGTAAATACTTCATATTAATCACACTCCTTTCCTTTCAGTAATTTACAACGATAATATAACACAACTTTATAGATTTGTAAATAATATATTATTTGTTAAGTTTTTCAAAAATATTAAATTTTCTTTATCAATAATATATAATAATATGATATAATTATAAAGAAGCTAGAGAGGCGATAAGAATGATAAAGGGCAAAAAAATATTTATACTAGGAATGGCAAGAAGTGGTTATGAAGCTGCAAAACTACTTGCTACTAATAATAAAGTTATAATAACTGATATGAAAGATCAAGACAAAGGACAACTTCATGATTTAAAAAGACTTGGAGTTAAGTTTATAAAAAGCGATGATCCAACAGAGTTTTTAGATGAAAGTTTTGACATACTTGTTAAAAATCCAGGTATTAAGTATACACATAAAACTGTTGTAAAAGCTAATAACTTAAATATCCCTGTTATAAATGAAGTTGAAGCTGCTTTTTATTATATGCCAAAAGGTGTACATATTATAGGTGTTACTGGTTCTAATGGTAAAACTACTACTGTAACTTTAATATATAACTTTTTAAAAAATGCAGGTAAAAATGTTTATCTAGGTGGAAATATTGGTTATCCTCTATCAGGCCTAGTTAAAAAATTAAAGAAAAAAGATTATTTAGTACTTGAAATATCTGACCACCAATTATGTGATATGTATAAATTTAAAACTGAAGTAAGTGTACTTAACAATATATTTGAAGCGCATACTGATTTTCATGATTCTCATGAGCGTTATAAAGCAATGAAAAAAAGAATCTTTAATAATCATACTAAAAAAGATTATGCAATTATTAATTATGATAATAAAGAATCAGTTGATTTAACAAGTGATATAAAAAGCACAAAAATATATTTTTCTAAAGATAGTAAACAAAGATCTTATATAAAAAATAATTATATATATTATGCTAATAAAAAAGTAATATCTCTTGATGATATTAAAATTAAAGGGATGCATAATTATGAAAATATAATGGCTGCGATATGCGCTGTTAAATTATATGCTATACCTAATGAACCAATAGTTAGATTTTTAAAAAGCTTTAGTGGTGTTGAACATAGAATAGAATATGTTAAAACAATAAATGGTGTTAAGTATTATAACGATAGTAAAGCCACTAACGTAGAATCTACTAAAACTGCTCTTGTTTCTTTTAAAGAACCAATTGTTTTAATGCTTGGAGGACTTGATAGAGGACACTCATTTGATGATCTTATCCCCTATTTAAAAAATGTAAAATATATATCAGCATTTGGAGAAACAAAAGATAGAATTAAAAAGTTCGCTACTAAAAATAAAATAGAATGTGATGTTTATAAAAACTTAAAAGAAGCCACTATTGGTGCAAGCAAAAAAGCAAGTTATGGAGATGTAGTTTTATTTAGTCCAGCATGTGCATCTTGGGATAGTTATGAAAACTTTGAAATACGTGGGGATGAATTTAAAAGTGTTGTTAATTCTTTTAAAGATGAATCAATAGAAAACTATAAAAACGTTTATATGATTGGTATAGGCGGAATATCTATGAGTGGTATTGCCGAAATAATTAAAAATTATGGATATAATGTAAGTGGTTCTGATTTAAATAAATCAAGTATTACTGAAAAGCTTGAAAAAAATGGCATTAAAGTAAATTACTCACAATTAAAAAAGAATATTACTAAAGATATCGATTTAGTTGTTTATACTGCCGCAATTAAAGATGATAACAAAGAACTTATAAAAGCTAGAGAACTTGGAATTAAATGCATGGAACGCGCTGATTATTTAGGAGAAATAACAAAACACTTTAGTGATACTATTGGTATCTCTGGAACACATGGTAAAACAACTACTACCAGCATGTTATCAAGTGTATTTATTGAAGCTGGGCTTGATCCTACAATTCAAGTTGGTACTAACTTAAATCTGATTGATGGTAATTACCGCATTGGTAAATCAGAGCATTTAATAATAGAAGCTTGTGAATATCATGATAGTTATTTAAAATTTAAGCAAAAAAGTGCAATAGTTTTAAATATAGATGATGATCATTTAGATTATTTTAAAAATATAAATAATATTGAAAAAAGTTTTCAAAAGTATGTTTCAAATCTACCTAGTGATGGTTATTTAGTGTTAAACATGGATGATGAAAGAGTCTATGGTTTAAAAGATTATACAAAAGCTAAAGTTATAACTATCGGAAGTGATAAAAAAGCAGATTATTACTTTAAGGATGTATCATATTCAAGTGATGGTTTCCCTTGTTTTGATGTATATCATAACAATAAGAAGATAGATATACTATCTTTAAAAAGCGCTGGTATTCATAATGTATATAATAGTTTATGTGTATATGCTCTTGCAAAAGAATATGGTATCGATTCTAAAATAATTAAAAAAGCTCTTCTAAAACCTCTTGGTGTATCTAGAAGGCTTGAATATAAAGGTAAGTTTAATGGTGCTAGTGTATATGATGATTATGGTCATCACCCAACAGAACTAGAAGCTACATATAATGGAATTAAAAACAAAAAATATAATAAGTCATTTATAATATTTGAAGCACATACTTTTTCAAGATTAAAAGCTCACTTAAAAGAATTTGCAAAAGTGCTTATCAATTACGATAACATAATAATAGTAGATATATATGCAGCTAGAGAACAAAACACTTATGATATTGGGCCAGAAGATTTAATAAAAGAAATCAAAAAACTTAAAAAAGATGCCCTTTATATAAAAGACTATGATGAAATAGTAAAATATCTTTTAGAAAATGTTAAAAAAGATGATATAATAATAACTCAAGGAGCGGGCAATATTACTAAACTTGCAAGTAAATTAACAAAATGAAAAAATTACTAATTAAACTTATTAAACTTTATCAAAAAACACCAACGCACATGCATAATAATTGTAGATTTATTCCAACATGTTCTAATTATGCTATAGAAGCGATAGAAGTTCATGGATCATTTAAAGGCGTGTTTCTATCAATTAAACGCATATTAAAATGTCACCCTGGAGGAAAAACAGGTATTGATCCTGTCCCTCCAAAAAGGTGACATTTTTAATTTTTTTCTTTTTTAATTCTTTTTGGATTTTCAATTTTAGAAAATTCTTTTAATAGATTATCTTTCATATAAGATAAATATGAATTAATTATATTGCTTACTTTTTCTTCTTCTATTCCTAGAACAATAGCAATTTCTTCAGATGAATACTCGTTGTTACCAACAAATCCAAATCTAAGACCAATTATAATTGCATCAGTTCCAAATTCTTCTGCTAATAAGGTAAATGGATATGACTTTAAATATGTAACTAGTTCAGGTTTAATACTTTCCAATTGCAAATGAATCCTTTCACTTTCATTTGGATAAATTTTTACGTTTTCTTTTTGTCTTGAATAGATTTTTACATCACTTTCCATATTTCTTTGACCATTTTCGTTCATTATTTTTTCTTCCTTTCTCTCTTTGTTGTTGATTCATTTTTATAATTATTTTGAATCTCTTCTAATTTCTCTATTATACTTGGAAGAATTTCATTTGTAAACATTTTTTCTTCCTCTTTTGATAATTCTTGTTTAATATCTTCTCTTCTATAATCTGAAAATCTGAATTTTTTATATAAAATCTTTTTTGTATTTTCATCTAAAGTATTAATTAATAATCTTGTGGTTTTATAAGTAAAACCCAAATTCGAAAAGTAAGTATATATATTCTCTTTATCATTATCATCTTTATATAAATCGTAATAACCCTCTAAATATTTTATAGCACTATCTCCTCTTAATTTCTTTATTGCCATAGATTCTATTTGTCTAATTCTTTCCCTTGTAATACCATATAATTTTGCGGTTTCTACTAGAGTTAATTTTTTTCTTCCGTTTAAACCAAATCTTAATTCTATTATGTCTCTTTCTCTTTCATTTAAGATATCTAATGCTAAATTAATATCCTTATTTATATTTTTTGAAAGAACTTCTTCTTCTACATTGATATTACTCGCAATTAAGTCTCCAAATTCTGTATCCTGTTCTTCACCTACTTTTAAATTATAACTAATGGTACTGGAAATGTTGAGTACATATTCACTAGCTTTTTTTGTAGTTATATTAAATTTATTTGCTATCTGCTTTAGACTTGGATATTCATAATACTGACTATAATATCCATTAATATATAGTTCTATATTATTAATTATATAAAACGTATTAACAGGATATCTAATTTCTCTTGATTTATTAGCTATTGCCCTTGTAATAGTTTGTCTTATCCAATATGTAGCAAAGGTAGAAAATTTATTTCCTCGATGGTAATCAAACTTGTCAACTGCTTTCATAAGCCCAATATTACCTTCTTGTATCAAATCTAAAAAAGGTAATCTGCTGCTGGTATATTTTTTGGCAATAGATATTACTAATTTTAAATTTGATTTAATAATTATATTTCTAGCTTTATTATCTCCTCGTTCTAATTTTTTAAAAAGCATAACTTCTTCTTCTCTTGTTAATAGTTTATAATCTCTTATTTCATTAATATAAGCGGAAACGTTATCATTTGATATAATAGTTTCATCTAAAGCAATATTGTCAAAAATTTCATCTAAATCCAAATCTTTAATCTCTATATTATTTAAATCTGCATAAGCATATATAGTTGAATATAGAAATAAATTATTATATATTTCTAAATCTTCACCATTTATTATTTCCTCTTTTTTTTCATTAAAAATTATATCCGTTAGGTAATATAGTTTTTTATCATGTTGTAATATTTTTTTTATATCTTCAATATTTAGTTCTTTGTTTTTTTCATAGTTATTATTCAGTTTTTCAAATTCTTTAATTGCTTTTTCAAAACTAATATTTTTTTTATTTGTCCCCACCTTTACTCCCCCTTTTGAAGTAATGTTATACTACCATATATGCTTTTTTTTGTAAATAAAAAATAGCCTTTAAAAGCTATTTCTTACCTCCTATTTTACTAAAATCAAAGTTATATGCTACTACTGAGATTCTTGAACCATCAGTCCCTATTGGAACATCATATTTATCACCCCAAGATGATACAGTTAAGCTATCGTTATCCATCCCTGTTACAAATGTTGCATGCGCGGAAGCTCTAGTTGTATTATTAGTTAAATCTCCTTGGTTGTTATATCTATTCATGTTATATCCTCCGCCTTCCATCATATATATAGCATCTTGATGTTTCATTTCAAATTCTGCAAGCTTTTTTAATGATTCCGTTTTAGAAGTCAAACTGATTCCACCAAAATCTGCAGATGAATAGTCAGTAGTAATACCCTTACTATTTAAGTAACTTCTAACATCACCAGATGCCGTATTAGTTGCAGTCGTTTCTAACGATAATACACTATCTATACTTTTGTTTCTACAATTTTCATATAAGAAGAAATCCATAGCAATTGCTTCTGTATTACATACTTTGTTATTACCATCAGCAGAATATAAATCATAACCAAAGGCTTTTTTGAATACTTCCTCTCCGTTTGATAATCCAGAAGTTTGAAGCGCAAGTCCATCTGCAAGTGCCATATATGCACATCCATTTTGGGTATAAGATTCTGCAAGTAATTTTCTTTGGTCATATGTTGAATTAGGATAATATCTTTTAATCAAATCATTTATTATTCTTGCCTGCTGTCCATCTACACTTGAATCACTTAAAAGTTCAGCTTCGCTATTATATTTTTTCATTATTTTAGATACTTGTCTTTGATCTCCACCATAATTTGTATCATTAAAAACATCAGTATAACCCCTTTTTTCAGAAAGAGATGTATTTATAGAATTTATAGCAAAACTTTCAGGATTTTTATAATATTCATAATATTGATTGAAACTACTATTATTATAATTAGCATCATAAGCAGTAAGCATTTGGGCTAAATCATTTCTTGAAGCACCTCCACCAGGATTTAAGTTTTCTATGGAAGATACATCAAACATTCCTTTTTCATATGCCCATGCAAGAGAATTTTTTGCATAGTCATTAGCTTTTGTTTTATTAATTGATTCAACTGTATAACTAGAAGCACTAGTATTAGCGCCTTTATATCTAGCATATTGACTCATAACAGCAGCCATTTGCTCTCTTGTTATAACATCATTTGGCCTAAATGTTCCATCTGTATGCCCTGCGACTATTCCTTTACTTTGGGCCCACGCTACTGCATCTGCATACCAATCATTTGAATTAACATCTTTAAAATTAGCATTTGCACCACTTGGCTTTCCTTCCATTGCGTATAACACTTGAACTAATTGTGCTCTTGTAACATTACCAGAACCATTAAATCCAGTTTCATCACCAATCATATATCCTTTTTGATTAACATAAAATTGATTATAATCTCTATCTAATGAGTAATGATCACTTGATAAATTCATGCTTTCATATACAACATTATTATTGTTATTAGATATATTAGAAGTATTATAAGAACTATTTCCTGAACTTCCAGCGGTAACTTTTTTAATACTTGTTGCCATAATATCTCCTATAAAAAGTAATCAGGAATAGCTTTATACTCTAAAAATGATATAGGTATATTTCTTGATTCTGAGTACTTATTTAAAAGATCCTTTATATATTTTGATATATTACTTGCTGCATATCTTTCAACTGAGGATTCTTTTCTCATATCATGTGCAAATTCAAATATTAAACTCCTTCCTTTTACTTCATTAGTAGGAACGGCTGTTCCTATAAAAATATTTGTGTCTTTTTCAGTTTCAAATAGCACTTTTTCATATGTTTTTTCGTAAAATTCTTTGTCAGGATTGCCTTTTAATGTTCCAAGTTCATACACATCTAGTCTTTCTATATGAATATTATTTCTTAAATAAAAGAAATCACTACCTAAACTAGAATATTTTTTATAAAAGTTTCTATCATCATCTTCTATTTTATGAAGATTACCACTCATTAAAATATAACTATTTATTTCATTAAAATCTATAATTGTTTTTAAGTATTCTTCAAATCCATGCTTATATTTAATTTGAAGATCTAAAAATTCATCTTTTGTAAGACCTAGATCAATTAGTTTATTATAGTCATGAGTATCAGGATAAAACATTATTTAATACCTCC
The DNA here is from genome assembly GCA_902795215.1 of uncultured Erysipelotrichaceae bacterium. Taxonomy (GTDB): domain Bacteria; phylum Bacillota_I; class Bacilli_A; order RF39; family UBA660; genus RUG11867. The sequence goes on along the minus strand of CADBKG010000011.1, from coordinate 11,192 downwards.
TATTTTACTAAAATCAAAGTCTATTGCCATTACTTCTAAGTTTGGTTTTACTATTCTACCTTCAAAATCCGTACCTGTATTATTAAAAGTATCATCAAATGGCACAAAATATTTATCCCCCCAAGATGAAACTATGTATCCTTCCTTTGTAGTGCCTGTTAAAAACATTGCATGGGAAGATACATCAGAATACTTTGCACCAGAAAGTGTTGCATGATCTAAGGCCGCATCATGCAAATTGTTGTTATTATATTCGGAAGTGTTAAACCTAAGCATATCAAAATCCTGACCTTCTAGTACATAAACTGCATTTGGGTGATCTTTGGAATATTTATATAGATAATTAAATGACTTTTGATATGCTTCCTCTGAATTTGTTTCCATACTAACTGAGCTTTCATGATAGAATCCAATGTTTTTACTTTCATAAAAATATTTACTTTCTGTTGAACCAGTGCTAATAGCATTTTTTCCTCCACTGTTAGATAAAATGTTATCCATAGACTTATTTCTATGTACTTTATTCGCATACAAGAAATGCTCATATGCAATGCATTCTACATTGATTGATTTTCCATTATCATCCTTTGAATATAAATCATATCCAAATGTTTTTTTGAAGACTTCTTCACCATTTGAAAGACTTGATATTTGAAGCGCACATGCATCCGCATCTGCCATATATGCACATCCGCATTGATTATATGCTTCTGCAAGATCTTGAGTTTGTTCAAATGATGCATCAGGAAAATATTGCTTCGTTAAATCGTACAAAATTTTTGCTTTTTGCCCTTTTACACTTGTGTCAGCCATCATATCATCATATGATTTATAATTAAGTATTCTAGCCGGATCATTTTGTGCACCACCATATTGTTTATCATTAAAGATATCATCAAAGGAAGAATAAATTGTGCTTACTGAATTAATCCTTGTTTCCAATCTTTCAGTATTATATTTTTTTTCTACTTCTTGATATTGTTTATTTACAGGCATATATACCTCTGTATTATATACTTGATCATATCTTCTTAGCATATCTGCCATTACTTGTCTAGAAGCAGTATCTTTTGGCTTTAAATCTAAAATTGACTGTACATTAAACATATGTTGTTGATTTGCCCATGTAAGAGCATCTCTCGAATATTCGCTTCTATCTAGTTTATCAATTGCCCATACTTCATCGTTTGTAATGCTAGTATCTTTTCCTTTAAATTCAGCATACTTTTTCATTATAGCAGCCATTTGTTCATTGGTTATTTTATCATTTGGTCTAAATGTTCCATCTGTATGTCCAGCGACTATTCCATTACTTTGGGCCCATGCTACTGCGTCAGAATACCATTCTCCGCTCTTTACATCACTAAAGTTTGCTTTTGCACCACTTGGCTTTCCTTCCATTGCATATAGAATTTGCACCATTTGGGCACGTGTCATATCTCCATCTGGATTAAAACCAGTACCATCACCTACCATATATCCTTTTTTTTGGACATAATATTGGGATAGTTTCTGTTTTTACTTCTGTCTTTGTATTTGTATTATTTGTTGTAGCATTTTTATTTGTAGTAGCACTTCCCCCACTACTAACCTTTTCTATACTTGCCGGCATATCTTATTCCTCCTTTAAAAAGTAATCTGGTATAGCTTTATATTCTAAAAATGATATTGGTATATTTCTTGCTTCTCCATATTTTTCAAATAAATCTTTTAAATATTTGCTTATTTCATCTGCTTTCATCATCTGCTCTGAAGTCTCTTTTTTCATATCATGTGAGAACTCTATTATTATGCTTCTTCCTTTTACTGCATTAGCTGGTATTGCTGATCCTATCATTATATTTACATCTTCTTCTGTTTCAAACAACACCCTATCATATGTATTTTGATAGAACTCACTTGTTGGATTTAACTTTAAGATATTTATTTCTTCTGGTGTTAATCTTTCTATATGAATATTGCTTCTTAAAAAGATATAATTACTACCTAGCGTAGAATACTTATGATAGAAGTTTCTATCTTCGTCATCTACCTTTGGTAGTTCCCCTTTCATTAATATATAACTATTTATTTCATTAAAATCTATTATATCTTTTAAATAGCTTTCAAATCCTTCTCTATATTTTATTTGAAGATTTAAAAACTCTTCATTAGTTAATCCTATTTCTTCTAACTTTTTATAATCATAAGAATCTGGCACATATTTCATTATTTATTTCCTCCTACATTATTAAAACCAAAAGTATACCCAATTAGTTCCATATTAGGCTTTTGATTAGATGCTGAATCTTTCTGCAAATTATTAAATGTTTCATCAAAAGGTATTAAGAATTTTTCGCCCCAAGAAGATACTATAAAGCCTTCTTCACATATTCCTGACACCATCATTGCATGGCCATCAACATTACTGTAAGTATTATTTGTCGAAACAGAATTGGTAAGAGCTTTATCACTTAATAAATCAGTATTATTATAAGTACTTTTATTAAATCTTCTCATATCAAAATTTGTTCCATTAAGAATATAAACTCCATCACCTAAGTCTGACCTTTTTTCATAAACCTCTGCCATCATCTGTCGATAACTATCTTCTGTATTTTCTGCCATAACAGAGCCCCAATTATAATTAAAATCAATACCTTTTTTCTCAAAGAATTCTCTTGCTGATTCTCCATTTTGCTTCATAGCTAAAGTAAGAGTGTCCGAATTTGCTACAGATCTTGGGGTAGGATTATCAATCGACGTAGTAGCTTGATGAAGAAATATTTCATACGCTACTGTATCAATATTACATGATTTTGTTGTCCCATTGGTTGCATAAAGATCATATCCCATTGTTTTTTTAAATACTTCTTCACCATTAGAAAGATTTGATACTTGAAGTGCAAAGGCATCTGCCACGCCCATATATGCACAACCATTTGCATTATATGTATAAGTTAATAATTTTAAATCACCGAGCGTTATATCATCGTCAAAATATTTTTTGGTTATATTATATATAGCTTGAGCTTTTTGACCATTAATACTGTTATCAGAAAGTAATTCATCTAAAGTATTATATTCATTTACATAATTATATGGATCCGCTTGATTTCCGCCATATTTATCGCTATTAAACAAATCCGAAAATGTTGAATATCTAGTAGCTGTAGAATTCAATATATCTTCCATCTTTGGTGTATTAATTTTTTTAGAAAGTGTACGATAGTTATCTAAGTTTTCCTTATACGAGCTTGAATTATAAAAACGATCATATTGTTTAAGCATTAATGCAATATCTTCTCTTTTTGCAGTATCCTTTGGTTTCAAATCTAAAATTGAATCAACTTTGAACATATGATTTTCATTTGCCCAAGCAAGAGCATCTCTTGAATAATTACTTCTATCTAGTTTGTCAATTGCCCATACTTCATCTCCTTTAATAGATGTGTCTTGTCCTTTAAATTCAGCGTATTTTTTCATGATAGCGGCCATTTGTTCGTTTGTGATTTTATCATTAGGTCTAAACGTTCCATCTGTATGTCCAGCGACTATTCCATTACTTTGAGCCCAAGCTACCGCATCTGCATACCATTCTCCACTTTTTACGTCACTAAAGTTTGCTTTTGCACCACTTGGTTTACCTTCCATCGCATATAGGATTTGAACCATTTGGGCACGTGTCATATCACCATTAGGATTAAATCCAGTATCATCACCTACCATGTAACCTTTTTTAGTTTCTGTTTTTACTTCTGTCTTTGTATTTGTATTATTTGTTGTAGCATTTTTATTTGTAGTAGCACTTCCCCCACTACTAACCTTTTCTATACTTGCTGGCATACTCTATTCACCTCCTAAAAAACTATCTGGTATTGCCTTATATTCTAAAAATGATATTGGTATATTTCTTGCTTCTCCATATTTTTCAAACAAATCTTTTAAATATTTACTTATTTCATCTGCTTTCATCATCTGCTCTGAAGTCTCTTTTTTCATATCATGTGAGAACTCTATTATTATGCTTCTTCCTTTTACTACATGTTCTGGTATTGCTGAACCTATCATTATATTTATATCTTCTTCTGTTTCAAATAATACTCTGTCATATGTTTTTTGATAAAACTCACTTGTTGGATTTAACTTTAAGATATTTATTTCTTCTGGTGTTAATCGCTCAATATGAACATTACTTCTTAAAAAGATGTAATTACTACCAAGCGTAGAATACTTATGATAGAAGTTTCTATCTTCGTCATCTACTTTTGGAAGTTCTCCTTTCATTAAAATATAACTATTTATTTCATTAAAATCTATTATGTCTTTTAAATAGTTTTCAAAACCTTCTCTATATTTTACTTGAAGACTTAAAAATTCCTCATTACTGATATTTAACTCTTCTAATTTTTTATAATCGTATGAATTTGGTATATATTTCATTATTTCTTTCCTCCTACCTAACTAAAATCAAAAACCATTCAATATACTTAAAAATGCGTCATATATCCTCCATAATAATTATATCATTTATTAAACAAAATAAAAAGATGTGTTATACACATCTTTTACACTGTTTTAGGCTTTGAAGTTGTTTCTATACTGCCTCTAAATATATTTGCAAACTCTTCATATCTATCTTTAGTAGAATCAAGAATTTCTTCTACTTCATCTACTTCTATATGTAAGATGTTTGCAATTTCATCTATAGTACAGATAATATTGTCAACATATCCATAATATAAGATTAAAATTACTATTTCTTTTTTAGAAAATTCTTCCGTTAATTTTTCACCTTTTGGACTATTTAAAATAAGTGTTAGATTAGATCTAAAGTATTCATCCCTAGTAAATTTAACATATTGTTCTACATGATTATTATTTTTTTTATCTTCTTCACTTTTGATATTAAATTTTTGCATATACATATTTTTTTGAGTATTATCACTATTATATATATAATCGGATACCGATTTTGAATTATTAGGATTTCTTAATTTTCTTAATGCTTTTTCTTCTACTTGTCTTATTCTTTCTCTTGTAACACCACAATTATCACCAATTACTTGAAGTGTTTTTGGAATTCCGTCGTTTAAACCAAATCTTTCCTCAATTACATATCTTTCTCTATCATTTAAATTAGAATTTTCAAGCATATTACGTACATCTCTAGCCATTGATTCATTTATTGATTGTTCCTCAGGGCCTTCCTCGTCAGAAGGAATAAATTGTCCAAGCTCAGAATCATCATCTGGACTAACCTTTGCTTGAAGACTAACTGGCTCCTGTCTAGCATATTTTTGCCATAATTTAATTTTTTCTATAGGCTCATGCATTTCAATTGATAATTCTCCAATTGTTGGTTCTCTTTGATATTTATTCATGAAATTAATTTCTGCTAGTTTATAAGTTTGGATACCGTCAAACATATATACTGGCAATCTGATGGTTTTTGATTTATCAGCGACTGCTCTTTTTATACTTTGCTTAATCCACCATGTTGCATACGTTGAAAATTTATATCCTTTTGTAACGTCAAATTTTTCAACCGCCTTCATTAATCCAATATTACCTTCTGATATTAAATCTGCAAAATCTAAACCTTTATTCATATATTTTTTAGCAATAGCAACAACGAGTTTTAAGTTATGTTCAGCAAATGTTTTTTTGGCATTTTCATCACCAGCTAGTATTTTATGAGCAAGATTTCTTTCTTCCTCTCTTGTAAGAAGTGGAATACTTCCTATTTCCTGAAGATATACACTAACGGTATCATCAAGTTTTTCTAACTCTTTATAAACTTTTTTATCATCTTCTTCAGCTTTGATAGTAATATTATTTTTATCACAGTAGGTATATACAAATTGATTTAAAATAATATCAGGATAAATATCATCAAGCCTATCTGAAGTAATTAAAGTTTTATTATTTTCAACAAACTTAGTAATGTATTTATTTATTTTTTCGTTGTTAGCAAGCAACTTTTCTATTGTTGATAAATCTAGCATCACCCCGTTTTTTTGAAATAACGAACTCATTTTATTAAAAAATGTCATAATATTCTTAAATTTATAATTTTCAAGAGTATTAGTTATATAATTATAAGCAGTTTCATCATTTGATAATACCTTTTCTAAAGAATCTGATAAATACTTGTTTAAAGTTGTAAATAATCTTTCTTCTTTTTTGGGTTTATTATCTTCTTGTAATTTGCTTATAACATCAAAAACAACTCTTTCATATTCATCTTTATCTATTACACTATAATAATTTGAATATGTTAATAAAACTTTGCTTTTTAATATTTCATATAATTCTTCTACTTTTGTTTTTTTAAAATTTAAATCTGTCATTTTATATCCTCCTTCCTTTATTTTTAGGATTATTTTTTTTATTTTCTTCTATTTTATTGTCTATAGATGTTTTAATATTTATTATATGATCTACTGAATCATTTAAAATTTGTGAAATTACATAATAATTGTATATATTACCATCTATTAAACCATTACTAAGTGCAAATACGAGTAATTCCATATTACTAAAGTAATAAATTAATTTTTTATACAATTCTGATTTAGTAAATTCTGTTAATGAGTTATATAGTTCTGGATATTCTTCTTTGTTTACATATTTTGATAGTTCTTCACCAGCGATAGCAGCAATATAATTATGTTTTTCTCTATCTAGGTATTCTTTAATTTTTGGTAGAAGAATATAATAATAGTTATTAAAGACATTTTCACTCATTTGGCCATAAATTCTAGGCGTTTTTAAGTCCTCTCCAAACCTTTTTTTAAGTATATCTAATTCGTTTTCGCTTAGATTATTTATAACACTTAGTATATGATTTTCTTTATATCCAAGATTAATAAAGTACTCTAAAAAACTGTACATCTTATTCATTTCTATTTCTTCAATAGTTGGTTTTTTTTCTTTAGGAATCTTTTTTTCATTTTCTTTAATAGCTTTTTCATATGTAAAAGTCGTTAATGAAGGGTCTCTCCAAAAATCTCTTAAACTATTAGCTCTTATTGGATGACGTAACTTTCTTATTGCTTTTGCTTCAATTTGTCTAATTCTTTCTCTTGTAACACCAAATTCTTGGGCAATTTCTTCTAATGTATGATATGGTGCACCAAATAAACCAAATCTATAAATTATAACTTTTCTCTCTTTTTTATCTAATGTTTCTAAAGTTTCAATTATTGCTTCTTCTAAAAAGTCATTATTTGTTTCTTCATCTATATCATTAATTTCTGATTTGATAAAATATAACAACTCGTCATCAGAATCGTCTGAAACTTTTTGGTTAAGACTAACTCCTGCCTCAGGAAAACTTAATAATTCTTTTACATAATCTTCTTTTTCTCCAAGCATTTTAGCAAGCTCTTTTTCAGATATTGTTCTTCCTATTTCTTCTTCAAATTGTTGTTTCATCTTTTTAAATGTAATACTATCAACATACTTGTTTGTAGGTATCCTTATTGTCTGTCCAGTTTCAATTATTGCTCTATCTATTGCTTGTCTAATCCAATAAGAAGCGTATGTGGAAAGATTATATCCTTTAGTATAATCAAATTTTTCAATTCCCCTCATAAGTCCAATAGTACCTTCTTGTATTAAATCTACTAAATCAAGACCTAGTCCAACCTTTTTCTTAGCAAAACTTACGACTAATCTAAGATTATGTTTAATTAAGATATCCCTAGCAGTCTCATCTCCTGCCTCTAATCGCTTAAATAACTCAACTACTTCTTCTTTTGTTAATAATCTATAACCAGCCATTTCTTTAAAATAAGAGTCTAGTAAACTATCTTTTTCGCTATAACTAATATCAAGATTATCAAGATTATCTAAATTACCATCTTTTCCACAATATATATCCATGATAAGAGATAGAGTGTTACCAAATATTTGTGTATTACCATCTTCAATATCAGCTTTATATTTATCATAAATTATATTAATCGACTTATTAAAATTAGGAGAATTCTTAATTAGATTTCTTATATCTTCAGCACTTGGAGATAGCTTATTAATCTTCAGATACTTTTCTAAATCTTCAAATTCTTTTAAAAGTTTTTTAATATTATTATAATCTATTTCTTTTTCAAAATATTTAGATATTGCTGTATATTCTCTTGTCTGATTCTCTTGCATATCAAAGGAAGACGCAATTTTTTCGTTTAAATTTGGCATAGCAATATCCCCCCCTTTTAAATTGGCTTTTATTCTAACACTTTTTAAAAGATTTGTAAACAAAAAATTAACATTAAAAAAATGTTATAATTCCCTTTTAATATAGGCGATTATAACATTCACAATATAATCAATTTCACTACTAGAAAGTTGTTTACCTTTTTTTATTTGATGCCATTTCTCTAAACAGCCTCTACAACAAGTTGCTGTGGCATGCTGAGCAATAAAAACAGGATGAACTTGTTTCATAGGTGTTTGTTTACCATCGTTTTTAGGAAAAGCATCCGAAAGTCTTTTTGTTATTAATTCATAAGCATCATTTTTTATCTTATCTATCCCTTTTTCTTTCACATAAGTCTTCATTTTATTATTTAAGTGAAAACTATTTCTAAACTTTGATTTTGATAAGGAATTTAATTTATTTTCTATATCATTCATTTTTACCTCCCTACTTATTAGGCTATAGTTTATATCTTTTAAATATATAATCATATTTTATTAATAGGTGATTATATGCTTGATTTATTTAAAAACTTAAATCCAATATACCAAACTTTAATTGCAACTTCAATTACATATCTTTTTACAATTCTTGGTAGTGCTCTTGTTTTTTGTTTTAAAAGGGTTAATAAAAATTTTATGGATGCAATTCTAGGTATGGCTGGCGGTGTTATGTTATCGGCTGTATTCTTTAGTTTAATTAATCCAGCGATAGAGTTTTCTAAAGATCTTGGTCAATTAACTTGGTTTGTATTATCTCTAGGTATTATACTTGGTGGAATACTACTATTTTTTACTGATAAATTTAGTGAAAAAATACTCGCAAAATATGATAATAAAAATAGTAAAAAACGAATTTTTATGCTATTGTTTTCTATTACTATTCATAACATACCAGAAGGTTTAGTAGTCGGTCTTGCATTTGGAAGCATAGTATACGGTACTGGAAGTATTGAAACTGCTTTAATGTTATCTCTAGGTATTGCTATTCAAAATTTTCCAGAAGGAAGTGCATTATCATTGCCAATGAGAAGAGAGGGTTATTCTAGAAAAAAATCATTCTTTCTAGGGCAAATTAGTGGTGCGGTTGAACCAATTGCTGGCATTATAGGGGCCGTTCTTGTTATGAAAGTAAAAACTATTATGCCAATAATGCTAACCTTCGCTGCAGGGGCAATGATATATGTTGTTGTTGAAGAAATAATTCCAGAAAGTCAAACTAATGAAAAAAAGAGCCTAATGGCACTCTTTACATTAATTGGTTTTATTCTAATGATGATATTAGATATTATGTAATTAATAAGTAAAAGTAAAATTATACTCTAAACTATCATTTTTAATTATAATATTATTAATATAGTTATCATCAAACTCAACTGTAATATCATAACCATTTACATCTTTATAATCATAACTTCTTTTATTATCTTCTTCATTTATAGTCGCACTTTTAGTATTTAGATTATCAAATAATGCTTTAAGATCAAATAAAGAAGTATCTAAACCATCATAAAGATTATTATATGGCTCCTCATTATCCATTTTTATACTATAAACATTCCCATCAGATATTTTGTATTTTATTATACCTGTAGAATCTTCTTTAAATCCATTAATTGTACCATTATCATATGTACCATTGTACTTTATAGTGATTGCTCCACTTATGTTATAAACAAAATTATATTTACCTTCATATAATTTTTTTTGTTTATCTTGATATGTTACTTCTATTTTTGATTCTACACTTTCGCTTTCTTTTGAATAGATAATTCTTTCTTTTTTATATGCACCTGTTATTAATACAAGAAGTATAAATATAAATATAAAGGCTAGATAGATTATAAGTTTAATAATTTCTCTTCCCTTTTTAGTTTTTCTAAGTTCTAAATATTTATCCAATATACCTTTCATTGATTTTACTCCTTAATAATTCTTCTTTTTTTATTCCATTTAAATAATCTCTTGCATTCATTATCTTTTTCCCTGCTGGTTTTATTTTTGTTATTATTATTTCTCCATCTTTTGTTCCTATACCAATTCCATCTTTATAAATATTTGATATATCAGATGGCATTGCTCTATTTTCACCAATTCTAGCTTCATATACTTTCATTATTTCATTATTAATTTTAAAATATGCGCCAGGGTTTGGATTAAGCGCTCGTATTTTATTATATACATTAATGGTAGTATCATTAAAATCTATATATTCATCTTCTTTAGATATTATAGGTGCAATTGTTGCACTATCATTATCTTGCTTTATTCTTTTGTTTGTACCATCTATTATACTTGGTAAAGTTTCGATTAGTAATTTACTACCAAGAATACTTAATTTATCTGATAGAGTTTCTAAGTTATCATCATTTTCTATTTTTATAGATTCACTAGATATTATATCTCCTGTGTCCATACCTTTATCCATGTACATAATAGTAATTCCTGTTTCTTTATCACCATTCATAATAGATCTTTGTATAGGTGCACCACCTCGATATTTTGGTAAAAGTGAAGCATGTACATTTATTGATGCAATGCTTGGAATATTTAATAACTCCTCAGGGAGAATCTGACCATATGCGCATGTCACTATTAAATCTGGTTTCATTTTTCTTACTATTTCAAAGTCTTCTCTTATTTTATCAGGAGTAAATACTGGTATATCGTTTTCTATTGCAAGTTTTTTAACTGGTGAAGGTGTTAGTTCTTTTTTTCTACCAACTAAACTATCTTTTTGACTAACTACAAGTACAACATTAGTATTGTTAATTAACTCTTTTAAAACGTTTGTTGCAAATAAGGGTGTTCCCATAAAAACAACTCTTATATTATTCATAATGATCACTCTTTCTAACTAAAAAAATTATATCATTATTTTATCAAAAAGTTAATAAAAAAAGATGCAAAACTGAAGTGATATGATAAAAGTAGACAGTCAAAAAAAAGACCAGTCTACTTTTTCTGTGTTAAAATTTAATAAAGGAGATGATAATATGGGAAGACCTATT
>CADBKG010000010.1 GCA_902795215.1 uncultured Erysipelotrichaceae bacterium | reverse complement strand
ATTTTACATCTTTTTTCACAAAAAACAAGAGAATTTGTTGCTTTTTCTCCTGTAATTTCAATATTCCTATTAAAATTGCATTTTACTATTTAAGTAAGTCTTTTTGAAAAAAACAATTCCATTTTTTTGTGTTTTATTATATAATTATAATATTAAAAGGGATAGGATAGATGTGTATGGTAACTTTTTATTCGACAGCATTTGATTTACCTCTTTTTGCTGCAGTATTCTTGCTTATTCTTTTAATTGTATATTTTTCAAAAGAAAGAATGCAATTACCAGAGAACAAAATGTTCAATAACATTTTAATTGTTTCTTTTATAGAAGCAATAATTGGGGCATTAATGCAAGTGTTCTGTGCAATTCATACTGTAGATCAATTAACGGATGTTTTTTACGAACCTTTAAATATTATTCATAAAATATTTGCAGTAGTATACGTATATATTGCTTTGTCATATTTGTCTTATATCCTTATGATTTCTTATGATAAAGTATATAAAAATTATAAAAAAGTAGTTCAAATGATACCTATAGTTACTACCGTTTTTGCAATAATTATTTTTGGGTTTACTAACGCAGAAATTATAACAGTAGGCAATGCTTATAATATTAGGGGTTGGACTGTGCACGTTGCATACGCCGTTACGGCTTTATCTCTTCTAATAGGTATGTTTGCGGCATTAAGTAAAGCAAAAAAACATGATAAAAGATATATTTCTGTTTATATTAATGTTTTGGTATTTATATTCCATACTGCTATAGTATTGACAGTCCCTGGAGTTCAGCTATATGAAATGTATACATCTATATTATGCTATGTCATGTTTTTTACAATAGAGAATCCAGATATTCACTTACTAAAAGAAATAAGCAACGCTAAAGAACAAGCTGAACAGGCAAATTTTGCAAAATCTGACTTTTTATCTAGTATGAGTCATGAAATTAGAACTCCTCTTAATGCAATAGTCGGTTTAAGTGAAGATATAACTCAGTTTAGAAGTCAAATTCCTACCCAAGTGGCAGAAGATGCTGATGATATAATAAATGCTTCCCAATCATTACTTGAAATAATAGGCGATATTCTTGATATTAGTAAAATCGAATCTTCTAAAATGGAAATTACAGATATGAAGTATAACTTTAAAAAAGAAATAGAAAATCTCGCTCGAATTAATTCTATTAGATTAGAAAATAAGCCTATAAAGTTTACTTTATATCTTGCTGACGAAATCCCTTATGAATTAATTGGTGACAAAGTTCATGTAAAAGAAGTAATTAATAATCTAGTTTCTAATGCAATGAAATATACAGAGAAAGGATCTATTAAAATTTCTGTTACATGTAAAAATGTTGGAAATGTAAGTCATTTAGAAATAAGTGTTAAAGATACTGGTATAGGTATTAAAAAAGAGGATATTGATAGCTTGTTTACAAGATTTACAAGATTTGATGCTGAAAAAAATTCTGCAATTCAAGGTACAGGATTAGGACTTGCAATTACTAAAAAGCTTGTTGAGATGATGCATGGAAGAATTATAGTAAATAGTGAGTATGGTCAAGGTACAGAATTTTTAGTAAAATTGCCTCAAAAAATTAGTGTTATGAAAGAACCAGGTAATCCTATCACTATAACCAGTGGAAACTCTGTTATGAATCAACAGCCAACAACAACAGCACCAGCTAATGAGGAAGGAATCAAGAAACCAGATAATAAATTCCAAGGTAAAAATCTATTAATAGTAGATGATAATAAAATGAATATAAAAGTAGCGGAAAGAGCTTTAGATGGGCTTGGTTTCTTAATTGATGAATGTACTAGTGGTGATGAAGCAATAAAGATGGTAGTGTCAAAAACATATGATTTAATTCTTATGGATATTATGATGCCAGGCATGAGTGGTGATGAATGTCTTCTTGAACTTAAAAAACTAGAAAACTTTAATACACCAGTTATAGCATTAACAGCAGATGCTCTTGCAGGGGCCAGAGAAAAATATTTAAGTATCGGTTTTGATGAATATATTGCTAAACCATTTAGTAAAGAACAAATTGTAGAACAAATAGAAAAAATACTAAAATAAGCCTTTAAGGCTTTTTTATTTTCTTAATTTTTGTTATAATGATTTCACGCATTAAAAGGAAGTGTTATTATGAAGTGTCATATTTGTCAAGAAATTAATGATGAAGATGCATTATTTTGTAAAAGATGTGGAAATAGCTTAACTGATGAAAAACCAAATACTTTTAAACCTAATGAGAAAGAAAAACCAAAAAAGGTTATAAAAAAGGAAACAAAAAAAGAAGTTAAAGTTATAAAACAAAAACCTAAAAAAGAGAAAAAGAAAGAAAAGAAAAATAAGAATAATAAAGAAAAGGTAATAATTGAAAGAAGAAGTAGTTTTGGAACAAGGTTATTAATCTTTTTAATGTTTATAATTATTGGAGCACTATCGCTCGTGCTTGGCGCAGTTGGTTATTATGAATATGAAAATTATTATAATATAGTTGTTCCTGATTTAAGTAATATGACTTATAATGAGGCTGAAGTTGCACTCGCTCAAAAAGATTTAAGAATATCTAAAAAGGAAAAAATAACTGAGGACGAAAATGAAGTTAACAGAGTTATAAAACAAAATAAAAAAGCCGGATCAAAGGCTAGAAAGAATACTATTATAACTGTTACTATAGGAGTAGAAGATAATAGTGTAATTGTTGATGATTATACTGGACTTGATATGAATAGTGCCATTTTAAAACTGGATAATGCAGGAATAAAATATATAATTAAATATGAAGTAAATGAGGACTATGATTATAAAGTTGTAATTAATCAAAGTATTAAACCTGGAAAGAAAATATCTAAAGACAAAGAAATAACTTTAATAGTCAATAAATATCAAGAAATAGAATCAGAATCAATTGAAAGTAGTATTGAATCAGAAGAAAAAGAAGCTTAGTTATGAAGTGAACCCCAAATAGTTCACAATAATAAAAAGAAGACTTTAGAAAATGAAATGAACCCTTAAATTATCACTTTATTAATAAGATGAATTAATGTAAAATAACATCTCAAGAAAGTGAGGTGTTATTTTTATGGGAAAACATTATTCTACTGGGTTTAAGCAAAAGATTATAGATGAATATAAATCTGGTAAGTCGGGCGGATATAAAAGAGTGGCTCAAAAATATGGTTTAAGCGATGATACTGTCTATCATTGGGTTGTAAAAGATAGAAAACAAGGTAACCAAGAAAATATTCCATATAAAAGAGTTGGACGAACTAAAGAAGAAAATATAGATTATAAAGAAAGATATGAAATACTAAAAAAATACCAAGCCTTCCTAAAGGCACAACGAGAGAAAAAGTAACATTTATTAATTTATATATAAATGAATATAAACTTTCAAACATGTGTGCTGTTTTAGAAATAAGTAAAAGAACTTACTACAAATATAGGGACGCTGAAGATAAAGATTATTATGATTATTTAATAATAAAAGAAATCTTTGATGAGTCTAAAGGCACATATGGATATCGAAGGATAACTGAAGGCTTAAAGATTAAATATGGTGTAATATTTAATCATAAAAAGGTACAAAGAATAATGAATAAATATCATATGATGCCAAAGTATCATAAAAAATTGAACAAAACTAAATATAAAAGAATTGAATCAAATGTAATGCCTAATTTAATAAAGAGAAATTTCAAAGCATTAAAACCAAATCAAAAATGGACAACAGATATAACATACTTAATTTATAAAGATAAAAGACTATATCTATCAACAATCTTAGATTTATTTGATAGAAAGGTTGTTGCTTATCAAATATCAAAATTTAATGATATAAATATTGTTATAAATACTTTGAATGAAGCAATAGCAAAAAGAAAAAATGTATCTGGTTTAATCCTACATAGTGATCAAGGATTCCAATATACATCTTATGAATACAAAGCTATTTGTAAATCTAATAGTATTCAAATTTCTATGTCAAGAAAAGGAACTCCAATAGATGATTCACCAATGGAATCTTTTCATGGCATATTAAAAAAAGAAACTTTGTATAATAATGAAATATCTTCAATACAAGAATACCAAGCACTTGTTGAAGATTGGATATTATTTTACAACACTTCTAGGATAAAATCAAAGAAGACTTAGAAAAATTCTAAAGTCTTCTTTTTATTATTGTGAACTATTTGGGGTTCACTTCAGTTAAAAGCTTCTTTTAAAATGGCAAATTTAAAATATTGACTAATACCATTATTATGATGCTTATTACTAGCAGCACTGATATTATGGTCCCTTGTTTTTTTCTTTCATTCATGAATGAAAAAATAAGGGTTGCTACATCTATAATAAATATTACAATAGCGAATTTTTTATTAAAGAATGCCAAAAATAAACCTAAAACGGCAAGCCATATTCCTATTCGTGCTATAACATCATAAAAATTTAATGGTTCTTTTTCTTTCTTTTCTTTTTCTTCTTGGATAATATTATAATTAGTGGCATTTAAAATATTTATATCATTAAATAAAATGTTTAATGAAGTTTTATAGTCATTACATTCGCTTTTTAAAGCATTGTTTTCTACAGCTATTTCTCCTTCATCCTTATCTATTACCCATGCACTTATATTAACATTTCCTTTTGTTATTATGTATTTAAAACCTCTTGTTTTATCTTCATTCTCATAATATAGTTCTGATTCTGAATCTGCAGGAGTAAAAGTGTTTTTTGATAAGTATTCAAGAATAAGATTATTAACACTATCTCTTTCACCGACAAAGGGAACGTTATAATTACTTCTTCCTTTTACCATAAGAAACCTCCTTATTATCTATTTAATAATATCACAATTTTATTTAAATACAAAAAGAAAATACGATTATTATATCGTATTTTACATTTATTTACTTGAATTAATAAGGATTATTATAGTAGAAGTTGTTTGGACATTTTTATCTTCATTATCAATATAAGTTTGATAATTCTTACTTAAATTAATTAATTTTTGTGTTTTTTTAACTTTAGTTTTAACTTGGGAATTTACTATGTTGACTAATTTGTTAATTCCTTCGGTATCAAATTTATCTATTCCTTCACTTAAAGTGTTTGCACCATCCTTTATTTGAATTGAAGCCCCATATAAAGTATTTGATGCGCTTGTTGCTTTATTAATGCCACCATTGAACTCATTAAACCCTTCCTTAAATTGATTACTTCCATCTTTTAATTGTTGTGTTGAATCACTTAAAAGCTTTATGTTATTGTGAAGATTATTAACATTATCCACAATTAAATCTGCATTGTCAAGCAGCATATCGACTCTTTTGTCAATCTTTACTAGCTTTTCATCAATGTTTTTAATTTTTTCTAAAGATTCGTCAGTATCTAATTTATCTATTTCTAAAAGAAGTTCATTTCTTATTTCTTCATCTTCTATTTTTGAGGCTATTTCTCTTAGATTAGCAATGTGACTATCGTAGTTTAAAGTGATATCATTTACATCTTCTAGAAGAGACGTAATAATTTGTTTAACTATAGTTAATGATTCTATATATTTCTCTTTGTCTATATTTATATCATCAAACATATTAACGAAGCTTTCTATATTTTCTATGGCATCATTTAAAGCCCCAACTCCATCATTAATTTGAGTATATGAATCATTCATTAAATTACTATAAGATTTAATCTCTTTCATCGCGTTATTATATTCTTTCATTCCACTTGCAAATTCATTAGTGCCATCTTTTAGTTTTCTAGCACCATTTTTAATTTCTTTGCTAGCACTTCCAAGCGTGCTTATATCACTATAAATTGAGTCCATATTATCTAACATGCTTAAATCTGCTTTTTCAAGCAATTTTGGTGTTACCAGTAGATAATAAGATGGTATTTTAAACCCTTGTGTTTCATAACTAATAGTTATTTCATCTAATTTACTTAATTCATTTACATCCAAACTTTCTGCAAGTCCTGGTGAACTAATTGCTGCGACTAAAGTATTATTTCCATTATTAGAAATAGTTCCATTTGTAACTTTTATATTTCTTGTTTCTTCACCAAGTTTTGTTGTTAAACCGATTACAAAAGGAGTATATACATCTTCATGTTTTTCATAATTGTAAAAATGAAGAGTTGTTTCTATATTTCCTTTTTTTCCTTTTATATCGTTTGGGTTAACAGTTTTTCCATCAAGTTTATACGATATATCTAAACCTATAGGTAGTTTTTCTTCTGTTGTTCCCTCATAGTAGATATCTTTACCTTTAGCAGCCCAAATTAAGTTGCTGTTATCTAAAGAGAACTTCTCATTTCCATTTAGGTTTGCTATATTTGAAAGACCAGTTTTAACCTTTATATTATCTGTTTTTTCTTCGTTTATTAAATGTTCTCTAACAGAGTAATAGTTTTGTTTTCCTTCATTGTTCATTTTTACATATACAGTTTCATTTTTTGTTAATGCATATGCGTTTAATGGAACTGCTAATAATATTGAAGCAGCTAATAAAGCTAATTTGTTTTTCATTTTAATTTTATCTCCTTTCTTAAAACCTTTTGTAGTTTTAATTATAAGTTTATCAAGCACTATTAATAAAGATGGAAGAATAAATAATACTATGAGCATGCTTATAATAGATCCTCTTGCCATCATCATACATAGTGAGCCAATCATTTCCAGTTTAGAATAAATACCTACACCAAATGTTGCTGAGAAAAAACATAGTGCACTTGTAAATATACTTTGACTGGAATTATTAACAGCATACAATACTGAATCCATTTTTCCCATTCCGTTTTTGCGTTTATCTAAATATTTTGTTGTCATTAAGATTGCATAATCAATAGTTGCACCTAATTGTATTGTTCCAAGCACTATTGATGCTATAAATGGAATTCTTTGATGGAATATGTAAGGTATTCCCATGTTAATAAAGATTGCAAGTTCTATTGTTAAAATAAGTATTACAGGTAAACTTACAGATTCTAAAACAATAAACATAAGTAAGAATACTACCCCAATAGAAGCAATGCTTACATTATTAAAGTCAGTTGCGCTAGTTTTTACTAAATCTTTTGTTAAAGCTCCGTTCCCTGCGACTATAGCTTTTTTATCATATTTTTTAACAACTTTATTAACTATATCTATTTGATTATTTAACTCATCAGTTGCATTTTCATATATTGAATTTGCAAGAAGCAATTTATATTTGTCACTTTTAACTTTTGTACTGATTTTGGAATCTAACATATCTATATCTATTCCCATCTTTTCTAAATCATTATAACTAATAACAAAGTCTATACCATCTATAGTCTTAATTTCATCAACTAGACTTTCTGTTTCATCATTTGTTAGTTTTGAATCTACAAGTATTATTTCAGGTGAAACTATACCAAACTTTTCTTCTAATTCTTTTTCAGATTTTATAGAACCAAGTGTTTTTGGTAAACTATCTTCAAGATTATAATAAACTTCCGTTTTTGTATTTGCAATATATGCTGGAATTAGTATTATTGAAAATAATACAAATAGTTTTTTATAATGTTTTACTATAAAATAATTAATTTTATCAAAGTTAGGAAGTATTGGTTTATGATCAAACTTTGATAATCTTTTATCAAATGTTAGTAGTATAGCTGGGAATACAGTTAGTACGCAAAACACTCCAAATACTACACCTTTTGCCATTACAAGTCCAATATCTTTTCCAAGAGTAAGACTCATTGTACATAATGCTAAAAAACCAGCGATTGTAGTAAGGGATGACCCAGTGACACTTTTCATTGTTTCAGTGATCGCATCTATCATAGCTTTATTCTTATCTTTGTATTTACCTTTTAATTCTGAATATTTGTGATATAAGAATATTGAAAAATCAGTTGTAACCCCAAGTTGTAATACAGCGCTTATTGCTTTTGTAATATAAGATATTTCACCAAAGAATATATTTGTTCCCATATTATAAACAATTGCAACACCTATGTTTAACAAAAGAAGTATTGGAACAATATAATTATCTAAAGAAATAGTTAGAACTATTAAACAAAGTATAACTGCTACAATTATATAGGTTAGCATTTCTTTGTCTGAAAGATTTTTAGTATCAAGCACTATTGCACTCATACCACCTATGTTTATGCCATCCGCTAGTTTTTGTAGTTCAGATACAGCTTTAAGCGTGCTTTTTTCACTAGTCGCTCCATCAAATGTAACAAATAATATAGTAGAATCTTTATCGTATAATTTATCTTTTACTTCATCCGGTAGCATTTCTTTAGGAATAGTAGTTCCAATTACATCATAAATGCTTCCTACATTAGATACTCCAGGAATTTCTTTTATCTTTTTCTCTAATTTTATTACATCTTTTGGTTTCATATTATCAATTACCGAGATAGAATATGCACCAAGTCCAAAGTCTTCTGTTAATATTTTTTCTCCCTTAACAGTTTCTATATTAGATGGTAAATATACTAAAATATCGTAATTGATGTTAGTATTTTTATAATTAATCAATGCAGGTATTAATAAAATAACTGATACAATTAGAATGGCTATTTTATATTTTGCAACCAGTTCTCCAATTCTTTTCATAAAACCCCTCCCTTAAATTTATTGACATTGCATAATATAACACAAAAATGACTATTAGTCAATTATGTATTTTCTATATTATAAAATATGATTGACATTGATAAAAAAGAAGTGCTAATATAATTAGAGAAAAGGGTGATAACATGATAATCACTGAGAGAATTAAAGCCAAAAAAGAAGAAAAGAAAAACTCTTTATTGAATACAGCTTTTAAATTGTTTTTAGATAAAGGAATCCAAAATACTAGTATTGATGATATAACGAAAAATTCTCGAATTGCTAAGGGTACATTTTATTTATATTTTAAAGACAAATACGAAGTACAGGAAGAATTAATAGTTAGAGAATCAAAAAAGTTATTTGATAATGCCTTATTAAAAGCAAATACAAAAAAATTTAAAACCATAGCAGATGAATTAATATTTATAATAGATGATGTAATTGAAAAATTAACTAAAAATAAAATTCTGCTTAAATTTATTTCTAAAAATCTTTCATGGGGAGTTTATAATGAGAAATTAAACAAAATAGCAATAAATAATAGTCTTAATTTAGAAAAGACGTTTATGCAAAGAATTAAAAAATATAATGTTAAACTTAAAAATCCAAAAGTGACTTTATATATGATTACAGAGCTTTCTGGTTCAACTCTTTTTTCATCAATCTTATATGGCAAGCCTTTACCAATTAAAAGATATAAACCATATTTATATGATGAAATAAGAAAGATGCTAAATAATTAGGAGGAAATATGGATATATCTACATTGTTTAATAAAGGAAAAGAAAAAATTAGTGAAGGTATAAATACTGCTAAGGATAAATATAAGGAATATTCTGATGCAAATAGTGAGTTTAAAAAACTTGTTGAAAACTCACCAGTTTTAGACAATTTGCAAAGAGTAGAGTTAGATGAAAAAGAAGATTTAGGACGTATAGAAAAAATAAAACAATTGGGTCCTAATTTAAGCTCAGATAAAGTAGCTATAATTGATAAAGTTGTGGATAGAAATGAAAATATATTAATGGTATTACTATCAAAGGAGTGTAAAACTAATATAGAGTATTCATTTGTCATGACGGAAAAACAACTATATCTTATAAATAATGAATATTATAGAACTTTTTCTTTTGATGAAATTACTAAATTTGAAATAGTAGTTAAAGGGTTACTTAGTCATAACGTTAATTTTAATAATATGGGCTTTAATATTGAGTCATCGTATGAAAATACATCTGAACTAATACACTTATTAACAAATAGCGAATATAGATCTGTATTTTTAAAAGACAAACTATCACATTTATGTGGAATAAATCTAGAAAAGCAGTTGATAAATAGGTTTGGCGCTGGAATAAGTGTCGGAGATAACAACCAAGTAGTTTTACATAACGGAAAAGATAATCACATTATCAAAAAGAGCGATATAGAAAGAATAGATTTACTATCTGATAATTCAATTGTTATGACTAAAGGAAAGATGACTAGTAATTTTGTAAGCACAAAAAGTGGATGTTATACTATGGAACTAAAAATTACTACTAATGATGGAATATATAATATCAATATAATTCCAGCAAGTGTTATGAACACTTTTTATAAAAGGGATGATTCTATTTATCAAGAAAATTATGAATTTGCAAAGAAAGTAATAGAAGAATTGTTAAAATACTAAATTTTACTTTTTTTACAATGATATTTTTGTTATACTTAAAAAGAAGGTGATTAAATGGAAACTTTTAGTTTGGAAAATGCACCAAAAAAGAAGTTTAGCATTCTTGAAAATTATGGTGAAGAATTAACTAGCAAAGAATATATAACTGATCCTGCAATTGAGAGAGATGAAGAAATAAAAGAAGTCATTCTAACTCTTCTAATTCCAGAGAAGGGGGCAATACTTGTTGGTAAAGCTGGTATAGGTAAAACTGCTATTGTTGAAGGTCTTGCTTATAGAATTAAAAATGGTATGGTTCCAGATGCTTTAAAGGGTTGGAAGTTGCATAAAATAAACATGACTAGTTTAATTGGCTCTGCAGGCGAGGAAGATGATAATAGAATAGAAATACTTATAACCGAGTTAAAAGAGCAGAAGAACACTATAATCTTTATCGATGAAGTTCACTTGCTTGTTAATCGTTCCGCTGATAGTGGTGTGGACTTTGCAAATATGTTAAAACCAGCCCTAGATAGAGGAACTATAAAAATGATAGGTGCAACTACTACAGAAGAATATGAAACATATATTTTAAGGGATAGAGCGTTTAACAGACGTTTTCAAAAAATAGAAATAGAAGAAGCTGATGCTGAAACAACGGTAAAAATTTGTATGGGAACTCTTCCAAAATTAGAAAAACTAACGGGAGTTAAACTTAATTATACAGATTTTGTTAAAGAAAGAATCATTAAATTTATAGTAGATATGACAAGCGAATATAAAAGAGTTTATGAAGTATCTAGTAGATATCCAGATATATGTTTAACAATTTTATCAAATGCTCTTAGTTTTGCACTATATGATAATCTAGATAAAGCATCTATAAAACATGTTTATAAAGCAATAGTAAATGCTAAAAATGTTTACCCTGATGCAAAAGCTAAAGCTATCGAACAATTTAAAGTTGATTTTAAAGATTTAATTACAGAAGAAAATGTCAATTTGAACGATGTCAAATAATGACATTTTTTTAATGTATATTTTTAAGTAATTCCCATAAAATTTCGTAGGTGACTTTTTATGGAAAAATATTCTGGTTTAACTAAAGAAGAAGTCCTAAAAAACAAAAAAGAATTTGGTAATAATAGCTTATCATCTTCTAAAAGAAATACGTTTTTATCACTACTAATAGATTCGTTAAAAGACCCTATAATTAAGATTCTTTTAATTGTGCTTGCAGTTAAAGTTGTTTTTTTATTTAGTGATTTTGATTGGTTTGAAACTCTAGGTATAGTAATAGCAATCTTGCTTGCGTCGATTATATCAGCAATTAGTGAATATGGAAGTGAAAAAGCATTTAATAAGTTACAAGATGAATCAAGCCATCAAAAATGCACTGTTATTAGAGATAAACAGGAAAAAAAGATATTAATCGAAGAAGTTGTAAAAAACGATTTAGTTATGCTTTCATCTGGGGATATAGTCCCGGCGGATGGAGTTATAATTGATGGAAATGTATATGTCGACGAGTCTTCATTTACAGGTGAATCAAAAGATATTGAAAAAAGAAAAAATAATGAAATATATCGTGGCACAAGCGTTTTAAAGGGTAAAGCTATAATTAAAATAACTAATGTAGGTTTTAATACTAAATACGGTAATATTGCTAAAGAATTACTTAACAAAACACCAGATAGTCCCCTTAAAATCAGACTTAAGCATCTTGCTGGTATAATAAGTAAAGTAGGTATAATAGGAGCAATTTTAGTTATGTTTTCATATCTATTCTCAGTAATAGTTATTGATAATAATTTTAATATTACAAAAATATTAAATTTTATTTCTAATCCAAAAATCATATTTGAGCATATTTTATACTCTTTAACTCTTACAGTAACAATAATTATTGTAAGTGTTCCAGAGGGCTTACCTATGATGGTTGCATTAGTTTTATCTTCTAATATGAAAAGAATGATAAAAGAAAATGTTTTAGTAAGAAAAATAGTTGGAATAGAAACAGCAGGATGTATGAATACTTTATTTTTTGATAAAACTGGAACAATAACAAAGGGTAACTTAGAACTAAGAGGGATTGTTCAAACTGATGGAAATAAAATTACTAATTTAGAAGAAGCGTATATAAGTAAGGAATATAAGAAACTACTTATTGAAAGTTTGATTATCAACAATGAAGCTAAAATAGATGAATATGGAAATATTATAGATGGTAATATGACTGATAAAGCACTCTTATCTTTTGCAAAAAATTATAAAATTAATGTTAAAACTATGAAATTTATTCCGTTTGATAGCGAAAAAAAATATTCAAGTGCTTATATAGATGATGGCAAAATACATACTCTTATTAAAGGTGCACCTGAAGTATTAGAAAAGTTTATTACTAAGTGTTATCTTAATGATAAATTAATTCCATATAATAAAGAAGATACTAACAAACTACTTAAAAAGTACACAAGTTTAGGATATAGAGTTATATATTTATGTGATTCATATTCTAGAAATAATTTGTATTTAATAGGCATGGCTCTTTTAAAAGATGAAATCAAGGATAATGTTAAAGAGACAATTGCTATTATAAAAGATGCTGGAATAGATATAAAAATGATAACTGGAGATTCTAAAGAAACTGCCATCAAAATAGGTAAAGAAATTGGACTATTAAATAACGAATCAATAGTATTAACTAGTAATGAATTAAAAATGCTTAGTGACGAAAAACTTAAAAGTATATTTAAAAATATAAAAATAATAGCCCGTGCATTACCAAGTGATAAAACAAAGCTTGTTAAACTAGCGCAAGAAAAAAACTTAGTCGTTGGTATGACTGGAGATGGTGTTAATGATTCACCTGCATTAAAGCTTGCAGATGTTGGCTTTTCAATGGGTTCGGGTTCAGAAGTTGCAAAAGAAGCAAGTGATATAGTACTTTTAGATAATAACCTTTCTTCAATTTCAAGCGCAATATTATATGGTAGAACAATCTTTAAAAGCATAAGAAAATTTGTTGTATTTCAACTTACTATGAATCTATGCGCTTTAACCTTAAGTATTTTAGGCCCATTTTTAAATATTAATACACCTATAACCGTAATGCAGATGCTATGGATAAATATGATTATGGATACTTTCGCAGGGCTTGCCTTTTCATACGAAGCACCTATAAAAGATTACATGAAAGAGAAACCATTAAATAAAAAAACTCCAATTATAAATAAATATATGTATTCAAGTATACTTATTACAGGAGTATATACAGCGATAATGCTTATTACATTTTTAAAAGCAAATCTATTTGGTAGTAACAAAACTCTTATGACTGCCTTTTTTGGTTTATTTGTATTATCAGGAATAGTTAACTCCTTTAATACAAGAACTAGTAGAATAAACATATTATCAAATATTAACAAAAATAAACCCTTTCTTTTTATAATATCGTTTATTCTTGTTGTACAAATAATACTTTTATATAAAGGTGGTAATGTATTTAGGACTTATGGTTTAACTATAAAAGAATTATTAATTATATTATTTTTATCTTTAACTCCAATAATAATTGATACTTTAAGAAAGATTGGACTTAAAAAAGCAGGTAAAAATACAGGATATTAATTTATATATCCATTATTAACATCTTTTGTTTCATTTATGATTATAAAAGCATTTTTATCATATGAGTTTATTAATTCTTTTAAGTATTTTAAATTCTTCTTTTTGATGATTAAAAAAAGAAGAATTTTTTTATTATTTAAAGATATATGACTAATGCCATAATTGCTTTCTTTTAGTTTAGTAATTAATCTATTTTTAGAAGTTACAACTATTACATTATAATAACCTTTTATATATTTATTATTAATAATTGATCCAAAATATGTTCCAAAAGAGTAACCACATGCATAAAAAAGGAGTATTATTATATTATCGTTATTAATTAATGCTTCATTTACGGCATAAAACCATATAATAATTTCTAAAAAAGAAAATAACGCTGCTAGTATACTTTTTCCTTTAACTAAAAATATGGTTCTTATAGAGCCGATCGTTACATCTAACATTCTAGCAAAAAATAAAATTATTCCAAACATATAAATATTCATATTATTAGTTTAAAATAATGTTTAAAAAATATACTAAATTATGATATTATAAAATAGGAGGGTAAAATGAATAAGAAATATAATAATTTGGGATTAAATCTTCCTAAAGAAGAATCATTAGACTTATTAAATGATATTTATTTAGATAGTATAAAAAGTGAATATGATAATTTATCAAAAAGTTTTATAGGTAAAAATTATGAGAAAATTATAAATAATAAGTTTAATATTCATGCATTTTTATTTGATGATGTTTATTATTTTTATAGAAAAATGTACCTTTATGCATTTGTAATTATAATTATTAAAATGCTTTTGCTTTTATTTGCAACAACGACATCACATATTTTAATTGTTTATTTTATTCTTTTATTAATATTAAAAATTATAATAGGTTATACAACCAATTACGTGTATTTAAGATATGCAAAAGATCAAATAAAAAAACTTTTTAATGTATATTCTAGTAATAAAATAGAAAAGCAAGCGATAAAAAAAGGAGGAACTAATAAAAAAGTAACTATAATAATCTCTATTATTAAAGTGTTATTTATTTTATTGGTTATAGTTTCTTTAGTATATTGTTTATTCTTAAATAAACCCAAAAAACAAACACCGAAAAAAGAATTTGATGGAAATATTAATAAAAAATATGTAGAAGATAACGTGTTTGATTTTGAATTTCCAACTAGTTGGGATATGAATGGTTCAACAGCGTCTAAAAAATATGATAATGGTTCGTGTAAGGCAAGCATATATGAAGTATTAGGCTATAAAGATAAAGATAAATTTATTAATGATTTTAAAAAGTTTTATGGAATTAACTTAGAAAATAAAATTACAGTAGATAAAATAACTTGGACTAATATACAAGATAATAACAAAAAGATAAAATATTATTATATTACAGAAAAAAGTAAACATGTTTATGTTTATGAGTTTGATATGAGTAGTTCTGTAATGAGTGAAACTTGTAGTGAAATCAAAACACATATATTGTCAACCATTAAGTATAAAGAGTTTGAATAAATATTATTAATATGATATGATTAAAATAGTTAAAATAGGAATAAAAGTTTGGAGTGCTAGTTATGAAAAATAGAAAGTTGTTACTTAGAAGAATGGTTTTGTTAGTTATAATTATAGGACTTGTATTAACTATTCTATCGAAATATTATTCTTTTATTAAAACCATTACTACCTTTACTATAATTTGTAATATAATTACTTTATTGTTTTATATTCCTTATACAATTGCAACCAAAAAAAGTAAAGATGATAATTATCATCCATGGATATTTTTTGCTGTTATGATGGCACTAGTATTAACTTTTATGATATCTAATACTGTACTTATGAATTTATATTTTGAAGGAAATTTAATGTTTTCATTAGGATTGATTTTTTTACATATCATATCTCCTTTACTTGTTGTTTGTGATTATGTTGCAACGGATTCAATTCATGATATTAAATTACATTACTTTTTTACTTGTTTATTACCAACACTAAGTTATACACTAACACTAGTAGGACTACAATTACTACTACCAGGTAGTATTAAATCACCTTACTTTTTCTTTGATGTAAGCAGATATGGGATACTTGGGGTCTTTATTAACCTTGGAATTATAAGCTTTTTCTATACCCCAGTAAGCTTTGTATTATGTAAAATTAAACTAAAGAAAAAAAGTTAAAAAAAACATTTAAAATAATGTTTTTTTTTGTTACAATATATAATAGGTGATAGTATGAGCTATAGTGTTGGTGTGATAGCCTTAAGTATATTTTATTCATTTTTCTTAAATTGTGTATTTAGATATAAAACACGTATTGATACCCCTGAAGAAAAAACTTTTTATAATCTTGTGACAATTAACTTTTTTGGATTGATTTTGGAGTGTTCATTATTTCCCCTAATAACTAGATATGGAACAATGCATATATTACCAAATGCTATCTATAAGTTATATATGGCATATTTGGCGGTATTTTGCATTATGTTTTTTGATTATAATATGACAATTTCTATGTCAGAAGAATATTATAAAAAACATTCTAAATTAATACATACTGTAATTTATATTCTTATGTTTATAACTCTATTACTTTCATTAACTTTGCCTTCGTCACTAAGAATGAGTGAAGCAGGAATATTTGCAGATGGTCCAGCATGTAACACTTTATATTTAATTTCTGGAGTAGCGATAACAATGTGTATTTTAAGTGCATTAAGAGCTATTATAACTAAAAAGGCTAAAGCCAGAAACTTTATTCCTTTGTTTGTTATGCTTGGGGGATTTATTGTTGCTCTTGTAATCCAAAGCATAGATCATAGATGGACACTTATGACCGTTACGGAAACATTTGGATTACTTGCTATGTTCTTTACTATTGAGAACCCAGATATTAAGATAATCGATCAATTAAATATTGCTAAAAATGAAGCAGAAAAAGCAAATAAAGCTAAATCAGATTTCTTATCTAGTATGAGTCATGAAATAAGAACACCACTTAATGCAATAGTTGGTTTTAGTGAAGATATTCAATCTAGGTCAGATGAAGTACCATATGTAGTTAAAAATGATGCTGATTATATAGTTGAAGCATCTACAACATTACTTGAAATAATCGGTAATATTCTTGATATAAATAAAATTGAATCTTCTAAGATGGAAATAGTTGAGATTCCTTATGATTTCAAAAAGGAAATTACTGGTCTTGCTAGAAGTAATTCTGTAAGAATTGGAGAAAAACCAATAGAATTCAATGTATCACTTGATAGTTCTATTCCAGATATGTTATACGGAGACCAAGTACATGTTAAAGAAATTATTAATAATCTTTTATCAAATGCGATTAAATATACTGATGAAGGCCAAGTTAATTTTACAGTAACGGGAGATACAAGAGGAACTACATGTAATTTAGAAATAACAGTAGAAGATACAGGAAGAGGAATAAAAAAAGAAAGTATAGACAAATTATTTAATAAATTTGAAAGACTTGATGTCGAGATTAATTCTACAATAGAAGGTACAGGATTAGGACTTGCTATTACAAAAAGTTTAGTAGAAATGATGAATGGAACAATATCAGTAGAAAGCGAATATGGTAAAGGAAGCAAATTTACGGTAAGATTACCACAAAAGGTTTATGAAGATAATTCGAAAGGACAAACTATAGTACTTAATGGACCATCTAGTGAAAAACCAAAAGAAACACCAAATATGGAAGGACTTCCTGCAGTAAGCACTATGGAAAAAGTTGATTTAAGCGCTCCTGTAGATGAAAAAGATAAACCTATGAACTTCTCTGAAAAATCGCTTGAAGATTTAACTAGAAAAACTATTTTAGTAGTTGATGATAATATGCTTAATATAAAAGTTGCAGAAAGAACATTAACAAATATGGGATTAATCGTATCAAGTGCAAGATCAGGACAAGAAGCAATAGAGAAAATACAAAATGGAGAAAAATACGATTTAGTATTACTTGATATAATGATGCCAGAGATGGGTGGAGAAGAAACACTTAAGAAACTAAAACAGATTCCAGGATATGATATACCAACAATAGCCTTTACAGCAGATGCAGTCTCAGGTGCAGCAGATAAGTACATAGAAGAAGGGTTCTTAAGTTATGTTCCAAAACCATTTACAAAAGAACAAATGCAAGAAGCATTAAGTTACTTAAATAAAGATAAATAAAAGTCACAAAAATAGTGACTTTTTTTGTTATTTATGGTATCATTTTTATATATAATAGAAAGGGGCTCATCAATGAAAATATATTTATTTTTAGACAACAAAATGCTTAGCTTTTCCCTTCCTTCAGAAGTTTCTGGTAGTTTTAGTTTTGATGAAAATAATAACGAAGAAACAAAATTAGTAAACGTAGAAGCTAGGGAGGGTAAATGGGTTATATATTCTACAGATGATGTTAAAGTCGGATATAATGGTGGCTTTGTAGATAACGCTCCTCTTTTAACAAATACTTATTATGTAGTAAGTAGAAACAATAAAAATTACGTAGTTTATACTAGTGATATTACAACAAATGTTACTAGTTTATATACATTTTATCAAAATTTATATTTATCTATTGGAAAGAATGAAAACTCTTCTGTATACTATAATTGCCCATATTTAGGCGATGAAAATGTAGTAATTAGCTATAAAAATAATGAATTAGTTCTTGAAAACAATGGTACAACTAAAGTATATGTTAATTATATTGCAATAAAAAATGGCGGATATAGCATTAAAACCGGTGATCAAATAAATATATTTGGTTTAAACATCATGTTCTTAAAGGGTGTTTTGATTTTTTGCTGTCCAAGAGATTCTATTAGAATTGGTAATGCAACTAATTTAACTAGTTACTTAATTAATGCTGGTGTTCAACCAGAAGATATAGTTGTAAAAGATAGGGAATTATATAATCCTGATAGTTATTTTTCAAAATCTCCTCGTATAAGAAGAGTTATAGAAATGAAAGAATTTAGGCTAAGTGAGCCACCTAACACTGGTGATCCCGAAGAACTTCCACTTATTTTAACTATTGGACCAATGCTTATGATGGGTATGAGTTCAATGGCATCTGTATTAAATGTCATGATTCAGTTAACTAATGGAACAACAACTTTTGCTAGATCATGGCCTTCGCTTATAACAAGTTTTGCTATGCTTTCTTCAATGCTTCTATGGCCAACCCTATCTAGAAGATACAACAAGAGAAGAAGAAAACAAAAGAAAAAAGAAATTATAGAAAAATATACTGCATATCTAGAAGAAAAAGAAAAAGAACTAATGGACGAATCAAAATTGCAAAAAGATATTCTTATAGAAAATTTAGTTACACTTGATGAATGCATTAATATGATTATGAACAAACAATTTCCATTTTGGAATAAACGTTCTGACCAAAGTGATTTTTTGCTTGCTAGAATAGGTAAAGGAAATCCTCCTCTTGCAGCTAAAATTGCTGATCCAGACAGAGGATTCACTCTAGAAGAAACTGAATTGCAAAAAAAGGTTAATGAATTAAGAAAAAAATATAAATATATAAAAGATGCACCAATGAGTTACTCTTTCTATCAAAATATGGTTACGGCTATAATGGGGGAAAGAAATAAATGCTATGCTTTTATGAATAATATTATTTTACAACTTATTTCATTCTACAGTTATGAGGATTTAAAACTTGTAGTCTTTACAGATGAAACAAATGAAGTAGAATGGGACTATATAAAGTATTTAAATCATAATTTTACCAATGAAAGAGATTTTAGATTTTTTTCATCAACTGATGAAACATCAAAAATATTACTTACATATCTTGAAAATGTCTTAAATCAAAGACAAGAAGCTGGTGAAAGAAAACCAGAAAGTGGTCCATATACTCCATATTATTTAATAATTATTGATAATTATAGTAGAATCAAAAAATATGATTTTATTAGAAATCTAACAGAATTACCTAATTTTGGTATGAGTGTTGTTTTAATTGAAAATAGACTTTCTAAACTTCCTAGTAAGTGTAATAACTTTATTACAATTGGTGAAAGAACTAGTGGTATACTTCAAAATGCTTATGAAAGACAAGAGCAAACAAGCTTTACGGATGAAGTTAGATATAACATTAATATGATGAATGTTGCAAAAATTATTTCTAATATTCCAATCGAATTTGAAAGCAGCGATGGTAATGCAAAATTACCAGAAATGGTATCATTTTTAGAAATGGAAAAAGTAGGTAAAGTTGAACAGTTAAACATTTTAAATAGATGGAGAACTAATGATTCTACTCAAAGTCTTAAAGCAGAAGTTGGTATTAATCCTCAAAATGATTTGATATATCTAGACTTACATGAAAAAGAACATGGCCCTCATGGACTTATTGCAGGTACTACAGGTTCAGGTAAATCAGAATTTATAATTACTTATATTCTTTCTATGTGTATTAACTATAGTCCTGAAGATGTATCATTTATACTTATTGACTACAAAGGTGGTGGCCTTGCTTTTGCTTTTGAAAACAAAGCTACTGGAAAAGTTCTACCACACCTAGCAGGTACTATTACAAACTTAGATAAAGCTGAAATGGATAGAACATTAGTAAGTATAGATAGTGAATTAAAGCGTAGACAAACTATGTTTAATGAAGCTAGAGATGCTTTAGGAGAAAGTACAATAGATATTTATAAATATCAAAGATTTTATCATGAAGGAAGAATTAATGAACCTATTCCTCATTTATTTATAATATGTGATGAGTTTGCAGAACTAAAAAGCCAACAACCAGATTTTATGGACTCTCTAATTAGTACTGCGCGTATAGGTCGTTCACTTGGAGTTCACTTAATACTTGCAACTCAAAAACCTTCTGGTATAGTTACTGATCAAATTTGGTCAAATACTAAATTTAGAGTATGTCTAAAAGTACAAGATGCAGCGGATTCAAAGGAAATGTTAAAAAAACCTGATGCTGCCGCAATTAAAGAAACTGGTAGATTTTACTTACAAGTAGGATATGACGAATTATATGTATTAGGTCAGTCTGCATGGGCTGGTGCAAAATACTTCCCATCAGATAAAATAGTTAAAACTGTGGATAAAAGTATTAACTTCTTAAATGACTGTGGACAGTTTATAAAAAGCATACAAGCTTCAAACAACCAACAAGTAAAAGGTGAAGCTAAAGGAGAACAGATAACTAATATTTTAGATAACATAATAGAAGTATCAACAAGTTCTAATACTTTTGCAAGAAAGCTATGGCTTGATAATATTCCAGAAATCATTTTAGAAGAAAACGTTGCCAAAAAATATGGTTTCCAAAAGGAAAATTACAATGTAGAATCTATAATTGGTGAATATGATGCTCCTGAAAAACAAGAACAAGGTGTTGTAATACATAATTTCTTGAACGCTGGAAACACTGTAATATATGGAAATGATTCTATCGAAAGAGAAATGCTTCTTAATGCCCTTGTATTCTCAAGTGTTAAGAATTATTCTCCTGAGGAATTAAATTTCTATGCTATAGATTATGGTTCAGAAGCTTTAAGAGTATATAATAAACTTCCTCATTTTGGTGGATCAGTTTATATTGGAGAAGATGAAAAATATAATAATCTATTTAAATTACTAACAGAAGAAACAGCAAGAAGAAAAAGATTATTTGCGGATTATAACGGAGAATATAAAAATTATATTAAGTTCTCTGACAAGAAACTTCCGTTGATAGTAGTAATTTTAAATAATTATGATTCTATTTATGAAACAAATCAAAATTTATTTGAAATTTTGCCTAATATAACTAGAGACTCTGAAAGACTTGGAATAGTGTACATTATGACATGTAATGGTATAAGTTCTATTAGAGGTAAGGTAAGCGCTAACTTCAAAACTTCTTATGCTTATAAACTTAAGGATGATGGAGATTATAAAATGCTATTTAACACAAAGAGCAAAACTGTTCCTAGAGATATTAATGGTAGGGGAGTACTTATGATGGATGATCTTCATGAATTCCAGACTGTCAGCATAGTAGAAAAGGCCGAAACCTTACCAGATTACTTATCAGAATTTGTTAAACAAGTTGAATCAGAACAAAAAGCTAAAGCGAAAACAATTCCAACTGTTCCGGATATTGTTTCATTTGATGTTATATCTAAAGACATTTCGACATTATCTTCTGTTCCAGTTGGTATTAATAAAGCAGAATTAAGCACTATAAAATACAATTTCCTTGCTAATTTAGGAAATATAATAAGTGCCAATAAAATAGAGTATATAGAAAATTTTGTTAAAAGTCTGCTTATTACATTTAGATATATTCAAAATCTAAACGTAATTATAATTGACGCATCAAAAGCATTAGATATTAATAAAGAATTATTTCAAAACTATTATACCGATAATTTAACTAAAATTACTGAGAGTTTAATAGCTTATGTTAATAAACTAATCAGTGAAAAATCTAATCAAGAAGGTGTAATACTAATATATGGAATAGAAAAATATATTAAAGCATTAGAAAACACTAATGTTGTCGCAGATTTATGTCAAGCAGTTAAAAAATATGAAAAAATGTCTATTGTAATCTGTGATACTAATAAGAAAATAAAGGCTTATACATTTGAAACATGGTTCCAAAGCATATTTAGTTTAAGTGATGGTATTTGGTATGGTAACGGTATTACTGAACAAGGATTGTTAAAATACTCAAATTACTCTAAAGAATTAAGTCAAAGACTTACAAATGATATGGGATATGTAATAGAAGAAGATACAGCTATGCTATGTAAACTTATTGATTTTTCTAATAAAGCAGGTGATGATAATGACCAATAAAGTATTAATTAAACTAATTATTCCTGAAATTGATGAATCATTTGATATGTTTATTCCAATTAATGAATTAGTTTGGAAAATTAAAGCGTTAATAATAAAATCAGTCACAGATTTAACAGGAGTGGTTTTAGGAGATCCAAATGAATATGTATTTATTAATAAAGACAGTGCAAAAATATATGGAAATAACGAAATAATATTTGATACAGATGTTAGAAATTCATCTGAAATAGTTCTTTTACACACGAAAACGTAAAATTGTTGTGTCAACTTATTGCAACTAACATATTTTTATGCTACAATCAATTTAGATAGATGGTAAGCCGACCGTCTTAGAAGGAGGAATAATATTATGGCAAAAATGAATTTAAACATTCAAAATTTTGCAGGAGAATTAGATGTATCTTATGATCCAGAACAAGTAAGAGGATTAATCGATGGAATTGCATCACCTTCTGCTAATCTAGTTGGTGCTATTGATGATACTTCAAGAGCAATTAACGATTTAACTCAAAGATGGGCTTCTGACCAAGCTAAAGCTTTTGGAGACACTTTCATGCCTCTATACAAATCTCTAGTAATCGAAGTTCGCAATTATATTGACAGCGTTGGTAGATTCTTAATGACTGCTGGAGAAGCTTTAAATGAAGCAGCTCACGGAACAGAATCTTATAGCTGGACTGATGTTGATATCACTCCACCTACTGCAGAATTCCAAATGGAAATTGGAGGAAGAAAAGGAGCAGATTCTACTGCAGCTCAAGAATTTAATAATATTGTAAATACTTATCTTGGAACAATTAAAGATAATCTTTCTGCAATTGAATCTCAAATTACTTCTTCAACTGCATTTACTGAAGAAGTAATGTCAGCTGCATCTGATTCAATTAGAGAAGCAAATGTTAAATCTAGAAACTTAATGGAAGCTTTAACAGAAGCAGTAGTTGAAAACGCAACTAAAAACATTAATGAATTCGTTGCTGCTAATCAAAGCGTTTACGTTGCAGCTCAAGGAAACTAATCAGTTTTCCTTAACTAAGTGGAAATTATTTAATAATTTCCATTTATTTAAAGAAAAAGGGTGATTCTTGTGAGAGTAAAAACAATAGCATTAAAAAACAATATTGCCTCTTTAAAAAATTGTTTAAATGATTGTGAGAGAATATTCTTTGAATTATTTAAAAATATTAATGATTTAAGCAATTACTGGAAAGATAGTTATACTACCGCTTTTTTTGATGTAATGAATAAAGAACAATCTCTTGCAGGTGATTTAATACAAAATATTAAAAAATTAAGAAAAACATATATTTTTATATATGATGAATATTCTGGATATGGAAGAACTTTTGAAATAGATACTAGTCTAAAAGATACTACTTTAAAAAGTTTTGATAATTATATAGATAATATAGATAAAATACTCAGGATTTATAAATCTATACCTATAACAGAATTTAAAGATGAAACAGAACTTCTAGAAAAAAATAAAGAATCTTTTAAAAATAACAAAAAAGCTGTTCTATCCATGAAAAATACAGTTAGAAAAGTTTATGAATCTGTTGACTCAGTTGAATTAGAAGTTAAAAGAAGATTAAAAGCAATAGATATTGCTCCAATAGAACAATATCAATTTGAAAACTTAGATGTAATTGATATAACTAGTGGTAGAGTTGGTATTAGTAGTGAAGTATTAGAAATATTAGATAGAATTGAAGCATTATCGAATGATCAAACGGAAAATTTAAATAAATTTAATAATACTTTTAGAGATTTGCTTATTTCATATGATTCAGTTAATAACGAGATTATAGAAGATTTGGAACTTGAAATCAATACAGCAGTTAATAATTTAATCAACAATAACAAGAATATCATCTTATATGTTAAATCTAGATATAAAGAGTTCGAAAAAGCAGATAAAAAAGTCAAAAAAATCACTGATAATTTCGAAGCGAACCAGCCTAAGTGGTAGTATATGGAAGAGATACCAAGACAACAATATGTAATGCTTAAAGAACAATTATATCAAATTAGAAATTTAACATATGAATTAGATAATCCATTAATAATGATTAAATCAGCATTAAGTAAGAGTATTATTGTAAACGATGAAATATATGAAGAGGAATTCTTTAATGAGTTAAGAGGAGACCTTAATTCTATAAATAATGATATTACATTTGTATTAATACCAGAAATAAATACAAAATTATAGTGCAATTATGCACTTTTTTTATTGTTTATGTTATAATTAAAATAGTAAAAGAGGGTGCAGTAATGATACTATTTTTTTCAGGAGTAGGAAACTCAAGATATGTTGCATATAAAATTGCCAAAAAAACTGGTGACAAAATCTTGAATATTACAGATTTAAATAACGATAATATAAAAGAATTGTCTTTAAAAAAAGATGAAAATCTTGGAATAGTATCTCCTGTCTATTTTTTTGGATTGCCATCAATTGTTAAAGAATACTTATCTGAAGTTAAAATTAATCTAAAAGGAAATAATTTTGTATATTGTGTTGCAACATATGGATCAAATCCAGGCGCATTTGAATATATGTTACATGATATACTAGAAAAAAAAGACATTAAGCTCGATGCAAGATACTGTGTAAAAATGGTTGATACTTGGACACCAATATTTGATGTCAAAAACAAAAATAAAAACGAGAAATTATTAAATAAAGCTGATAAAAAGATAGATAATATTATAGATAGAATCATTTTAAAAGAACATAAAGATTTAATAAACGGACGAATATTAAAAAAAATAGGACTTAGTTATCATAAAAATTATAATAAATATAGAAATACAAGTCACTTAAACGTTAACGAATCAACTTGTATAGGTTGTGAAATGTGCGCAAAAAATTGCCCAGTAGGTGCTATTACTATAAAAGATGGGCATCCTGTTTGGAATAAAGATAAATGCATTATGTGTTTAGGCTGTTTACATAGATGTCCAAAATTTGCTATCCAATATGATAATAAAACTTTAAAGCATGGGCAATATACTAACCCTAAAATGCTTTATAATTCTGTTAAAATATCAAATAATAATCCTTGCATTGAAAAAATAGATTTAAACTGCTGCAATTGTGGATTATGTAAAACAACATGTATCGAAAGAGAGCAAATGCCTCTTGAAAAAGAAAAATATGGTTGTGTTGGTTGTGGTCAATGCAGTATCATTTGTCCACGAAATGCACTTATTCCTAAAAATGAAGTAGATAAATTCTTAAAAGCAAAAAAAGCTGGTAAGATATGCATTGCATATACTGCCCCTGGAGTTAGAGTAAGTATCGGTGATGGTTTTGGTTACCCTAAAGGAAAATTCTTAGAAAAAAAACTAGTTGGAGTTTTAAAAGAAATCGGTTTTGATTATGTCTTTGATGTTACTTTAGGTGCAGATATGACTATCATGGAAGAAGCATCTGAATTAATAAAGAGAAAAAAAGAAGGCGGAGTTCTTCCAATGATGACTAGTTGTTGTCCTTCTTGGGTTAGATATTTAGAAACTTTTTATCCGGAGTTAATTCCACATCTTTCTACAACAAAAAGTCCAATTGCAATAGAAGGAACACTAGTAAAAGAATACTTTGCTAAAATTAACAAAATTGATAAAAATAAAATATATACTGTTGCAATCACTCCATGCACAGCGAAAAAAGATGAAATTCTAAAGCCAGATGCTAATACAGATTTAGTTTTAACCGTTAGAGAATTAATAAGTTATTTAAAAAAGATTAATATAGATATTAAAAACGTAAAAGAAAAAGACTTTAATAAACCTCTTGCTGATGGGTCAGGCGCTGGTATGATATTTGGTAATACTGGGGGAGTTATGGAAGCATCACTTAGAACTGCGCATTATTTAATAACAAAAAAAGATTTAAATAAAATAACCTTTAAAAACATTCAAGGTTATAATGGGGCTAGAGAAGGTCATTATAAATTTAAAAATATTGATTTAAATGTTTTAGTAGTCGATGAAATGGCTAATGCCATACCTTTTTTAGAGGAAATCAAAAACGGAACATCAAAATATGATTTTATTGAAGTGATGAATTGTCGTGGTGGATGTATTGGTGGAGGAGGACAACCAATATATAAAAATGGAGAAGAAGATGAAGTAAAAGAAAATAGAGCAAATTCGCTTAAAACAAAAGATAAAAAACTTGATTGTAGATATTCATATAAAAATAAAAATGTCAAAAAAATATATGATGAACTATTAACAGAACCTCTTAGTAAAAAAAGCGAAGAACTACTTCATACAAAATATGAAAAAAAGAATGTTAGAAATTAGAATAATAATACAATAAAAAAGAGAAAAATATTTTTTCTCTTTTTAATATAATTATTTTTTGTCGTTTAATATGGTTCCAGCTACTTTAATTAGAGTAGATAAATTATCAGAATCTGATTTTTTACTCTTTTTGCTAGATGATTTTTTAGAACTAGATTTTTTAGATGATTTATCATCGTCACCATCTAGTAAATCAATAATCTTATCTTTTGCAAGTTCAACTAGTTCTGGATTATCTTCAGCGAATTCCTTAATTTTTGAAATGTCTAGCTTAGATTTAGATTTTTTTGTTTCTTTAACTTCTACGATTTTTTTTGCCATGCTTTACTCCTATTTCTTTTCAACTTTCTTTTTGGTTGACTCTACCTTTTTAGATTCACTTTCGTGATTATGGTCGTGATCTTCATCCTCTTCATCCTCTAATGCAGGAATACATCTTCTACAAGGTTCAGTTAAGTTCTTTTCAAAAGCCATTGCTACTGTTCCTTTATAAATTGTTTCACTATTAGAAAATGCTGGGCAATCAGGATCAACATGATATTTTTTACTATGTGGTGCCCAATATACAATACCATCAGGACTTACTGCTTCAACTTCTCTTTGTGCTTGCGCTAATTGTTCGCTTGATACTGGGTTATAATCATAACTTGTGAAACCAGCAATTAAAAGAGCTATAATTGCTACCACACTTACAATACCTTTTGATTTTTTATCCATATCTTTATCGCTTAAAACTAGAATAATGATTGGTAAAAACGCTATTACTGAAAGTATTGTACCTAAATTATTCCAAATCCAGAATTTAGTTTTATCCTTTTCTGAAATTGGATCGATATGATTAGCTTTTTTCCAAAATTGAGATCCTGCTACTACAAACCCTAGATCTAAAACTAAACAAATAATCAAAAACGTAGTTTCACTTAAAGAACTAAACCAATTAATAACATCTTTAAGTCTTAAAATACCAACTACTTCAAAAAAGATTGCTATTAACCAAAAACAAATTGCTAATATTCTTTTTGTTTTAGCTCTTCCTTTAGGATTTCCTTTCTCTTCAAGCTTAATTATGTTCCCTTTTTTGTCTTTTCCATACATTTCATCGCTTTTTTTCTTATTCTTAGCGATATCAACAATTTCCTTTTTCTTTGCCATAATACACTCCTTATATGCTTAATATATCATAATAGTTTGAAAAATTCTATAAAAAACGTCAATAACCATCTATTTCTATTGACTTTTTATAAATAATATATATAATATTACTCAACAAAAAAGGGGGTTTTATTATGTCAAAATATAGTAAAAGCCTAATCGATAGGTATTTATTAGGAGAAGAAGTACAAGATGTTAACTTTGATGAATTAGAAAATGATTTAGATTTTATAATTGCCGCTATTGAACAATCAGATGATAAGAAAATGGCTTTTCATGCCGGTGAAAATGTAAAAAAAGATATAAATTTTGTTAAATATATAATGAATGAATATGGTGAAGATGTAGAATTTGTTGAACAAATTGTGAGTGATTATAAAACAATACATGAAGAACAAGAAGATTTTTGTGATATATTTGAAGCAGAGATTCTTTTAGAAAAATTTTATTCTAATATAGGTAAAGATAGATTAGATAAAAAAAGATCTGATAGGCTTGTCAAATGTAGGATGACTAATCATGCTAAGGCAATTAAACTTTTTATTCACCTTGAAGAAGTAAAATTTATTAATGTAGAACATGTGTTTGTTGGATATGAGGGAATTATAAATTATATGGCAAAAGTTCAATTAGAAGATTACTTTGATAAAGAATTATACCCATTAGAGGAAACTCTTCATGAAAGGCTTTCTAGTAAAGAAAACATTAGTCCAAGAAAAGTAGTAAAAACACTTTTATCAATAATTGAATCTTATGATGATGTATTATATTGGTATGTCGCTAGGCATATAGAACTTCTTGATGATTTAAAAGAAAGAGTTAGCGATTATTATAAAAGATGGGATGCTGTTTTTAAAAATAATGTTGAAAAAAATGAAGGCTTCTTGAGGGAAAAAATAGGTGAATTACTTGATTCAAATTATGAACTAGTTAGTTATGAAACAGATCATTTAACAAATTATATTATTAAACTTTTTAAGGAAAAATATTGTAATGATCAAGAGTTAAAAAATGTTTTAACTTATGACTCAGAAGATGTTGAAACTATGAAGTATTACTTAGGTGATAATATCAGCCTAATAGATCAAAGAAATATCAATATAGGATTAGAAATAGCTAAAAAAATATTCATAGAAGGAGATGTTTATCCTGATTTAGCGCCATTACTTAATGATGATAATGATAAAAAGGAAGGAACTATAATAGATATCAATAAGGCTAGAACAACTAAAAAGTAGTAAAAATTGCTTGACAATAATGCAAAAACGAGTATAATAAAAACACTTTTCAAAGGGGGGTATTTTAATGGAAAAATACATTATAAGAAAAATAAATGGTGAATCTAAAAGAACTTCTTACAAAAAGGAATTATTAGAAAACTATAATCAAAAGCCACATTTATGTATTGAGTGCAATAATGGGTGTCCAAATAGATGTAAAAAGGTAGCTGACGCAAGAAAAAGAAATATTAATTATTATGGGTTTATTACACAAGGATATCAAATTATTAGCTATGGTTTAAACGAGAATGGAGAAAATGAATTTATAGTTGATAAATTTGTTGTTGAGAAATGCAATAACTTTAAAAAAGATCCTATAAAAACTGAAAAACAGAATTCAAATTCAAGAGCGCCAAAGACAGCAGCGTTAAAAATGCAATATTTTGAGACTGAATCTTTGCAAGAAGCCAACAAAGTAGAACTTTCTTTAGCAAAAAGAAATATTCAAAGACAACGAGAATATAATATACAACATAATAATCCTGAATGGGAGGGTATTGACCAATATATTCCAGCAGGATTAAAAGAAGAGTTTTATGAGTATTTTAATGTTCCAAAAAAAAGAGACGGAAAAACTCATTAATTTCGTCTTTTTATTTTGGCTAAAAGTCTAATACATCCATCATATATTTCACTATATGCCTTTTCAAAATCTCTTGTATACCAAGGATCATCTATGTCTTTATCTAAAAGTTTTATTACTTTTTTATCATCATTAATTAATCTTTTTAGATTTTTAATATTATAATCATCAAAACAAACTATTAAATCAAAACTGTTATAATCATCTATTGTTATTTGTTTTGCATAGTGCCTTTCAAATGCGATATTATGTTTTTTTAGTTCTTCTTTAGCATTAGGGTAAATATCATTACCAATTTCTTCTTTTGAAGTCGCTCTTGATTCAACTTTAATGCTATCATCTAATGATTTTAATATATATTCTGCCATAGGAGAACGACAAATATTTCCATGGCATACAAATAATACACTTTTCATATTTCCTCCATTTGATATCATTTTAACTTTTTATAAAACATTTGTAAATATATATGGTATAATTAAATATATAACATAGGAGGTATCATGGCAGAGTTAATTAAAAGAGAAGATTTGTTTTTACCTAAAGATAGTGATTTCTATGAAGTCGTTGGAACTCTTACACTAGAGGATATAAAAAAATTAAACAGGTTCCCAAGAAAAACTACTTTAATATTAGAAAATACTAAAAATCTTACCAGTAATTTAATTGATCAAATAATGTCTCCAAATATCTTTTTTAGTGTTCGAGGAGGATATGATTATTTTAATAAAGAAAAATATAAAAATAATGAATATATTAAAAGAACAATGCTATCTCCTAAAGGATTAACAGAAATAATTAAATATTATGAGTCTATAGAAAAAAATATTGATGATTCTTTAACAGAAAATCAAAAAACAATGATTTTATACGATGCAATAACAAAAGATTTTACGTATGACGAGAGCTATGAATCAAAATTAGATAATAAAATTACTTCAAGAGGATTAAACGGAATACTTTATAAAAAAGCTGTATGCGCAGGTTTTGCAATTATATTTAAAGAAGGTCTTGATAGATTAGGTATAAAAAACATATTTCAAAACAAAAAACATTTTCATGATTGGGTACTTGCTATAATCGATGGAAAATATAGAGGGTTAGAAATAACGTGGGAATGTGCAAATAAATTAAAAGACGATGTTTGTGAATTTAATTATTATGGTCTAGATAAAGATTTTTACTCTCACAGAGGTCATGATTTAAAAGATGATCTTTGGGAAGGCCAAACAATTACAGATCAAAACAATAAATATATACTAGATGATGAAGAAAAAGAATACGATATAGTACCATTTGAAGTAGAATCTTTAAGACATGACTATCAAGTAATTAAAAGCAGAATAGAAAGAAGAAAAATAAATAATAAACCTGCATTTAAAACAAGTGAGGAAGAATTAAAACTATTACCAATTGATCTTATAAAATACAAATATGAAAATAGCGCTAAAGATGAATATAACTATGATTCTTTAAATAGCTTTTTAGAAATACATGGTGTTATTGAAAAGAATAAATATCCATTCTTTAAATTAAGAAACCCATATCTTTTAGATGTAATTGGATACAATCCATCAATAAGCAAATTTAATGGAGAAGATGTAAATGCCAAAATACTTAATGATTGCACATTTGATAGAGATGGAAATTTCAATACCCCTTATGGTTACAGAAATACATGGTTAAAAGAAACAACAGAAGAAATAACAAATGAAAGATATTTAAAAAACGCCTTTAATACATTAAAACAAAAATTAGATAATTACGCGAAAGAGTATTTGATGAAAATATTTAAAGATGCTTATTTTATGGTTGATGAACTTCAAAGCATAAGAAATGTTAAAGTAAAGAAAGACCATAATTTAGGTTTAAGAGAAGCTGATTTATATACTAAATTAAAATCACTTGTCGATTCAAAAGATTTACTTTTATCTTATGGCCTTGATGAAGAAACAGTTAATTTAAAACTTGATTATATTAATAAGTATTTTGAATCTTTAGTTATTAAACTAACTGATGAACAGATAAAAGCTATGGATATAGATTTTTATACAGCAGTATTTGAAGATGTAGATGAAGTTAGAAAAGTATGTGAAGAATATGAAGGCAAAAAGTTTTCTGATGAAGAATGGAAAGAAAAATTCCAAGATGCAGAATATATTATGAGAATATTTAACACCGCTGATACACCAAAAGAAACTATAAAGGAAATACTTGATAGTGTATATAAATCTAAATACGCAAATGAAAACAAAAAATAACTTACGAACTAACTCGTAAGTTTTTATATTATAATTATTTGAATTTATAAAAAATGTGGTATAATAGTCAACCAAGAGGAAGATTATTATGGAATTTATAGAAACAAATGGTACTATTGAGAGAGTTTATTCAGTTTATTATGATAGTGAAAAACTAAAAAAATTATTAGATGATATTATTAAAAACGCTAGTTATAAAACTGAAGGTACCTTTACTGCACCATCTGATGCAAAGTTCGAAGGCAATAGGTTTATTTCAGGAGCTGATTTACCAAATGGTGATCCTATGTTTGAAAATATAAAAAGAATATATCGCTATACTTCTAATGAACCTTGGAGCTATCATGATGACTCTATCGGTGTTGAAGGTACAAAAGTTAATATGCCTTACTTAGCATTTATTGTTGGAAATATTTTTGCTGATGAGCCATATAGTATATATCAATTTTTAAACTATCCAACGGATGATGAGTTGATTCCAATAGATGAAAAAATAGAGACTACTAATAAAATTATAAATGAAACAGATAATTTTGATTTTGATAATAAAATAGATGCATTAAATCATTTAAAAAGCCTCTATGAAAAAAAGCAAAACAAAGAATATTTTGATGTGGAGTTATTGAAACATTATTATTTGCAAGCTCGTTCTTTATTTGAATTGGAATTAG
The DNA here is from genome assembly GCA_902795215.1 of uncultured Erysipelotrichaceae bacterium. Classification (GTDB taxonomy): domain Bacteria; phylum Bacillota_I; class Bacilli_A; order RF39; family UBA660; genus RUG11867. The sequence continues at coordinate 44,594 of CADBKG010000010.1, read as the reverse complement.
TAAGCGAAAAAATAATGAAAAAGGGTAACAAACTATCTTTAAATGACTATAAACCATTAAAGAAATAAAATTAAAGATGAATAATTTTGTGTTTCGTATTAGAAACATTTCAAATGTAAAGAAAATAGAACCTAATTATATTTATATCAAATACTTTAACAATATTTGTTATAAGTCCCTTTATTATCTTATGACATTTTGGCAATATGCCTATTGTCTATATAAACATATTTTGATAAAATTATTATAGGAGGGACGATTATGAATGCCGGATTAATAGAGGAACTAAATAAAATGAAGGAAACACAAGATAATTTAAAGCAACAAATTATTCAAGTGATTAAAAGAATTGAACAATTAGAAGAAGAAAAAAAACAAAAAGAGTTAGCAGGAGACACAGATGGTGTTGCTAAAATTAATGAAACGCTAAATCGAGTTAACCTTATATTAGATCAAACATTAAATAATAAAGATAATTCTGTAGGTGAAGCAGAAAATCCTGAACCAGAAGGTTATGCAAGAACTATACATGATTCTGCCAGAATAAAAAGAGGAAAAGCATTAACAGAAGCATTATCTACGCAAGCCTGGTTAAATAATGAATCAATCCAACAAAGAAGAAATGAGAGATATGAAGAAATGATTGAAGAAGCAGAAAAAGAACTTGGACCTATTGAATCTCCATCGTCAAGATTAGGCAGATAAATTAAAGTATAATTATATGAGAAAACTCACCATCCTTTCTTTGAAGGATGGTATTTATATGACTTTCAACCTAACTCTTGGAGTCGGATACACAAAAAAACTTAATTCTTTCAAATTAAGCTTTATTTATATATCGCTCATTGCGACGTTTTTTACAAATGGAGCAAGTGAGCGGAATCGAACCGCCGTCTCAGCCTTGGCAAGGCCGCATACTAACCGCTGTACTACACCTGCGTTGCGCTAATAATATATCATATTTTTTAACTATTTACAAGAAAAATATATTAATTATCTTAATTATTTGATATAATGTTTTCATAAGAAGGGAATAAATATGATAAATAAAATTAAAGAATATATAAGCCGTAATAAAAAGGGTGTAATTACTTTTATATTAACAAATAGATTATTTATCTCATTTATTATTTTAACAGTAGTTGCAACATCTCTTTTAAAGGTATTAACCCTTGGCAATCAATCATTTAGTTTAAAAACAATGTTTTTTGATGTAGCAGTTGCTATTATATTCGCTGCATTTGGATATATTTTTAAACCTAAAAAACAATATAAATACTTTCAAACTTTATTAATTATAGTTTGTATATTATGTACTGTTAATTTAATATATTTTGCTTTTTTTAACTCTTTTGTTACAATTGCATTACTTGAAACATTAGGTCAAGTAGAATCTGTATCAGATGCAGTATGGGACAAATTAAATATTGGATATGCAGTTTTTGCAATATTTCCAATAGTTCTTGCTTATATAAACAAAAAATTAAAAGGACATAACTACTATCACTATGTAGAAAAAATTGAAAAAAGCAGAAAAAACTTTAGCACTGCACTTTTAGTTGGAATAATTTGTTTATGTATTAATATTCTGACTTTAAAAGGCGCGGATGTAAGTAGATTAGTAAAGCAATGGAATAGAGAATATATAGTACAAAGATATGGTATTGTTATATATCAATTAAATGACGTTGTACAAAATACTCAAACTAGATTATCTTCTTATTTTGGATATGATGAAGCTGCTAAAAAGTTCAATGATTATTATAACAACAAGGAAATAGTTAAATCTAATAATAAATATACAAATGCTTATAAAGGTAAAAACGTTGTATTTGTTCATATGGAAAGTATGATGAATATGTTTATTGATATGAAAATTAATGGAGAAGAAGTAACTCCTAATATTAATAAACTAACAAAACAAGGATTATACTTTAATCATTTTTATTCAGAAGTAAGTACTGGTACATCTAGTGATACTGAGTTTACTTTAAACGATTCGCTTATGCCAGTTGCAAGTGGAACAGTGTTTGTTAGTTATTATGATAGAACATATCCATCTATAGAAAATATACTTAAAGAAAAAGGATATTATGCATTTAGTATGCATGCTAATAATGCAAGTATGTGGAATAGAGAAAATATGTATAAAAGTTTAGGATATGATGATTTTTATGCAAAAGATTCATATACAGTAACGGATGAAACAACAATAGGACTTGGATTATCTGATCATGAGTTTTATAAGCAAGCTGTTCCAATACTACAAAAAATAGAAAAAGAGCATGAACACTATGTTGGAACAATAATATCTCTTACTAACCATACACCATGGGATGGTGGAGATGCATATGGTGAATTCCCACTTACTAAAAAGGTTACTAGGGTAAACGAAAAAACAGGAGAAACTGAAGAAGTTGAAGATAAATATTTAGAGGGAACAAAAATAGGTGATTATATAAAAAGTGTTCATTATGCTGATAAGTGTCTAGGCGAATTTATAAATTACCTATATGAAAATAATTTATTTGATAATACAGTTGTAGTCTTTTATGGTGACCATGATGCTAAACTTGCTTCAAGTGAATATAATTATTTGTTTAACTATAGTCCAGAGCTTGGAAGACTTAAAACCAAGGAAGATGAAGGTTATATAAATTATGATTATTATGCTAATGAGTTAAATAGAAATACGCCACTTATAATATGGGATAAAAAACATACATATTCAAAAACAGTAGATTATTATATGGGCATGATAGATGTATTACCAACAGTTGGAAATATGATTGGTTTTAGTAGTAAATACGCCCTAGGTCATGATATATTTGAAATTAAAGATAATAATATTATACCTTTCCCAAATGGTAATTTCTTAACATCAAATGTATACTATAATAATTCAAAAGGAGAATATAAAGTACTTAAAGAATCAGCAGTCATAGATGAAAATACAATAGAAAATGGTAAAGAATATACAGAAAAAGTACTTGAGATATCCAATGATATTATTGTGTATAATTTAATTGAAACAGAAGGAGATAACATAAAAAATGAGTAAAAAAAAGAAAGTTACATTAATAATTTTAGCAGTATTAATATTAATTAGTATTGGAGTTGTATTATATTTATATAGGGGACAACTAACAGGGAATGTTACTAAAAAGAAAGAAACAAAAGCTGTTGAAAAAATAAAAGGATATGATTACACTTTAGAAAAAAGAGATACAAAACTATTTAAAGATAACTTCTATAAATTAAAAGAAGTATTGTCCGAAAAAGATGTCGATTATAAAAAATATGCTGAATATCTATCTAAACTATATATTATAGATTTATATACCATAACAAATAAAAACAGTAAATATGATGTTGGTGGCAGTGAGTATGTACTTGAATCAGCTAGAGAAAACTATGAATTAAAAGTACGTGACACCATGTATAAATATGTGGAAGATAAATCAAATAATAGAACTCAAAATCTTCCGGAAGTATCAAGTATTAAGTTAAAAAACATAAAAGAATCCGAATTTGAACTTGGTAAATCTGATGAATCAAAAGAATCAAAATCAGGAGAAAAATTTGATTCATATGAAGTAGAATTAACATTCGATTATAAAGAGGATTTAGGATATGATACAAAAGCAACTGTTATACTTATAAAACAAGATAATAAATTATATGTAGTAGAGCAAAAATGATTTTGCTCTTTTTTTTGTGCTATTTTTTTTCAAGAAAAATAGAATTATATAGGAGGAAGAAGTTAATGAATAAAATAAAAGGATTAGTCTTAGCATTTTTATTAACCATACTTTGTGGATGTGGTAGTAAATCTAATGTTATTGATGATTTTACTAAGAAAGTTGATAACGCAAAATCATATACCTTAAATGGAGAAATGACTTTAGTAAGCGGAGAGGATTCATATAATTATGATGTCGAGGTAAATTATAAGTATGATGATTATTATAAAGTAACTTTAGTCAATCAAAGTAATGAACATAAACAAGTAATTCTTAAAAATAATGAAGGAACTTATGTAGTTACACCAGCATTGAATAAAAGTTTTAGTTTTCAAAGCAAGTGGCCCGATAATTCTAGTCAAAGTTATTTATTAAAATCACTTGTTAAAGATATTAAAGATACTAAAAAACCAGAAGTAACTAAAGAAAAAGACTATAAAATAGTAAAAGTAGATGTTGATTATCCAAATAATAATAGTTTAAAACAAGAAAAAATCTATTTTGATAAAAATAATAATCTTAAAAAAGTTGAAGTATTAAATAGTGAAGGAAATACAATAATAAAAATGCAATTTAATAAAATAAAATATTCAACTAGATTTGATAATGATACATTTAAATTAGATTCTCTTGTTGATACCAAACAAATAGAAGAAGAAAATAAGACAAAAGAGGAAAGCACAGAAAGTACTGAGAGTGTAGAAAGTACTGAAAGCACAGAAAATACAGAGAGCATGGAAGAAAATAAGAATAAAGATGAAAACGCAAAAGAAACAAGTATACTTGAAAACGTAGTATATCCATTATATTTACCTAAAGATACCCATCTTCAAACAAAAGATACAGTTGAAACTGATAATGGAGATAGAGTAATAATGACCTACACTGGCAGTAAACCATTTATGATTATAGAAGAACTTAGTAAAGCATCGAAGGAAATGGAAGTTACTAGTATTTATGGTGAGCCACTTATACTAAGTTCTGCAGTTGGAGCTTTAAGTGATAATTCTCTTGAATGGCAAACAGATACAATTAATTACTATATTTCTAGCTCATATTTAACTAGTGAAGAAATGATGACTATTGCAGAATCACTAAATACTGCAAGTGTAGTTGAAATAACAAATAACAAATAAACGCCCTAAGCGTTTTTTTATGCTTTTAAACTCCCAACAAATATGCTATAATTGATTAAAGAATATGGTGATAGTATGTAGACAGACAGACAGACAGACAGACAGACAGACAGACAGACAGACAGACAGACAGGTTAACTAACTTCTTAAATAGAAAGCCAATAGCAAAATGGCTTGTTTTTGCTATGGCTTTTTTAGTGCTTGCATTGTTAATTGCAATAAATTCACCAAAACAAAACTTTATAAAAACTCTAGCAAGTAATTTCTTTAGTGGAAATACACCTATAAAAGAAGTAGAAATAACTACAGAAGATTATGATAATGAAGGCTCAATAAAAGTAACAAAAGAAGCGCACTGGATAAGTAAAACTGAGGCAGAATTAAATCTAAAATTAGAAACAATAAGAAAAACAGGAGATAACAAAAAAGATATAGTTTTAGTATTTGACGTGTCTGGTTCTATGGAAGGCGAAAAACTTGATAAAGTAAAAGAAGATGCTTCAGAACTTATAGAATACGTACTTGATAAAGATGAAGACAACAAAGTATCAATCATTTCTTTTGCATCTACTTCTAGAATATTATCACCACTAACAAATGATAAGAATACTTTACTTGAAGCAGTTAATAACATGCATACAGAAGATGCAACTAACTACTATCTAGCATATAAAAATGTAGAAACAGTTTTAGAAAACTACTCAAAAGAAAGTGGCAAAGATTTAGTAGTGCTATTTTTAACAGATGGAGTACCAACAATAAACTCAGGTGCAACAACAAGTATATATGAATCACTAAAAGAAACATATCCATATATAACAATAAATGCAGTTGAATATGAAATGGGAGATACAACAAATTCTGTTAATGATATATCAGACAATCAATGGACAGCAAAAATAGATTCACTAAATAACGTATTATTTGAAGCAACAGTTAGTCCAGAAGTTTATGAAAAACTAAATATAACTGATTATATAAATGATGATTACTTTGAAGTAGAAAATGAAAATGATAACAAAATAAAATGGAACTTTAGAGATAACTCATTTATAACAGGAAGTGAAGATACACTTACTATCAAATTAAAGCTTAAAGAAGAATATCAAAATACTAAAGGTCTTTATCCAACTAATAAAAAACTTGATATAGACTATAAAATAAGTGGAGTCAATAAATCAAAATCAAGTACAGATACACCAATACTTAAAAATAATTATGATGTTTATTATGATGTAAACACGCCTATAGAATGTAACTTAGAAGAAATAGAAAGTGAAAATCATTTTGTATTTGATAAAGTAACAAAAAAAGATATAGAACTTTCATGTAGTGGTTACATCTTTAAGGGCTGGGACATAGAAGAAAATGTAACAAAAATAAATGATGATACATTTATAATGCCTGAAAGTGATGTACATATCCGAGCTATATGGACAAGACAATCTGTTAATAAATCAATGGATGGAAAAATAAATGAAAAAACCACTTTATATAAAGTAGTAGAAAATGAAGCGAAGATTGGAACATATGCTGCTGAATATACAGGAGAACATGCCGATGCATATGATCGAAGTGGAACAGAAAAGATATACCACTATGCAACAACGTCTACAAATGCAACTATAGCTAATCAACAGGCAGAGGAAATATTAAATAAATTTAATGTGATATTTGGAGGGTTCTGTTGGCAAATACTACGTACTACAGACACAGGTGGTGTCAAACTTTTATATAACGGTATTCCAGATTCAAGTGGAACATGTAATAATACAGGAACAGCACAACAAATAGGGACTAGTAAATTTAATTCTAATAGTAACTCTCTAGGATATGCTGGCTATATGTATAATAGTATTTATACACCATCTACCTATTATTTTTCACCACAGACTACTATCTATGGAAGAATAACTATAAATAAAGCACATTATTTTTCTAAAGAATACGAATACAATCAAAGTAGTGTGAATAGATATAAATTATATGATAATCCTGGGACAGATGGAGATGAACGATTTACTGCTGAAGAATGTATTAATTCCGGAAATTGTAATGAAGTACTTAAAGGCACATATACATTTTCAAACCCAAATCCAGATGCAAATTTGGAAAAAATTAGATATATAGTAGGAGTAGTTGGAGAATATATATATTATTTAGAACTTAAAAATGGGCAAACTCTAGAAGATGTAAATCCAATATTCTATGTGGGTGATAGTTATGATGATAATGGCGATGGGACATATACAATTAAAAATGAAGATGAATCACAAGTAAAAACATATAAAAAATCTGAATGGATAACAGAATATCCAGAAAGTAAAAACAAGTATATATGCATAGGATCAAATCCGTGCAATGATCCAATATATACAAGAACAACAGCAATTCAAACATACAATGCTGAAAAAATAGTAAATAATTATTTATATGGGAATGATTTTGATTATGTATTAAATGAAGAAACAAATAAATATGAGTACATACTTAAAGATACTGAATTGTCAAATAAAGTTAATTTTTGGGAATGGAACGAGAATTATGGTTTAACAAATAAGAATCATTATACTTGTTTTAATACCAGCGGCAGATGCGATGAGTTAAAATATATATATTTGATGTATAATTATGCTGCTTTTTATATAACATTAAAGGATGGGAAAAACATAAATGATGCATTAATAGAAATGTTAAGTGCTGAAAATGTAAATAAAACGGATTCAAATATAAAATTGGAAGTTGAGGCTTGGTATGCAGCGAATCTAATAAATTACAATAGTTATTTAGAAGATACAATTTATTGTAATGATAGAAGTATTCTGTCATATGGAGGATGGGACCCAAATGGTGGAAATGTTAAAGACAGACTAAACTTCAAAAACGCAACATCAACAAAAAATTTAAATTGTATTAGTAATATAAATAGATTTAGTATAAAAAATGAAATGGCAAAATTGAATTATCCAATCGGTTTACCCACAAATGCTGAAATGGGTTTGTTAATAAATAATAATATAATAAAAACAAATCAAAATTATTGGACAGGAACACCATTTGCTTATATGGAAACTGCTAGTTATAATAGAATTGTTCGTACTAGTGGTACCATAGGTATTCAGGATGCTTTAACAGTTAGTAGTAATATTGGTGTTCGTCCTGTTGTTTCTCTAAAACCAGAGATAGAATATACTGATGGTGATGGTAGCAAGAATAACCCTTATGTGATTGATACTAGTGAAACTGATAATGTATCTAGTGAAGTTGAACCATAGTATTTGTTTTGCATTTTAAGGCTTACTTTGATATAATTACTTCGGGTGGTTAAAATGAGAAAGAAAAATACAGATGAAAAGAAATTAATTAAACAAGTAAATGATGATACAAATGTTGTTAAAAAGTTTGTATATATACTAATTGGAGTTATTATTGTAACAATTTTATTATATGTTGTGACAGTTAAATATCTAAAGGTAGATAATCCAACTCCAGAAAGCACAGAAACAACTATTAGTTATACAAGTGTAAATGCTGGAAATGTATTTAATAGACCTTATGATAATTACTATGTATTCGCTTATGATACTAAAGGAGATAATGCAAACTATTATGGAAATATTTTATCAACATATCAAAATGAGTCTAGTAATAAAAAAATTTATAGTATGGATTTAAATCTAGCAATTAATAAAAAATATGTTAGTGATAAGAGCAATAAAAAAGCAGCAAATACAAGTGAATTATCAATTAAAGATCCAACATTAATAGAAATTAAAAATGGTAAAATAGTTAACTACTATGATACTGAAGACGCAATTATGAATATTTTAAAATAACACTTTTTGTGTTATTTTTTTCTTTTTAAATAGTAAATTTTTTGAAGTTATGTTATAGTATATGCCAAGGTGTTTTATGAAGAGAGTTTTTAGTGCACTAGATGTTATTATTATTGTAATTATTACATCTCTAGTTATGAGTATGCTAGGGGGAGTTTTAGTGTACAAAAATCTTGATGATTTAAACACTTCACTAGTACGATCAGATGAAAACTTAAATAAATTTGTAACGGCGTATGGAAATTTAAAAGATAACTACTTTGAAGATATAAGTGATAAAGAGTTAATAGATGGTGCATTAAATGGAATGTATGAAAAAGTAAATGATCCATATACTTCATATTTGGATGAAGAAAGTAACGAAAGATTAGATAATATGCTAAGCGGTAACTATAACGGGATAGGAATAGAAGTTGAAAAAGTAAAAGAAGGTATAAAAATAGCTAAAGTATTTGATAATACTCCCGCTAAGGAAGTAGGCCTTTTAGAGGACGATATAATTACGCAAGTAGATTTAGAAGATATTAAAGATAAAAACACAAACGAAATATCCAAATTAATATCTACCAAAGAAATGGTTAATCTAACTGTTAAAAGGGGGAGTGATTTATTATCATTTGATGTTAAAACTAAAGTTTTATATAAAGAAGTATCAACATATAAAGTATTTGAAAACAATAATAAAACTATTGGATATATTTCACTAAGTACATTTAATGAAGATTCTTACAAGCAATTTAAAAGTAACCTAGAAAAATTAGAAAAAAGCAATATTGACTCACTAATTATCGATGTTAGAAATAATGGTGGTGGATATTTAAGTCAAGCTGAAAAAATAATAGAGTTATTTTTAAATAAAGGTAAGGTAATGTATTATTTAAAAACTAAAGATGATTTAATTAAAGTAAAAGATACTACAAGTGAAAAAAGAAAATATAATATCGGGGTTTTAATCAATTCAAAATCAGCTTCAGCTTCCGAAGTACTCGCTGGTGCATTAAAATATTCATATGGGGCAACTCTAATTGGTGATACTTCATTTGGAAAAGGAAGAGTACAAGAAAAACTATCTTTTGAAAACACAAGCGTTAAATATACAAGTGCATTTTGGCTTATGCCTAATAAAAAAAATATAGATGAAAAAGGCATTAAACCAGATGTAAAGATAGATTTAGATAAAAAGATATATAATATTTCTAATATTGATATAGATTTACAACTTTACACAGCAATAAATTACTTTTCATAAAATTCGACAAATATTGACATCTCTTTACATAATTAGACAAAATATATTCTAGTATTTTGGTGTATAACGTTATATAATATACTTGCGTGGTAAAATAAAAAGGAGATGCTTATGAATAATAAAATACGCGCATTACTTATTGATAATGACGAAGAAGTTATTAAAGAAGTAAAGGAGTATTTTGGAAGTTCTACAGTAGTCGAAGTAAAATATTTTGCTAAAAACGGAAAAGAAGCAATTGACGTAGTAAAAAAGAATGAAGATATTGATCTAGTAATAATGGATAACTTATTACCTCATATGGATGGGTTAAAACTCTTAGATAATTTTGAAAAGCTAGGATGTAATTTTAAAATTATATTAACTTGCAGCACTAGAAATAATATTCTATTTGATAAGGCTTCAAATTATAATGTTGAATATATATTTTTAAAGCCTTATAGTGTTGTTGATTTAAGTGATGTTATTGGATCAATATTTAATAAAAAAATTAATAAAGAAAATGGTAATCTAGAAGGAAAGATTACTAAGATGCTTCATTCCTTAGGAGTTCCTTCGCATATTAAGGGTTACCAATATATAAGAGAAAGTATTATGCTTATATATCGTAATCCTTATATAATAGGAGGAATAACAAAAGAATTATATCCTGAAGTTGCAAATACTTTTAATACAACATCCTCTAGAGTCGAAAGAGCAATTAGACATGCAATTGAGGTAAGCTGGAACAGAGGGGACTATGAATATATGGAAGAACTCTTTGGTCACAGTGTAGATTATGATAGAGCAAAACCTACAAATAGTGAGTTTATAGCAACAGTCGCTGACAAATTAAGATTAGATTTGAAAACATATTCAAGATAGATGTGTATAAAATGAAAAATAATAATCATAATACATAAAAGAAAGGATTGAATATGGAAACACTACAAAAATGCGCTCTTATTCTAACTATAGTAGGTGCAATAAATTGGGGTTTAGTTGGATTACTTGACTTTAATTTAGTTGATGCTTTATTTGGTGACGGTACTATTCTATCTAGACTAATTTATACACTAGTTGGAATTACAGGCTTAATTAATGTTGGTCTTTTATTTAATCATATAGAAGATTAACACTTATTTACATTTTTACATTGTAAATAAAGTAAAGAATATGTCGAATATGTTTAAAACATATTCTTTTTTTATTATATTTTTCTTGGAAAGGAGAAATAATGAATACAGAAGTTTTACTTAAATACCAAAATTTAATCTATAAAATGTCAAATAGATTTTACGGTGTTAGCAAAGAAGATTTAGTTCAAGCTGGATTTGTAGGATTATTAAAAGCATATAAAAATTTTGATCCAAATAAATGTGCATCGTTTTCAACTTATGCATATGATTATATTTATGGGGAGATGTATGAGTGTGAAAGCAAAAGTAAAAATGTTTTTGTAAACAAGAATATGAAGAGACTATATAAAGAAGTTTTAAAGACAAAAGAAATGCTTTCTCAAAAGAATAATAGAGAAGTTAGTTTAAATGAGGTTTGTGATTATTTAAACATAGATGTTAATCTAGTTATGGATATAATTAATTCATCTAGTGATTACGTACCTATAGAAGAAAATACATATGTAAGTGAAAATAGTAATTTAGATAATCTTATTCTTTTAAAATCTAGTTTAAGTAAATTAAATGATTTAGAAAAGAAAATAATAAAAGAAAGATTTATAAGTGATTATACTCAAGAAGAAACAGCTAGAAGACTTGGAATATCACAATCTAAAGTAAGTAGAATTGAATCTAAAAGTAAAGAAAAAATAAAAACATATATTAAGGGATAGTATAAATAAATTAAAACTCATCAAAATAATAATGGTGAATTTTATGACAGAAGATAAATATTTAAAACTTGTTAAAGAAAACACTTTAAAAGAAAATACATTAAAAAATACATTTATTTCGTTTTTATCTGGTGGAGTACTTGGACTTATGGCAGAAGCATTAACAAATATATATATGAAAATTCTATATTTGGAAGAATCTTCAGCATTAACATTAATGACTATAACTTTTATTTTCATTGCTGTAATACTTACTGGACTTGGAAGTTTTGATGATTTAGTAAAAAAATATAGATTTGGTTTATTAATACCAATTACAGGTTTTGCTTCCTCTGTTGCAAGTAGTCTGATGGATTATAAAAATGAAGGAACTATTACTGGACTTGGTGCAAATATGTTTAAACTTGCAGGGGCGGTCATTTTATACGGTATTGTATCCGCTTTTCTACTTGCACTTATTAAAGGAGTATTTTATGGCTAGTATAAGGTTTAATAATATATATCTTGGAAAAAGTGTATCTATATCATCAAATGATGAAAAAATCTTTACAAAACGTACTATTAAGGATTATTACAATGGTGAAAAAACTTTTGAAGAGGCTGAAGAAAAACAAGAAAGAATAATAATTGATGACATGTTAAAAAGTATAAATTTAGATTTAATTATAGGGGCAGATCTATCAAATCAAATAGCAATAACTTCTAAAACTATGGCTAACTATAATATACCATTTTTAGGAATATATAATGCATGTGCAAGTTACCCAGAAGGAATAATAATTGCGTCTAAATTACTTGATTCTAAAATCAAAAATATTGGAGTTATAGTTAGTAGTCATAATAAAACTGCAGAAAAAAGCTATAGATATCCTATAGAATATGGAAGTTTAAGAAAAAAGTGTGAAACATATACTTTAACTTCCTCTGTTATTTCACAAATTACAAAAAGTAAATCGAATATAAAAATCGAATCTTGTACAATTGGAAAAGTAGTAGATTATAATTTTGTAGATGTTAAAAATATAGGCGCTGTTATGGCACCAAGTGCAGCCTCTACTTTAATTACTCATTTAAAAGATTTAAAAAGAGATATCAGTTATTATGATTTAGTAATCACAGGGGATTTAGGAAAAATAGGCAGTAAATTATTTGAAGAGATTCTTTTAGAAAATGACATTACATTACAAAACTATATAGATGCAGGAAGTATGATAATAACTGATGAAAACCTATCTTTAATGGGTGGAAGTGGTCCTGTTTGTTTACCATTATTTTTAACTGAGAAAATTATAAAACAAAATAAATATAAACACATTTTAATTATTGGAACAGGGTCTTTACATAATGTATCAATGGTTAATTCAAAAAGAAGCGTTCCTTCCATTAGTCATATAGTTAGTTTGGAGGTTTTAAATTGAGATATTTTTATTCATTTATATTTGTAGGAATAATATGCGCTATAGCATCTATTATATATGATAATTCTAAATTAACTATAGGACATATAACTAGTTTATTTGTAATAATTGGTTCTATACTTGGCTTTTTAGGAATATATGATACTATTGATAGTTTTGGGTATGGATTTAATCTTCCTATCACTTCATTTGGTAATGCACTATATCTTTCGGCATATCAAGGTTTTAAAGAAAGTGGTGTTTTGGGATTATTTATGAGTATGTTAAAAACTACTAGTGGGGGCATAACGGCCACTGTAATATTTGGATTCATTGTTAGTTTGATTTGTAAACCTAAAGACTAATCAGTTAGAAAGGAACATATGAAAAGAGTTATCTTTAGTATTATAATCATTTTTGGTATAATTTTATTAGGAGTATACATGAAAAAAGATTATATAATAAATAAAACAAGTAAGGTTCAAGAAAAGGAAAGTAAGATAGAAGTAATAAATGGAGCAACATATATAGATGGAATATTAATAGTTAATAAAACGTATAGTTTGCCAAAAGATTTTATTCCAAATAATACATATGAAAAAGTAACAAAAGAAACTGGTATGTGTCCACTATGTATAAATATAGATGCTTATAATGCATTTAAAAAAATGGAAGAAGATGCTAATAAAGAAAACTTAAAATTATGGATACAAAGTGGATATAGAACATATTCTTATCAAGAAAACTTATATAATAGGTATATAGAAAAAGATGGCAAAGAAAAAGCAGATATATATTCATCAAGACCTGGGCATTCTGAACATCATACAGGATTATCATTTGATTTAAACAGTGTTGAAGATTCTTTTATAGATACTAATGAAGGAAAGTGGATAAATGACAATGCTTATAAATATGGATTTATTATAAGATATCCTAAAGGAAAAGAAAAATATACTGGTTATAAGTATGAACCGTGGCATTTAAGATATGTTGGAAAAACATTAGCAAAAAAACTATATAATGATGGTAATTGGATATCTTTAGAAGAATACTTTGATATTACAAGTGAATATAAAGATTAAGACATAAACTCTTCTTATTAATAATATATTAGAATAAAGGAGAGTTTTTTAATGTTTAAAATTATTAATTATGAAAAAGATATAATATTTAAAACCAAAATTGGAGAGATTTGTTCTATTTCATTAGAGCAAGACTTTAATGTTGAAGATAATATATTTAAAGGTTCTTTTAACTTATCTGGGGAATATAAACCTAATAACTTAAGTGTTAACAAAGAAACATTTAATTATGATTTGCCACTAGAATATGAATTAGATGATAAAATTGATAAAGAAAGTATTATATATGAAATAGATAACTTTGAATATAATACAGTTGATGATGTATTAAGTGTTTATATAGATTTAAGATTAAATTATGAAGAAATAAAAAAAGAACCTATTATACCTGAACCTTTTAAACTTGAGGAAGAACCAGAAAGCAAAGATATTATAGAACTAGAGCCTATTCCTATAGAAGAAAAACCAGTTATAGAGGAAAATATAGAAGAAGATAGACTAAACAAAGAAGAGCAAGAAGCTATAATAGACAGCACTCCTAAAGAAGATACTTACATCGTATATCATATACATAAAATTACTGAAATGGATACCTTAGAATCAATTGCAAAAGAGTATAATACTAGTGTAGATATGATTAAAGAATATAATGAAGGAGAAAGTTTTGAAATAAATAATAAATTGATAATTCCATGTAAGAAAAATGAATAATATAGATCTTATTAATAAATTATATAAACCATACAAAATAACAAAAAAAGGGAAAGTATCTATTATAGAAACTACAGAAGGGAAATTTGTTATAAAAGAAAAAAATAAAAATATAAAGGAATTATTTGAATATTTAAAAAGCAGAAATTTTTATAACTTTCCAAATCTAGTAGATTATTCTAGAAGTAATATCGATATATATGAGTATAAAGAAGATTATGATTATCCAAGTAAACAAAAAATAAATGATTTAATAGATGTTGTATCAAAATTACATAATAATACTTCCTATAATAAGGAAGTAACAGAGGATAAATTTAAAGAAATATATGATAATATAAAAAGCAACTTAGACTATAATGAATTTATATACAATAATATTGTTAATGATATTGAAAAAGAAAGATTTTTAAGTCCAAGTCATTACTTGTTTATAAGAAATTCTTCTAAAATCTTTAATGAAATAAAATTTGCAAAAGAAAAACTTAATAATTGGTATGATAAAGTAAAAGAGAAAAAAGAATATAGGGTATCTATCGTGCATAATAATTTGAGATTAAATCATTATATAAAAGAAGATGACACATTAATTAGTTGGGATAAATCTTCTGTTGATACTCCAATACTTGATATATATAATTTATATAAGAATGAAAGTAATAATATTGATTTAGAAGAAGCTATCAACAAATATATAAAAGATAATAATCTAAGTGAAGAAGAAAGAGAATTACTATTTATACTTCTATGTATTCCAAAGGAAATAAACCTTTCAAATAATGAATATGAAAATGTTGTAAAAATTGAGGAAATGATAGAGTATACAAAAGGAGTAGAAAAATTAATAAGGCCTTATTATATTAAAGATGAAATAAAAGAGTAATACAAGTTCTATAAGTAAAATAAAAACGTTAAATCTAAATGGTAATATAAGAATAAGTATTGTTTGCCAGAATACCATTACAGATAGTATTAAAATACATACCATGCTATAAAAACCACCCTTAAATCTTCTTCTCATAGACTTCACCTATTATATATTATGAAAAATATAAAAAAATGCACTATTGTTTTATAGGCATTTTTTTATTTGGTTTGATAGTGAAATGATTAAAGTACATTCTTTTTAAATATGGAGAAAGATATTTTATTGCGCTAAGTGATAATTCTGGATCATATATAAATTTTGATAGCCTAATCACATCTTCAATTTCATCTTCAGCATCTAAGTATCTTTCATTTAATAAATCCAAAGCTTCACTTTTTGAAATAATTGTTACTTCATTATTAATTTTCATCATAAATAAATCATCTATTTCATATAACATTTATATCACTCCAAGCAAAAGTATTATATGTTAATATTTAGTATAAATCAATAAAAATATTTGTCATCTGAAGATGGTATGAATGGATATTTTACAGAAGAAAAACTAAATAAAGTTGTCTTTTTTAATGCAATAAAATGGTTATTGTATGTAATTATAAAAAATATTACTAAAATTTTAGTAAATTAAGTATTTTTTTAAGAAAAATGAAATCTATCTTGAATAATAATAATAGAGGGTATAAATTTTCATAAATGGAAGGGAGGTAAAAAAAAGAATAATTATATTCTCAACTATTAGAAAGAAGGTAAAAGATGAATGAAATAGAAACAAATATAAATATATTTGAAAATATTAAACACATTGATGAAGAAGGAAAAGAATATTGGGAAGCTAGGGAACTACAAAAAGTATTGGATTATAAAGAATGGAGAAAATTTGAAGGTGTTATTGAAAAAGCAAAGCAAGCTTGTAGGAATAGTAATAATGAGATTTCCGGCTATTTTGTCGGCACTGACAAAATAGTAAATACAGGGGTATCAACCAAAAAAATTAGTGATTACAAGCTCTCACGTTATGCTTGTTATTTAATTGCTCAAAATGGTGATTCTAGAAAAAAAGTGGTTGCACTTGCACAAACTTATTTTGCAATTCAAACTAGAAAACAAGAAATGTTTGAAAAAGAATATACTTTAATGTCTGAAGATGAGAAAAGATTCTATAATAGAAATTTAACCAGAAAAGGGAATTATTCATTAAATCAAACTGCCAAGAAAGCAGGAGTTAAAAATTTTGATAAATTTCATAATGCTGGATATAAAGGATTATATAACGGTGAAACTGCAGACGATATTGCAAAAAGAAAGGGACTTAGATATAGGGAAGATATCTTAGATAATATGGGTAGTGAAGAACTAGCGGATAACTTATTTAGAATAGTCCAAACAGAAGCTAAATTAAAAAAAGATAACATTAAGGGAGAGAAAAATTCTAATGAAACACATTATAAAGTTGGAAAGAAAGTTAGAGAAACAATAAAAGAACTTGGTGGAACGATGCCAGAGACTCTTCCAACACCAAATAAAAGTCTAAAAGAACTAGAAAAAGAAAAAAATTTTATAGATATTAAATAACCCTTTTTAAAAATATATTTTTATGGTAATATAATTGAAATTGAGCAAAAAAAGTGTCAAATTTGCGTAAAATTTTAAAAAAAATTAAATTTTTTGCTATTTTTTTTAAGAAAAATGAATTTTATCTTGAATAATAAATAATAGAGGGTATTTTATGAATGAAAGTCAAAACAACGATTTCAAAAGGATTCAAAATAAAGCAGACATAGTAGAAATAATTAATTCATATGTTAAACTTGAAAGCCATGGTAAAAACTATTTTGGTGTTTGTCCTTTTCATGATGATCATAGTCCAAGTATGAGTGTTAGTAAAGACAAACAAATATATAAATGTTTTGTGTGTGGCGCGACAGGAAATGTGTTTACATTTGTTGAAAATTTCTTAGGTGTTAGTTTTATAGAAGCAGTTAAAGTAGTCGCCGATAAAATAGGTGAAGATTTTGTTGTGCATAAATCAAAACAAAATACTGTATATGAAAAATATTATAAAATAATGGATCTAGCAACTAAACTATATGAAAATAACCTTAGAACAAAGATTGGAGAAGAAGCAAGAAAATACCTTAAAGATAGAGGTTTAACAGATGAAATAATAAAAGATTTTAGTATAGGACTTGCAATTACAGATAATGATCAATTATATAAACTGCTCGAAAAAAAGAAAATACCTTTAAAAGATATGCAAGATTTAGGTCTTGTAAACAATGGCGAAAGAGGAATATATGATTTATTTAGAAATAGGATAATATTCCCTTTAAAAAACCCTGATGGTAAAGTTAATGGCTTTAGTGGAAGAATATATAATACAACATCTAATAGTAAATACGTTAATACTAAAGAAACAATTATCTTTAAAAAACGAGAGAATTTATATAACTATCACTTGGCTGCACCAGCAGCTAGGCTAGAAAAATCTATTATAATATGTGAAGGATTTATGGATGCAATTAGAATATATAGTATTGGTCTTAAAAACGTAGTTGCAACCATGGGTACTGCCCTTGCAAAACAGCAGGTAGAACTTTTAAAAAAACTTGGGGTTAAAGTAATACTTGTTATGGATAACGATAATGCTGGAGAAATGGCAACCTTATCACTAGGTGAAAGTCTTCTTAAAGAAGGAATGGATATAGGTGTAGTAAGATTAACAGGGAAAAAAGATCCAGATGAATATATTCTAGAATATGGTGCAATGGCATTTAAAGACAATATTAAAAATCCTATGAGTTTTATTGATTTTATATTTATTGCTCTTAAAAAAGATAAGGATCTTAGTAACCCTATACAACTTACGGAATATATAAATAAGGTTTTAAGTATTATTAGCGTAAGTTCTGATAGTTTGTTAATTGAAACATGTATAAATAAGTTATCAAATGATTATCATTTAGATAAAGAATTACTTAAAGCAAGACTTACAAGTAATGAAGAAATAAAAAATATTAAAGTGGAAACTAAAAAAGAAGAAACAAACACAAATAAAGAAGTTAAAAAATCTACTAAATTTGAAAGAGCGTTATCAGTTATGCTTTACTATATGATGCATTCTGAAAGTGCTATGAGATTATATTTAAAAGAAGATTTTGATTTACCAAAAAACAAATATAGACTTGTTGCAAATAATTTGGTATACTACTTTGAGTTAAACAAAGAAATTGACTTTGCGGACTATCTTACATTCGCTGAAGATTATGAAGATGTGGTTCCTACAGTTAAGGAAATAATTAGTAATGTTAATCTTCCAGAATTTAAAGATTCCGATATTAAAGCAGCAATAGCTATTGTTAGAAAACATTTAAATGAAGAAAAAATCAAACTTATAAAAGAAGAAATGAAAAATGAGCTTGATGTAAGTAGAAGAAAAAGATTATTTGAAAAGATAATAGAAATTAAAAGAGGATGTGTTGGAAATAATGAAGAAGAATGAAAAAGAAGTTTTATTACCTAATTTTGTTGGAAGCAATATTAAAGATTTAGAAAAATGGGCTAAAAAGAATAAAATCGAAGTTACTGTTGATAAAATAAAAAAAGATAATCTATTATATGAAGAATCACTTGATGATGGTTGCATAATTATGCAAAATGTTAATCCGGATACTAACATTAATGAAATAGATAAACTTATAGTATCTATAATTTCAAAAGAAGAAGAAAATACTAAGGCAAAAAAAGTATCTGCGATTAAATCATTTGAAGAAAGAGTAGAAACATTAATACAAGTTGGATCAGAGACGGGAACATTAACTTTTGAACAAATGGCAGAAGAGTTAAAAGGTCTTGATATTGATGGAGATTCACTTGAAACTCTATATAATACATTGATGGAACATAATATTACAGTTATATCTTCTACTGAAAAGGATGATAATAAAGATAACGAAGAAATTGAAATACTTAGTGATGAAGATATTACTAAAGATATGAATATTAACGATCCAGTTAGAATGTATTTAAAAGAAATTGGTCGTATAAGCTTACTTAGTCCTCAAGAAGAAGCAGACCTAAGCATTAGAGTATCTCAAGGTGATGAGGATGCAAAAAGAGAACTAGCAGAATCAAACTTAAGACTTGTGGTATCAATTGCTAAAAGATATGTTGGTAGAGGATTATTATTCCTTGATTTAATACAAGAAGGTAATATTGGTCTTATGAAGGCGGTTGAAAAATTCGATTATGATAAAGGTTTTAAATTTTCAACATATGCAACATGGTGGATAAGACAAGCTATCACTAGAGCACTTGCAGATCAAGCTAGAACTATTAGGGTACCAGTACACATGGTAGAAACTATCAATAAAATGGCTAGAATTCAAAGACAAATGACTCTAGAATTAAATCATGAACCAAGCGAAGAAGAACTAGCAGCTAAAATGGGTATTTCTGTTGAAAAAGTTAGAGAAGTCTTAAAGATTAGTCAAGAACCTGTAAGTCTAGATACACCAATAGGTGAAGAAGAAGACTCACACTTTGGAGATTTTGTTCCAGATAAAACAAGCATGAGTCCAGAAGATTATGCAACAAATGAAATATTAAAAGAACAAATAAGAGAAGTTCTAAAAACCCTTCAAAAAAGAGAACAAGAAGTACTAGAATTAAGATTTGGATTACTTGATGGTACATGTTATACACTTGAAGAAGTTGGTAAAAGATTTAATGTAACAAGAGAAAGAATAAGACAAATAGAAGCAAAAGCTTTAAGAAAATTAAGACATCCATCTCGTGCTAAAAAGTTAAGAGACTTCTTAGGAGATGAATAATGATTAAAATAAGCGATAGATTAAAAAGTCTAGTCCCTTATGTAGAATCAGAAGATATAGTTATGGATGTTGGATGTGATCATGCATTACTTGATATATATTTGGTTGAAAATAATATATTAAATAAAATGTATGTATGTGATGTTAATCCAAATGCACTTCAAAATGGAATAGATAATATTAAAAAAAGTGGACTAGAAAAAAAGATAATACCTATACTTGGTTATGGTATAGAAAGATCAGCAGAATATAATATAGATACTCTAATAATAAGTGGAATGGGTTCTAAAAATATAATTAGTATATTAGAAAGTCCAAATCTAAATAGAGTATATAAATTAATTTTGCAATCAAATAATAATCATTATGAATTAAGAAAATTCTTAACACAAAAAAGTTTTAATATAGCTCATGAAGAAATCATAAAAGATGGTAAAAAAACATATATAAATATAATTGCAGTTCATGATATGTATCCAAAAACTTATACTGAAAAAGAATACGAGTTTGGACCAATACTTATTAAAGATAAAAAGAACATAAATTACTTTAGAGATTTACTAGAGGAATATGAAGACTTATACTTTAAAAGTAAGAATGAACAAATGCATGAAAAAATGGAAATGCTTGATGAAATCCTAGATGATTTAGAGGCTATGTAACTTGCACTAAAAGTTAAACTATTATATAATAATTAAGCGAAAGGAAAGTAAAAAATGAAAAAGAATGAACATAAAATCGAAGTAAAATTAGAAAATAAAGAATGGACTAAACATTTAGATGCTACTTTTAAAAAGAAAAATAATGAAGTAACAATTAAAGGTTTTAGAAAGGGTAAAGCACCAAAAGAAAAATATTTAAAAGAATTTGGGATTGAATCTTTATTTATGGATTCTGTAGATGCTGCTTTACCAGAAGCTTATAAAAAAGCTTTAGATGATAATAAGTTAGAACCTGTATGTGAACCAAAAGTTGATATTAAAGAAATTGATGATAAACACATAGTATTTGAATTTACTATTATTACTAAACCAGAAGTAAAAGTATCATCTTATAAGAATTTAGGAGTTAAAAAAGGTAAAGCTAAAGTTACTAAAAAAGAAATAGAAGATGAACTAATATCACTTCAAAATAGATTTGCAGAAATAGTTGATAAAGAAAAAGGTAAAGTTGAAGATGGTAATATAGCTGTTATTGACTTTGAAGGATTTGTTGATGGAAAACCATTTGAAGGTGGTAAAGGATCTGATTATCCACTTGAAATAGGTTCAGGAACATTTATTCCTGGTTTTGAAGAACAATTAATTGGTGTTAAAGCAGGGGAAGAAAAAGATGTTAAAGTTAAATTCCCAGAAAACTATACAAAAGAACTTGCAAATAAAGATGCTGTCTTTAAATGTAAAGTTAAAAAAATACAAGAAAGAGTTCTTCCAAAACTTAATAAAGAATTTTATGAAGATTTAGGATACGATGATGTTAAAAATAAAGAAGATTTAGAAAAGAAAATAGAAGAACATCTACTTGAACATTTAAATGAAGATTTAGAAAACAAATATTTAGATGATTTAATTAATGCAGGAATTGAAAAAATGACTGTTGATGTAAATGACGAAATTATTGATGATGAAATTAATAGAATTGCTAGAGAAATGGAAGAAAGATTATCTATGCAAGGAATTACATTAAAACAATATTTAGAATTTACAAATTCAACTCCAGAAAAATTTAAAGAAGAAACAAAACCAGCAGCATTATCAAGAATTAAATCAAGATATCTACTTGACCATATTATTGAAAAAGAAAAACTTGATGCAACAGAAAAAGAAGTTGAAAAACATGCAAAAGATATGGCTGAAAGATATGGTGTAAGTGATAAAGAACTAATCGAGATGTATGGTGGAATTGAAGTAGTTAAATACGATTTACTAGTTCATAAAGCTATAGATGTACTTAAAAAATAATGAAGTGAAAACTTCATTTTTTTATTACTTATTACATTTTTAGTTTACACTTTTAAAAATGTAATGATTGACTTTAAGGTAGTTGTGTGTTAACTTTAAGGTAGTATAAAATAGGAGGATTATATGAGTTTAGTATCAAAATTAAAAGAGATTAATACAAATATACAAAAGACTGGAACAGCTATTGCAAATGGCAATGCTAAGATGGAAACAGTTGATTTAAGCGGAATGCTTTCAACTGCAGGAAATGTTGCTAATACTATTTTTAGTAATGCACAAGAAGCAATGAATGTAATTTTTAGTCAACCTGCAGTTAAAGAATTTACAGAGCAAACTATGAAAGATATTGCAGATACAGGGCAAAGATTTTTAACTAGTAATCCAGCGGATGTTGCAACTACTGCACAAGCTTTTATGAATAGTATGGTTAATTCCAATGTAGTTCCTCAAGGAACTGTTGAAAAAATAGCTAATTATGCACAAAGTAATGCAGTTGATTTAGTACAGGCAATTGGCAATGTTGCAACAGGACAACACGGAAATATCGCAGAACTAGATAAGTTCCATATTGCAGATGCTGCTGTAGAGCTAATGGACCCACTAGATCATTTACTTGTTGCCCCTCTTGTTGAAGGTGAAAAATTTTCTGATAAACTTGTTACTCAATCAATTGATACATCTATAGATACTATGCTTACTAGTGAAAATGATTTATACCAAGATATGGGTGCTCTATTAGCTGGAACTAGAAATACAATTCAAGCCGCGATTTATACTCCACAAGTTGGATATAATGGTTTAAGAGGTGTATTAAACGACTCTTTTAATGATTTGTTGCTAGCCAAAAATAAATCTAATGGAAAAGATAGAACAGGACAACACCAAGGAGATAATTATGTATCTATCGGTGATAGTGTTATGTCTGGTTGGGGACTTGATGACTATAAAGCAAGAGGAACATATATTGTTGCAAATGAAAACGTTGAAGGTTCAACACCAGTACTAGTAGGTAATGGTCTAGGCGGAAAAACAACACAGTTACATATGCCTGGAGTTAGAACTAATGAAGTTTTATATATGCTTGATGATAATTATTCTGATTGGGCTTTAAATGCAGGAATGTATGATGACTTATCAAATGGAACATATTCAAAAGAACAATTAGACGCTCAAAAAGAATTATATAGAGAATCAATTAGAAATGCTGATGTAATTACATTAGATGTTGGTTTTAATGATATTTGGGCTGGATGGGCAACTCCTATATATGAAATATTTAATGATTTTAAAGATCCAAACGTTAGTTTGGCAGACCAAGCAGCAAAAACACCAGAATATGCTGCACATTTAGTAGATGGTTTTGTAGGTGGAGGTCTTGCAGGTATTTCATACGCAATCAATTATAAGAGAATTACTGATAAAATATATGAACTAAATCCAGATGCTACTCTCGTAGTTACGGGTGGATACAATCCTGAAGATAGATGGTCAGTAGAAGACTTAATTCCTGGTGTAGATATTGATGATAGACTTGTAGAAACTGCGTGCCAAGTATATTGGGATGTCCGTGATATTCCTAAAAAAGTAATCGCACTTACTTATCCTGGAGAAGCAGTATATGTAGACCTAGCAGGTACAGAAGTACAAATGGG
Source organism: uncultured Erysipelotrichaceae bacterium (assembly GCA_902795215.1). Lineage (GTDB taxonomy): Bacteria > Bacillota_I > Bacilli_A > RF39 > UBA660 > RUG11867. Next base: position 20,275 of record CADBKG010000010.1, on the reverse strand, counting down.
ACATGTTCAAGTTGGTGGTATTTCGCAAGACCAATATGGTATAGACCCTCATGCTACTGTGAATGGTAATATTGAAATGTCTACAAGAATACTTCAAGGACTTGGTCAAAAACCTATAACAAATGTATCTTACGATACAAGAAATGCAGCAAATAATTATATGAAAGATTATGTAAATAGAGTTGCAGGTTCTAGTAGTGATGCAGTAAATGCCGTTAAAGGCGTTATTTCAGATGCACAAAATCCATCTCTAACTACAATGTCTACTGGAAGTAAATATGATGCACTTGGTCAAGTTGCAAATCAAAGCGCTAAAATTGCCCAAGGTATTAAAGCTAGTGCAAAAAAATTCTTTGATAGTTATAAAAAATAATTGATAGAGCTTATTAAATAATAAGCTTTTTTTTCATGTTAATAATGCACAAAACACCTATAAATGCTTGACTAAATAATATACCAGCAATTATAATGTTATTGTAGAGAAGTGGATAGAGGGTAACATGAAAAAATATATTTATTTAATACTAAGTTTGTTTTTAATACCAATAATGGTTAATGCTGAAACACTTACATATAATGTATGCGAAAGTGGATGTGAATATACAAGTCTGAATGATGTAAATACGGCAATTAACAATTTAACAGATATATCAGACAAAGATATTGTAATTAATGTTAATAGCGATATGAGTAGGTATTTATATATTGGTAACATTGATAATGTGGCTAATTCAGTAACTATAAATGGAAATAATCATGATTTTAATGGTAGTTCCTTTGTATTTTTCTCAAAACAAGTAGAAATAAATGATTGTAATAATATTCAGAGTATTACATTATATAATTCCGATAAAATAAATATCAATAATTCAAATATAATAGCAATTCAATATTTTGCTGTTGATTCAAACAATCAAATTAAATCAGAAGAGATTAATTTGTCAGAAATATTTGATATTGATGAAACCTCATTAAATAATCTTATAGCATATGGTTTAGTGGGAAACTTTAAAATAGAGAATATGAATTTTAAAAATATTGTTCTAGCTCCTTTTGGAGGGACAATAAAAATATATAACAGCCAAATTGGAAAAATTTTAAATTATCCTACGTTTGGAAATATAACAACAAATGTTTATAATTCAAAATTCAATTCTTTAAAATATGTAAACATTACTAGCAGTGAAGATACCACAATAAATGAATTTAATCAATTTTTATCTTCCCTAGATTCTTCTTTATTAAATTATGATATATATGACATTGATTCAATAAATATGGGAGGTCAAACAAAATCAACTACAACTATAAACTTTGATAAAGAAGCAAATCTTAAACTAAGCGATAAATTGAATCTTGTTGAGTATTTAGATTATTATACAGAAGATAAAGAAATAGAATATACAATAGAAGATGAAAGTATTGCAAAAATAGATAATAAAGAGTTAATTGGATTAAAAGAAGGAAGTACTAAAGTGACAGTAACAACAGATGATGGACATGTTGTATATAATATAAATTTAGTAGTAGAAAAAGAAACAATTCCTGAAAAAATAGATTCTATGACTATAAAGGTGCCAATCACTGGAAGTAAGGTTAAAGCTTGGGTAGTTTTAGTAAGTGCCTTGCTTTTAGTGATAATCGGAGTATGCAGTTATATGCTAATTAGGAGGAAAAAATAATCCTCTTTTTTTAATGTGTTTCATATAATTTAGTGATAACTATGAATATAAAAGATAATATAGTAAATTACATAAATGATAATACTTCTATAATAAGTATATATGATGATAAAGTATATATTTATAAATATAGTAAGTTAGAAAGCTTTAGTGATAAAGAAGTTATTGTTTCTTGTGATATAAAGAATATTTATATAAGTGGATATAACTTAAAAATAACTAAAATGACTAATACTGAATTATTGATAGTTGGGAATGTTTTAAATATAAAATTTGGTGATATTAATGGTTGAGATTATATTTAATAGAAGTAATAACTTTATAATTAATGTATTATCTAGAAGAGAAATAGAAATATATAAAATTAAAGGGAATAAATTTATAATTAAGTATAAAGATTTAGATAAAGTTCCTAGTATATATATTGTAAGTTATAAAAGAATAGGTTTTGCTTTAATATTAGATGGAATAAAAAAAGAAAAGCATTTTATAATATCTTGTTTTATATGTGTAATTATAATGGTTTTTTTAAGTAACTTAATATTTGAAGTTGATGTGTTACATGATGATAAAAACATTAGAGAAATAATTAATGAGGAATTAACAATAAATGGCTTAAAACCTGTTGGATTCAAAAAAAGTTATGATGAAATAGATAAGATTAAAACTAAAATAAAAGAAGAACATAAAAATGATATAGAGTGGATAGAAATAATAAGAAGTGGTATGAAGTATTATGTAAAAATAGAGGAAAGAAAGATTGTTAACCCTAGAAAAGATGAAGAATATTGTGATGTAATAAGTTTAAAGGACGCTATTGTTGGTGATTCTAATATTTATAATGGAGAGATGACAATAAATAGAGGTGATTTTGTTTCTAAGGGAAGTATATTAATAAATGGTAAAATCGATTTTAAAGAAGAAACTAAAAAATATACATGCGCGGATGGAATAGTATACGGAAATACATGGTATAAAGTTAATGTTAATTTACCATTAAATTATGAAAAGAAAGTGTATACTGGCAAGAAGCAAATTAATATAGCTTATGAGAATGGAAACAATTATAAAGAAATACTTAACAATCATTTTAAGAGTTTTGATGTAAAAAAGAAATATTTGTTTAAAATATTTAATACAAAAATATATTTAGAAAAAGTATATGAATATAATCCAAATATAAAAAAATACAGTATTAAAGGGGGATTAAACAAGGCTAAAAAACTAGCTAGAAATAAGATGAAAATTAAACTAGGCAAAGATGGAAAAATAACTAGTGAAAAAGTTTTGCAAACTAAAAAGTTTAATAGTATAATGTATATAGAATTTTTCTATGAAACAAATGAACCAATAGGTAAAAAAGTAATTAGAGAAATTCCATTAGAAGGTGATGAAAAGCATGAGACTACCGAGTGAATTTTATACATTAGTTAATAATATATGGCCCATACTTTTAATATTCATCGTATCTTTAATAGCAATTAGAATATCATGTATTATAGAAAGAAAAGAAAAATTTATTTTTTATAAAGAGTTTTTTTCTCTAGTATTTATTGTATATATATTACTTCTTTTTGAACTAGTAACTAATAATGACGTTCAAAGTTATAGTAATAATTTTATTCCATTTAGAGAAATACTTAGATACGATATTACTAGTGGCTATTTTATATGGAATGTTGTTGGAAATATATTAATATTCTTACCATATGGTTTTGCAGTAAGTTTGTATGTGAAACCAAAGAAGATTAATAAACCACTTTTAATAACGTTTATAACTTCTTTAACTATTGAATGTGTACAAATGTTTATAGGCAGAAGTTTTGATATTGATGATATAATTCTAAATGTAATAGGTGGAGTGTTTGGTTATTTATTATACAAATTTCTAGGTTCTATAAGGGATCATTTGCCTAGTGTACTTAGAAGTGAAATGTGTTATAATATAGTGACGATTATATTAATAATTATTTTTGGTATATATTTATACCAGTATTGGGGTGTAATTTTTTCATGAAACTATATACAATAACAGATGAATATGGGTATGCTGATTATTCTTATTTAGATAATTTATTTGATATTGCAATAAAAAAACTAAATGTTAAAGGAATTTTTTCAGTTATATTTATAGATGATGATTTAATGCATGAAATGAATCTAAAATATAGAGGAATTGATAGAACCACAGATGTATTATCCTTTGCGCTTAACGATGCTAAAAATGATTTTCAGGAAGAAATAAATGTGCTTGGGGATATTTTTGTTTCAATTCCTAAAATGAAAGCGCAAGCTTTAGAATATGGACATAGTGAGAAAAGAGAATTATCATTTTTGTGTATTCATGGATTATTACATTTACTAGGATATGATCACATGGAAAAAGAAGATGAAAAAATAATGTTTGGATTACAGGAGGAAATATTAAAAGATGCAAACACAGAGAAATAAAAGTAAATACAAGGGAATAAAAAGATTCATAATGAGTTTTAAGTACTCAATTGATGGATTGTTGTATTCTTATAAAAACGAAAAAAGTTTGGGAATACATGCATTCTTAACAATACTTGGAGTACTTTTTGGTATTTTCTTTAAAATAAGTCTAATTGAATGGGCCCAAGTTGCAATAGTATTAATTGTTATACTTGCAGCAGAGTTAATTAACACAGCGATAGAAGCTGCTGTTGATATGGTAACAATTGAAACCAACCCACTTGCTAAAATTGCAAAAGATTGTGGCTCAGCTGCTACATTTGTATTATCAATATTAGGAGCTATAGTTGCTGGTATTATATTTGTGCCAAAAATTTTAGTTTTCTTAGGATTATAGAAGCTTTTTGCTTCTTTTTTATTTTTTACTAAAACTTTATTTTTTGCACTCCAAAATTAAATTTTAGTTAAAAATTTTAACTAAAAAAAATATATTGCTTGAATTTTTAACAACTATTAAAAAACTGCTTACAGAAACGCTATTTTTGCGATTTGACAGCAGTTTTTTAATGTGTTACTTTCAGTTTAGAAAGGAGGTGAAATATGCCGGATTTTATTCCACTAACTAGAGATTTTATGTTTACAAAACTTCTTAATAGTGAGAAACGTATTGGCGCTATCGAACATTTCTTATCTGCTTATTTAGATGTGCCACTAGAAGAAATAAGAGGAAATGTTGAAATTTTATCTAGAGATACAGAAAAAAAGAAGAAACATGAAGCCAATAAACAATTAGATTTTCTTGTTAAGCTTAAAAATGGAGATAAAATAAATATTGAAATGAACGCTAATAATTTTGGACCAAGTTTAAGAAAAAGAAATCTAATATATGGGGCGACAGTTCTTTCAAATGAGTATAAGATGGGAGATAGAAAACTAAATAATATTGGATCGGTATTACAAATAAACTTTAATACAAAGAAGTCCTATTATTATGTAGACGAAAATGAAAATATAGTTTTGGATTATTATTTTAAAGAAGATAATAATACCAAAAAAGAAGAATTACCACACTTAATAAATCATTTTAATCTAAGTGAAAAAAGTAATCCAAAGATAATATTTTCTAAAACTTTGCAAATAGATGTAATAGATATGGTAAAGGTATATGATGAATGCTATACTTATGTTGATGAAAGAGAAAAACAGATTGCCAAGTGGTGCAAGATGTTAATGTCAAATTCATTTGAAGAATTAGAAGAGATAGGAGCGACAGTTATGGATGATAAAGCATTAAATGATTTTGTAGAAGGAGCAAAAAATCTATGCGATGATGATGAAAATGTACAATTAGAATCAGATATAACAAAAGCAGAACAGACGAGAATATTAGATGAAATGGATAGAGAATTCTATGCAATGATGGATCGTAAAATTGCTATGAAGGAAGCGACTGAAACAGGGCTTGCACAAGGTATTAAGCAAGGAATAAAGCAAGGAATCAAGCAAGGTATTGAGCAAGGTATTGAGCAAGGTATTGAGCAAGGTATTGAGCAAGGTATTGAGCAAGGAAAAAAAGAAACTATAAATGATATAATAAATCAACTTTTTAATAAAAAAATATCAGTTGAACAAATATCAGAAATGCTAGATATTGATTTGCAAGAAGTAAAACAAATAATAAAAAGTGCTTAAGCACTTTTTGTTTGAGTGAATTTAAGATTTATTTGATATGTTAATGCTGTGTTATCAACAGCAAGATTTGTATCTGTACTATTGTCCATTGAATTGTCGTTTTCATCATACCATAAAACATATACTCTTATAGTAAAGGCACTACCATCTTTGGCTACATTTCCACTAACTTTATTATTAACAAGAGGACTTTTGTTAGGAGTACTGCCAGGGTTAATTTCATATCCATCTAATTTTATATCTGGGTAAGCACTATTTTCAGTTATGCTTATTTCATAATTAAATGCAACATCAGTATTATTAGGATCTATTTCTATATCAAAATATCCACTTGCGCCAGGAGCAATAACACTTGATTCTATATATTCATTACCATTAAAAACAGGAGTTAAATCATTTGTTAAAGTTTTCTTGTTTTTAATATCTTCATCATTTACAAGTATTTGCCATCTAGCCATATTCATACGCATATTACCATCGATACTCTTTTTATATTTTGCATATGAAGTTTGATATACATAAAATATACCAAGCATAGCAAGTATAAGCAAAATTATCATTACACTAGTATTTTTATCTTTCATATATTACACCTATAATAATAGTATCACATGAAATTTTTATAGTCAAACAAGATAGTCTAAAATATAGACATTATTTAATTTTTATGGTAAGATTGTCTTATAATATGGAGGTTATTATGAAAAAAGATATCAAGAAGAATAAAAAGCAAAATAATAACATTGGTTTAGCAATAAGAGTTGGAATTTTTATCTTAGTTACGTTTATTGCTTTAGGGGCAATTACGTATGGTGCATTTATTACTACTGATACACAAAGTGATACAAATAAAATGACATCTGGATGTTTTAGTACAACATTCACTGAAGGAAATTCAATTAATTTAACAAATGCATATGCAATGACTAATGCACAAGGCCTTGCTACTACTCCATATCATTTTACTTTAAAAAACACATGTACTATTAAAGTTAAATATACTGTTTTATTAAATGTAAAAGACAATTCATTTAATGATAGTTATGTAAGAGCATCTTTAGATGGAACTACATCTAAATTATTATCTTCATATACTAAAAATACAAACACATCTTACGTTGAGAATGGTTATACTAATTCATATATATTACTTACAGGTACACTTGCACAAAATGCTACTTTAACAACTGATTTAAGACTATGGATAGATGAAGCTGTTACATATGAAAATGTTGAAGGTAGTTCTTGGCAAGGACAAATTAAAATAGAGAACGTTGCTACAAATTAATAATTATAAAAAAGAAAAGAAGGGATAATATGTTTAGCAAGAAGAACTTAAGTGATGCAGAAATATATAAATTAAATGGTTACTTTAGAGCATTAAACTATTTAGGAGTGGGTCAATTATATCTAATGGATAACCCACTTTTAAAAAGACCTTTAACAAAGGAAGATATTAAGCCAAAACTAGTTGGTCATTTTGGTACAGTTCCAGGTCAAAACTTTATTATGACTCACCTTAATCGTGTTATTAAGAAAAATGATTTAGATATGATGGTTGTAATAGGCCCAGGGCATGGTGGAAACGCTGCGACTGCAAATGCATACTTAGAGGGTGTATATACTGATGTTTATAAAGATGTTACTCAAGACGAAAAAGGGATGCAAAAATTGTTTAAAAGATTTAGTTTCCCTGGAGGGACTAGTAGCCATGTGTCTCCAGAAGTGCCAGGTTCTATAAATGAAGGTGGGGAACTTGGTTATAGTCTTGCTCATGCATATGGTGCAGCGCTTGATAATAAAGATTTAATTGTCGCTTGCATAGTTGGTGATGGTGAAGCTGAAACAGGTCCGCTTGCAACATCTTGGCATTTAAATAAACTTATTAATCCTAAAACGGATGGTATTGTTTTACCAATACTTCATTTAAATGGTTATAAAATAGCTAATCCTACAATTCTTTCTAGAATACCAAGAAAAGAATTAAAAGCTTTGCTTACAGGTTATGGATATAAACCATATTTTGTAGATGTTAATAATACTATAAAAGCTCATGAAAAAATGGCTAATGTTATGGATGAAGTAATAGAAGATATCAAATTTATAAAAAGACGTTCTTCTAGGAATCAAGATAGACCTAAATATCCTATGATAGTATTTACTTCTCCAAAAGGATGGACTGGACCAAAAACACTTGATGGTAAAAAGATAGAAGGATCATTTAGATCACATCAAATCCCACTAGCGGTGGATTATAAAACTGGTGAAAACTTAGATAAACTAGAAAACTGGTTAAAATCATATCATCCAGAAGAATTATTTGATGAAGAAGGAAAATTAAAAAGTACATTTGCTAGTATTTTGCCACCTAAAGAAAGAAGATTATTTAATAATGTACGTTCGAATGGTGGAAAACTTCTAAAAGAATTAGATGTACCAGATTATACAAAGTATGGCATTAATGTTGATCATGGTGATGTATTAGCAGAAGATATGCGTGTGCTTGGAAAATTTGTTAAAGATGTTATAAAAGCAAATCCAGATAATTTCTTAAGCTTTGCACCAGATGAAACCCTTTCTAATAGATTAAACTATATGTTTGAAGTGACTAATAGAAAGTGGAATGCCATAAAATATGATAATGATGAAGCGTTAAATAAAAATGGTAGAATAATTGATTCTTATCTTTCAGAGCATGTTTGTGAAGGACTTCTAGAAGGATATATACTAACAGGAAGACATGGTTTCTTTGATTGTTACGAAGCATTTATTAGAATAGTTGATTCAATGATAAGTCAACATGCAAAATGGCTTAAAATGTGCGCAGAACTTCCTTGGAGGGAAGATATTGCAAGCTTAAATTTAATACTTACAAGTCACTGCTGGCAACAGGACCATAATGGCTTTACTCATCAGGACCCTGGATTTATAAATCATTTAATTACTAAGAAAGCATCCATTGCAAGAGTATACTTACCTGCGGATGCAAATACACTACTTTCAGTATTTGATCACTGTATTCAAAGTAAAAACTATGTTAATGTAATCGTAGCGTCTAAACACCCATCTATTCAGTGGTTATCTATGGAAGAAGCTAAAGAACATGCAGCCGCTGGTATAAGTGAATGGAAATGGGTTAGAACATACTCAAGTGGTAAACCAGATGTAGTACTTGCATCTAGTGGTGATACTCCAACACTTGAAGCAATTGCAGCAGTTACAATATTACATAAATTTATGCCTAACTTAAAAGTTAAATATATAAATGTAGTTGATTTAATGAAACTAGTATCACATGATAACCATCCACATGGATTAACAGATAAGGAATATGATGCTTTATTTACAGAAGATAAACCTATTATATTTGCATTCCATGGTTATCCATCACTTATTCATGAATTAACATATAAAAGAACAAACCAAAACATGCACGTTCATGGATATATCGAAGAAGGTACAATTACAACTGCATTTGATATGAGAGTTAAAAACCACGTTGATCGATATCATTTAGTTTTAGATGTATTAAAATATCTAAACTCTAAAACAAAAGCCGCAAAAGAACTAAAAACATATTGTGAAGACATGCTTAAAAAACATGAAAAAACAATAACTCAAAAAGGAATAGATATAGAGGAAGTAACTAATTGGTCATTCAAGAAGCTAAAATAATAGCTTCTTTTTCAGTTATTTGAAATACTAAATCAAATGAGTTATTCTATAAAAGAAGCACTTGAGAATTTGAGTACTTGCCTCCATCAAGGAGGTGGTATGATGAATAAGAAAGATTTTTTAATTCTTTCACTGATCATTATCATCATATTGCTAATTCTATTAGAATATAAATGATAATTTTCGGTTTTGGACATATTGACATTAATCATCATGCAAAAAGCACTCAATCATCAAGATTGAGTGCAACCATAAACTGAGGTGAGCACTCAACCTGACCTCAAGTGCTTCCTTTTTTGTAATTTAATATTACCATAAAACTGACAAATTGTCTATACAACTAATTATTATATTATATGTTTTTACACTCAATTTATTGACTATAACAAAACAAATAATGTATAATTTAACTATAATAAAGGAGAGCTTTATGAAAAAATATATTTGTTTATTACTTAGTTTATTCTTATTTATACCTTTTGTTGTAAAAGCTGAAACACTTACATATAATGTATGCGAAAGTGGATGTGAATATGCAAGTCTAAATGATGTTGAAAACGAAATAAATAATATATCAAATTTAAGTGATAAAGATATAATAATTAATATTAATAGTAATTATTCAGATTTATCTTTTTCAATCGGTTCAGAGAAAAACATGATAAAAACACTAACAGTAAATGGAAATAATCATCAACTATCTAATAGCTATATAACAACATACTCAAATAATATAACTTTAAATGATTTAAATGTATTAGGCCTTACCATCTGTAATCCCCAAAAAATAAAACTTGTTGCTTCTGATATTAAACTTTTAGCAATTGAGTATAGAGAATCTAATATGCCAAGTAATATAGAAACAAATTTGAACGATGTGCTAGAAATAGATGAAATATCTCTTAATAATCTTTTAATCTTTGGGCCAATTGGAAATATGAAAATTGAACATATGAATTTTAAAAATATATTAATACTTAATGAAGGAGCAACACTATCAATATATAATAGTCAATTAGGAAAACTACTAAATTTTCCTCAATTTGGTGAAGCTATTGAAATAAAAATATATAATTCAACGTTTGATTCACTAAAGTATAAAAACTTTACTTCTGATTATTTTGAGGAGTATAGAAATGAAATTCAAAAAATAAATTTATCATCGTTTGATTTATCAACACTAAATTACGATATATATGATCTTATGTCACCAGAATATAGTAATACAACCGTATACTTTGATAAAGAATCAACTGTAAAAGTTGGTAATAAATTAAATCTTGTTAATTACTTGGATTACTATACAGAAGATAAAGAGATAGAGTATACTATTGAAGATGAAAGTATAGCTAAAATTGAAAATAAAGAATTAATAGGATTAAAAGAAGGAAGTGCTAAAGTAACAGTTACGACTGACGAAGGACATGTTATATATAGAATTAATCTTGTTGTAGAGAAAGAGAGCGTTCCTGAAAAAATAGATAAGATGACTATTAAAGTACCAATTACTGGAAGCAAGTTAAAATTATGGGTATTAATAGTTGGAGGAATACTTATTGGTATAGCCCTAATATGTGTTTATATGCTTATAAAGAGGAAAAAATAATCCTCTTTTTTAGTTTTGTGTTATAATACCTTTGGTGATTTATATGGATGCAAGAAAGTTTGTATTTGATATAGAAAAAAGATTAAAAAAAGAGTTTGAAACTGTTGATAACTTGATGCTTTTTAACAGTGAAAAAGTGCTTAATGCAATGCATGAAGAACAAATATCAGAAAGTCATTTTGCTAGTACCACTGGTTATGGATATAATGATATAGGTAGAGATGCAATTGAAAGAGTTTTTGCAAGGATTTTAGGCGCTGAAAAGTGCGTGGTTAGAAATCAGTTTATTTCTGGTTCTCATGCTTTAAATGTAACTTTTTTTGCACTACTTAGGCCAGGAGATACGATGCTTAGTATAAGTGGTGAGCCATATGATACATTAAAAGAAGTTATTGGAATAAGTAATAATCCTAGTTCTCTTGCATCATTTAATATTAGTTATGAACAAATAGATTTAGTTAATGATGATTTTGATATAAAAAGAATTAAAGAAGCTTTAACTTCTAAAAAATATAAGCTTGTTCATATACAAAGAAGTAGGGGATATTCTAGTAGAAAGAGTTTAACTGTTGAAAAGTTAGAACGTGTAATAAAAGAGATTAGAAGTGCTTGTAAAGATGTAATAATTATGGTTGATAACTGTTATTGTGAATTTGTTGAAGATAAAACTCCACTTGAGGTAGGCGCGGATGTAATTGTTGGATCACTTATTAAAAATTTAGGCGGAGGAATTGCTCCTAATGGGGCATATGTCGCTGGAAAAGAGAATTTAATTAATTTAGTTGGTGAAAGATTAACATTACCAGGTGAAGGATTAGAAGTAGGTCCTACTCTTGGAATAAATAAAGATATACTTCTTGGATTATATATGGCACCTAATGCAGTTGGCTCTAGTTTAAAAGTTGCAATACTTGCTAGTTTAGCGCTTGAGGAACTTGGATACATAGTTGATCCTAGATATGATGAAAAGCGTGCAGATATAGTTGATATGATTACATTTGGAAATGAAAAAGATTTAATAAAATTTGTTGAAGGCATTCAAATGGGTTCTGCAATAGATGCTCATGCTTTGCCTGTTCCAACAGATATGCCAGGTTATGAAGATAAAATAATTATGGCTAGTGGAAGTTTTACACAAGGTTCAAGTATCGAAATAAGCGCAGATGGTCCAATTAGAGAACCATATAATGCTTATATGCAAGGGTCACTTACTTATGAATATGGTAAACTAGCATTAATAAAAGCTATAGAAAATATGAGGAAATAATGATAGTTAATGGTAAAAAATATGAACTGGATGATTTTTTAAAAGATCTTGACTTAAGCCGTGATATGCTTGTAGGTAAAGGTAATTATCTTCTTACTAAAAGAGAAATAGAAATACTAAGATTAAATGATATAGATTATGAGAAATATTCTAACTATAAAGATTTAATGTTTATAATAAATGAAGTATTAGATGATGAATTTACTGATAGTGATGATGCCAGTGAACTAGAGTGGGTACTTGAAAATATAAGTGAAAGAGATTATTATTCAAATACAACAAAATAGGAAGGTGATATTATGGAGATGATAGTTTTAAAAGGAGATTTAACAAGTATAAATGCAGATATTATAGTAAATGCTGCGAATAAAACATTGCTTGGTGGTGGCGGTGTTGATGGAATGATACATAGAAAAGCCGGTAAAGAACTACTTGAAGAATGCAAAACTCTTGGAGGATGTAATACTGGTGAAGCTAAAATAACGGATGGTTATAAATTACCATGTAAAAAGATAATACATACTGTTGGGCCTGTATATAAAGCTGGAGATGAAAAAGTAAAAACTTTACTTAAAAATGCATATATAAACAGCTTAAAACTTGCTGAGGAATATAGAAAAGAAGCTGGATTAGAATTTCTTTCTATAGCCTTTCCTTGTATATCTACGGGTCTTTATAAATTCCCAAAAGAAGAAGCATCTAACATAGCGATTGAATCAGTAAGAGAGTTTGATAATGATAAAATAAAAGTAATATTTATGTGTTTTGATGACAAAGACTACAATATTTATATTAAGAATTTATATGGATTAGAGTTTAAATAAAAACGAGGAATTATTTAGTTCCTCGTTTGTTTAGTTCTTGGGCAAGTTTACCAGATTTAAGTAATCTATTATATTTTTTTTCATTAATAACAATATCAAATTCACCAATGTATTCATATATATCTGGATTAAAACCACATTTAAATCTAGTTAATCCATAATAAGGAGAATCTTTATTAAAGTCACCACTTATGCCACCTATATCTAAGAAAGTATAATTATCTTTGTAATAATTAATAATAGCATCATATAAGAAATAGTTCTGATTATATTTATATTTTCTATTAAAACCATTTTCTATTATATGGGCTCTATTACCATGTTTTACGATTAATGCCCCTGCGACAATAGAATTATTTGTTTCTTTTAAGCCCTTGGTTGCAACTATTAATTCATTTTTTAATATACAAAGAACAGCATCACTTTCCATTTTTCTATTTAAGTCAGCTTTATTTTGACTTCTATGAATTATTTCACTATATAAACTATTTTTATTTTGTTCATCATCATATCTTTTTTGAGTGTTTTGAATATATTTATCATAATCTACTTTTACAAGCAATAAATCCACATTATTTTCAAATGAATCAAATAAATATTTGTAATACCCAATATCTTTATCAGTTTCTATTATATTATAAAATTCTTCTAATTCTTCAAATGTCCCTTTTTCTAAATATAAGCCTTTTCTTTTAGAATTTGTTAATTTATTTCTATTTACTTTGCTATAATTTGCAAAGTTAGTGTTTTTTAAATTAATATATGCATTAAATCTAGGACATATCGATTCGAAATATAAATTGTCTTTTAGTTTTTTATATCCAGCTTCCTCTAAATCTTCTTTTAATTTAATATTAGGATTTGTATCTAGTTCGTAAGTTTTATTATCTATTTTAGCTACTACTATTTCTGGATTGATTTTTATAAATACGAAATCTTTTGATTTATAAAATTCTATTATTTTTTCTTTAAAGGTTTTTACTATATTTTCATCATAGTAATTAATTAAAAAGCCTTTTGGTGCATAACCATATTTGAATAAAGGTGTTGATTTTGTAAGTATTAGTGATGCCCCAAGTAGTTTACCATTGTCTTTTAAACCAATAAAGTCATAACTATATCCACGTTCTTTTTCGAGTTTTGCATAGTTTAGAGATTGCATATAATTATTTAGTGGATTGTTTTTAGCATAACTTGAAAATTCTTCATTTGTTAGTTCAACTAATTCCATAGAAATCGCCCCTTCCTTTTCAAGGGTTCATTATATCATAAAAATCATCAAATGTCACTTGAAAAATAACTCATCATATTATATAATTTAATTTAGAATAAAGGGTGATTATATATGGCAACTATTACAGGACTATGCGCACATGAAATATTAGACTCTAGAGGAAATCCGACAGTTTATACTGAAATGGAAATAGATGAAAGTTTTGTTGTTAGTGCAGGTGTTCCTAGTGGTGCATCTACAGGAGCGAATGAAGCACTAGAATTAAGAGATGGAGTTAAATCTAGATATAATGGTAAAGGTGTTAAAAGAGCAGTTACAAATGTTAATGAAATAATCAAGCCTAAAATTCTTGGTAAAAATTTAAGTCAAAAAGAAATAGACACACTAATGTTAAATTTAGATGGAACAAAAAATAAAGAAAACTTAGGTGCCAATGCAATGTTATCAGTTTCTTTATGTGTTTTAAAAGCGCTTGCTAAAATACATAACAAAGAAATATATGAATATCTAAGTAATGGAAGTATTAGTATGCCTATAGCTATGATGAATATATTAAATGGTGGTATGCATGCTGGCAATGGTATTGATATTCAAGAATTTATGATAGTTCCTGTAGTTAAATCTATGCATGAAAGAATTAGATGTGGTGCAGAAATATTCCATAAATTAAATGATATTCTCAAATCAAAAGGTTTTGCAACTGGACTAGGTGACGAAGGAGGATATGCTCCGAAACTTGTAAGTAATACAGAAGCTCTTGATTTAATAATAGAAGCTATTAAAAAAGCTGGATATGAACCTGGTAAAAATGTATACATAGCATTAGATGTTGCTGCTAATTCTATTTATGATGAGAAAACAAAAACATATAAACTTGATAATACAAAAATGACTAAAGAAGAACTATTTAGTTATTATAAATATATTGTTTCAAAATATCCAATAGTTAGTATCGAAGATCCGTTTGAAGAAAAAGATCTTGAATCATTTAGTAAGATGACTAAGTTACTTGGCAGTAGAATGCTATTAGTAGGTGATGATTACTTTGTTACAAATAAAGATCATTTAAAAGAAGGAATAATGAAAAAAGCAGGGAATACTATCTTAATAAAACCAAATCAAATAGGAACGGTTTCCGAAATGTATGATACTATTACACTTGCTAAATTAAATAAATATAAAACTATAATTAGTCATAGAAGTGGAGAAACAACTGATGATGTAATTTCTGATATAGCAGTTGGTTTAAATATGGGATTCATTAAAACTGGTTCTTTATCTAGAGGAGAAAGAATTGCAAAATACAATAGATTAATGCTTATAGAGGATAATTTAACAGGAAAAAGTAATTTAAGGTGAAATTATGAGAAGAATATTAAATACTCTTGGTAACGTATTACTTACAATTCTTGTCATGCTTCTAGTATTTTATGGTATTGCCTTTGTTGAAATGAAAATTATGCTTAAAGATAATTTTGAAATATTTAATTATACGTTTGTTATAGTTAAAGATAAATCCATGGTTACAGACTTTCAAAAGGGAGACATTGCAATTATAAATAGAAACTTAGAATATGATATGGGAGATAAGGTTCTATATATAAATAATAAAGATAAATATGTTATTAGTAATGTAATGTATAAAGATTCTATATCTATAACTACAAGATGTAATACTTGTTCAAAAGACTCAGAACCTATAGAAAATAGTAAGGTTATTGGTAGAGTTTTTGCTAAAATCAGTTATTTAGGATGGTTAATTATTTTATTTAAAAAGAAAATAGTGTTGATTATACTTGCTTTGTTTGGTCTTGGTTGTTTAATAGCAAGTAGATTTATTAAATATGAACCTAAAGTAGAAAGAGTTCTTCCTGAAAGAAAAGCTCTTACACCTAGAATTAATGATGATAAAAATGATTTAAATAACCAATAATTATTTGCATTTGATTAGTACTTATGTTACAATGATACTTGTCTAGAGGTGAATTATATGGAAACAGCATTACTTATATTATCAGTAGTATTAATAGCACTTGTGCTTTTACAAAGCAATAAAGCCAGCGATGCTGGGCAAATTATTACAGGTGGAAATGCAGAGTTATTTCAAGCTCAAAAAGAAAGAGGAGTAGAACTACTAATTAGTAGAGTTACTGCAGTCTGTGGAGCGGCATTTATGATATTAGCATTTTTAATAATGTTTACAGCCTAATAAATAAGTACACAATTTTGTGTATTTTTTTTTGATAAAATGAGGTATAATTAATATGTTGAAAAGTAAAGGCGTGTGATACTATGAAAGAAAGAGTACTTGAAATATTAAAAAAAGAGTTTAATGCCATAAGTACAGAAGAATTAGTTTCTAAATTAGGTAATTTAAATCCTAATGAGATAAATGAAGTTCAAAAAATACTTAATGAAATGGTACAAAATTTTGAACTTTATTATACTAAAAAAGAAAAATATATTTTATTTGAAAACTGCCAAGATATAGAAATAGGTGAAATAGATGTAAATCCAAAGGGATTTGGTTTTTTGCTTTTGCCAGGGGATGATATTCATATTGAGAAAGATATGCTTAATGGTGCTATCGATGGAGATATGGTTATAGTTGAAATAACTAATAGAACTCCTAAACTTGAAGGTAGAGTTTTAAAAATTGTAAAAAGAAATTTAAATAACCTAGTTGGCCAAATAAAATATATACATGGTAAGCCTTTTATGCTTCTAGAAGATAAAAGAAATATTACTATAGAAATCGAACCAAATAGTGCAAAAAATTGCGTAGAAGGAACAGTTGTACTTGTTAATGTAATTAAAGAAAAAACTAAAAACTATTATTTAGCAAGAGTTAGTAATATTATAGGTCATAAAGATGATGCGGGAGTAGATATTTTAACAATTGCCTACAAACACGAAATTTATCCTGAATTTAGTGATAAAGCTATGCAAGAAGCTGAAGAAATTGAAACAGAAGTAAATCCAAAAGAATTAGAAGGAAGAAGAGACTTAACAGAAAAAGAAATATTTACTATAGATGGTGTAGATACTAAGGATATCGATGATGCAATAAGTTTAGAAGAAAAAAATGGAAACTATATCCTTGGAGTACATATAGCAGATGTTAGTCATTATGTACAAGAAGGTATGGCTTTAAATGAAGATGCACTCTCACGTGGTACAAGTTCATATCTTGCAGATACAGTAATACCTATGCTCCCTCATAAATTGTCTAACGGTATATGTTCATTAAATGAAAATGTTATTAGACTTACTGAAAGTTGTGAAATGGAAATAGATCGTAAAGGTAAGATTATAGATTATAATATTTTTCCATCATATATTAAGTCTAAAAAGAAAATGAATTATACAAGCGTAAATAAACTTTTAAAAGAAGGAATTGTCGAAGAAGGATATGAGCCTTTTAAAGATACTTTAATTAAAATGAATGAGCTTGCAAAATTACTTAGAAAGAAAATGGAATCACGAGGTTATATAAACTTTAATATTGATGAAGCCAAAATAATTTGTGATGAAAATGGTAGGGCAATTGATATTCAAAGAAGAGTACAAGATGATGGTGAAAAACTAATTGAAGCATTCATGATTGCAGCGAATGAAACAGTCGCAGGTGCAATAAGTAATATGGAATTACCATTTATATATCGTACTCATGATGAACCAGACCCTAAAAAAATAGAAGAGTTTATGAATTTGATGTCATTGCTTGGCTATAATTTAATAGGTAATTTTAATGAAATTACTCCAATAAAGATGCAACAAATTCTTAAACAAGTAGAAGATAAACCAGAATTTGAAATGCTTTCTACTAAACTTCTTAGAAGTATGAAAAAAGCGAAATATACAGAAGAAAACATTGGACATTTTGGCCTTGGTAGCAAGTGTTATACACACTTTACAAGTCCAATAAGAAGATATCCAGATTTAGAAGTTCATAGACTACTTAGAAAATATTTATTTAATCACGAAATAGATGGTGAAAGTGTAAATATTTTAGAGAAAAAACTTATAGATATTGCTGAACAATCTTCAGAAAGAGAACAAAAAGCTGTTGAAGCTGAAAGAGAAGTTGATGATATGAAGATGGCTGAATATATGGAAGCACATATCGGTGAAGAATATGAAGGTAAAATATCAGGATTAACAAACTTTGGTATGTTTGTAGAACTTGATAATTTAGTTGAAGGACTTGTTCATATAAGCACATTAAAAGGGGATTACTATAACTATAATAGTGATATAATGGCTATTGTAGGCGATAAAACTAAAAAAATGTATCGCCTCGGTGATAAAGTTAAAATCAGAGTTGAAAGCGCTAATAAAACTAACAAAACTATCGACTTTGAATTAATCGAGGAGACAAAAGATGGAAATAATAAACAGGAAAGCTAGATTTAATTATTTTATTGATAAAGAAATAGAAGCTGGAATAGCATTATCAGGCACTGAAATAAAATCTATAAGAAATGGTAGTGCTAATTTCAATGATTCATATGTAATAATTAGAAATAATGAAGCATTTATTATAAATATGTATATTGCCCCATATAAAGATGGAACGTATTTTAATAAAGATGAAAGAAGAAACAGAAAATTATTACTACATAAAGAGGAAATCAAAAAGTTAGATACAAAAATGAAGGAAAAAGGATATACATTAGTTCCTTTAAAATTGTATTTTAAAAATAACAAAGCTAAAGTATTAATAGGTCTTGCTAGAGGTAAAAAATTATATGATAAAAGAGAAACTATTAAACAAAGAGATTTAGAAAGATTAAACAAATAAGTTGTAATAATTTTAAGTTTATGTTAATATACTCCTTGTTGAAAGGAGTTTTTTTATGGAATTAAAAGAGAGTATTTTTATACTTAAAGATATGAATTACGATTCTAGAGCAGAATTCATAAATAGTATAAAAGAAGATATTAATGACAATGTAATAATAAGCATTTGGAAATCAGCGCACAGAATACTTAAAAAAGGTGAAATAAATGCACTAAAAACAATTGTCAAAAATCCTGAATATATCCGATCATTAACAGAAGAAAGATTAAGTGTATTAAAATATCAAATATCTAGTTATATTTTTAGTTTATCAGCGGAGAATGCCAATATGGGTTTAAACCCTGATTTACCTGAAGTTAAAGAAAACATTAAATGTGTTTCAGAGCTCCATGATTTGTTAAATGTTGTAAACAAAGAAATAGAAGACAGAAAAGTAGTTGAAATATTAAATAATTATAAATGTACATTAAAACATCATTTATAGTTGATAAATAAAAGAATTTATGAGATAATTTCCTTACTAGAAATTTATCTAGTAATTCGGGGCCGTTTTTGGTTTCGACAGGGTAGCAATTTGACTTAACTGCAAGTAGAAGTCCATCTTAACGGACAAAATTAAAATTAAATGACAAAAAATCTAACGCATATAGCGTTAATGCACTTGCTTTTGCCTAGTATAGGACATGAGTGCGTTCCTTTTTAAGGTTACTAAGGCTTTAATCTAGGGACTTATCTTACTTAGTTATATTTATTATTTTCCTTGGGTAATAAATGAATTTTAAAGGATAACTTTGTTAAAGGGTGTTAGATCCCATATTAACAAGGCGAAAACTACAATTCTAACTAAACTTGTAGACGTTATTTACAAATCTATCTTGGACAGGAGTTCAAATCTCCTCGGCTCCACCATTAAAGAATTTAATTGAACTTTGCTTCAATTCACTAATAGATATCAATTCGGTTCTTTGTCAAATAGTGTTGGTAAAGAATAAAGATACAAAGTAGAAGGATGATGAAAATCATTCTTTTATAATGCCATTAATTAAAAATATTCTAGC